>CAYZIW010000053.1:0-1580 GCA_964478605.1 uncultured archaeon | reverse complement strand
TGGTTAATCGAAAACTATTTAAATTTATAGATTCCTAACTTTATCATGAAAGAAAAGTCAGAAGTTTTAGGGGTAGAGAACGAGCATTTAAGTGAGGTAAGCCGTGAAAAGATCAACAGGATATGGTTAAAGCACTATGATAAGGGTGTTAAGGCTAATCTCAATTATCCTGAAATACCTCTATACAAGCTGCTTGAAGATTCTGCTTCAAAAAATCCAGAAAAAACAGCCTTAATCTTTTTTGGAAAAAAAATAAGCTACAAAGAACTTAATGAGCTCTCAGACAGAGTAGCTGGATTTTTAAAAGATCTTGGAGTTAAAAAAGGGGATAGAGTTGTGATCGATTTGCCAAACACTCCCCACTATGTTGCAGCATACTATGGCATACTTAAGATAGGTGCAATAGTGGTGCAATGCAATCCGCTGTACTCTACGAGGGAGATTGGATACATAATTGAAAACAGTGGTGCGGAACACGGATTTTTCGCTGAATTTATTTATCCTAGAGTTAGCAAGTTCATCGAGGACGGAAAACTCAAAAAAGTAATAATTTGCAAGATAGAGGACTTTTTGCCTTTCCCGCTCAATTTTCTCTACTCACTAAAGAAGGAGAAAGTCAAAATTGAGAAAAGCGATAGAATAGTTTACTGGAAAGATGTTATCAATCATCCACCGACTAAAGAAAGAGCGAGCATAAACCCGAAGGAAGATGTTGCAACTTTCCTTTATACCGGCGGCACAACTGGTGTTCCGAAGGCTGTAATGTCTACTCACTTCAACCTCGTAACGAACGCCTTACAGATACTGGAATGGTTACCGGAGAAAAGTCCTGAAGAGGTGTTTATTGGAGTTTTACCCTACTTCCATAGCTATGGCATGACAACGTCAATGAACGCACCAATAGCGTATGGCGCAACGATCGTTCTGCATCCAGATCCAAGAGATCTAAAGAGGATACTAGACAGCATTCAAAAGTACAAAGTGACGATATTCTGCGGAGTCCCAACGATGTACAGTGCGATCTTAAATTTCCCAGATCTGAAGAAATACAACCTGAAATCCATAAAATTCTGCATAAGTGGAGCAGCACCTTTGCCAGTTGAAGTGAAGAAGCAGTGGGAAGAAACAACTGGAGGAAAACTCGTTGAAGGCTACGGTTTAAGTGAAGCTTCACCAGTTACACATGCAAATCCTCTCTACGGTACAAACAAGGCTGGAAGCATAGGTATACCTTTGCCAGACACCATTGCTGTAGTTGTCGATGACGATGCTACAATTTTACCTATAGGCGAAGAAGGGGAGCTTGCAATCTATGGACCGCAGGTTATGAAGGGGTACTGGAACATGGAAGATGAAACTAAGAAGGTACTTGTGAATGGATGGCTTTTAACTGGAGATATAGCGAGGATGGATGAAGATGGTTACTTCTACATAGTCGACAGAAAGAAGGACATGATAATCGCCGGTGGATACAACATCTATCCAAGGGAGGTTGAGGAGGTTTTGTACGAGCATCCAGCGGTTCTTGAGGCTGCTGTGATTGGCGTACCCGATCCGTACAGAGGAGAGACTGTTAAGGC
>CAYZIW010000052.1:0-2554 GCA_964478605.1 uncultured archaeon | reverse complement strand
GAAAGTCGGTATTCTGCATGACATAGACTACGAATTAGTAAACGGAGACATGCAAAGGCACGGTCTTTTAGGTTACGAAATTTTGCTTAAGGAGGGTTTCGATGAAAGAACGGCGGAGATCGTTAAAAGGCACAACCATCATATATTTGGAAATTACGAGGATCGAATAGAGGTAGCTCTTCAGGCAGCAGATAGTGCTTCTGGTTTAATAATAGCGTGTGCCCTCGTGAAGGGTGGAAGAATCAGTGAAGTCACTCCAAAGACTGTCAAGAAGAAGTTTAAAGAGAAAAGTTTTGCTGCTGGATGCGATAGAGAGAGGATAATTTTGGTAGAGAAGATAATGCCAATCGAAAAATTCTATGAGGTAGCTATAAGAGGTCTGCAGGAGTTCAAAAAAGAACTTGATTTAAGTTGATTTGATGACACCTTCTTTCTTCAATCCATTTCATTGGAACTTCATCGAGCACAAAAAATTTCATTTCGCTAGCTACTTTATAAAAATCGGCTTCTTTTAAATTTAACCAATTAAAATTATTAAAATCGGACTTTTTTACAGCTCTATATACCCTATCCCCTACCATCAATCTGAAACTTACCTTCGATAACTCTTTCCTAAGCCTCCATCTTGCAACCAACGGTGGTTGAACCTCTCTTATCGCTTCTTCAACCTCTTTACCATCCAAGACAACCTTCAGTACTATCTCTACTATATGGTTTATACGATCTGGCACACCAACAGTATCTCCTCTAAGCAGGATCCTTCTTGAGTCTACATCGAAACCGGCTTTTTCAATCTCTTTACCTATTTCTGAAGTAGCCCCTGCTCTTTCCTGTCCTCTATCTACTATCCCTCCAAAAACGTAGCAGTTGGCTTTTTCTTTTTTAAACTCTTCTTCACCGTATGGATCGAAAAGGATAACTTTTTTTATATTTTTTTCGTTTAGAAAATCCTCCAATTTTTCGTAGAATCTCCCAACTCCGAAGTTTTGTCCAGTTATTATAAGTTTTTCATCCCACATGTACTTTCTAACTACTCCGAGGGTCTGTTCGATCTGCAACTTTAAACTCTTCTTTTCCTTCTCTCTATGAAAATCGTAATTACGGCAGTCTACGGCTATAAAAGGAAAAGAATCCTTCTCTTCTATATCTCTTTTTGAAATAATCGGATCTTCAAACCTACCAACACATGCGTCAGCGATTTTTTCAGTGATAGGTATTACGTCTTTAAAATTAGAACACTTTCCAATGTTCAGAATACCTCTTGCAACTAAAAGAGCTATATCTCCAATTGGATCTGAAGAAGAAACCTTAAAGTTTACACCCAAACCCCTGATACCTTTCTCTCTAAGTATCTCAACAAAAAGATCCCTTAATCGCATAAAAATAAAAAAATTGGATTATCTACCCTTCCACTTTGGCTTTTCTTTCCTTAGGAATGCTCCAATCCCTTCCTTCATGTCTTCCGTTGCAAACATCAATCCTGCAACTGTGCACTCCCATTCCATACCAACATCCATTGGTACTTCTCCGCCCTTGTTTATCAATCTCTTTATCATGGCCATTGAAAGTGGTGCACAGCGTTCTGCAAGGCTCTTTGCATAGTTGATGACTTCCTGTTCAAATTTGTCATCATCGAATACTTTATTTACAAGTCCCCATCTCTCTGCTTCTTCTGCAGTAATCCTCTCTCCAGTTAGGGCAAGCTGCATAGCTCTACTTATTCCAACTAGCTTTACAAGTCTCTGCGTTCCGCTCCATCCAGGTATTATACCTAAAGTAACCTCCGGCAATCCCAATATTGCCGACTTCTTTGCGAGTCTGATATCGCAGTTCATGGCTATTTCTAAACCACCACCAAGAGCATAACCATTAATTGCTGCAATAACAGGCTTTGGAATTTCACTGAACTTTCTAAATACTCTTTCTCCTCTTCTGTTGTGCTCTAAGAAGTCGAACGGGTGGGTTATTATGGTACCAGCCAGATCTGCACCAGCAGAGAAGGCTCTATCGCCTGCTCCTGTTACAACTATCACCCTCGTCTCGTTATCTTTCCAAAGTATATCTAGAGCCTTTTCAAGTTCCGTAAGCACCTCTCCAGATATCGTGTTCAATCTGTCTGGTCTGTTTAGTATAAGTTTCGTAACTCCGCCATCAAGCTTTTCTATTTTAATAGTTTTGAACTCATCCTCCTTCTTTACCTCCTTCTTTCCTTCAAGAAGCTCTTTTAGTTTTCCTTTTTTGAGTGTTTCAGCTGGTTCAAATATCTTCTTTCCGTAGAACTTTGCAAGCTCTTCTAATCTTGAGACTATCTGCTCTTCGCTAAAGTTCTTTGCAAACTCGAACGGACCGAAGGGTCTGTTGTAACCCAGCTTCATTGCAGTATCTATATCCTCAGGTGTTGCAACCCCCATCTCAACAAGCTTTACAGCCTCGTTTATTTCGACGAACATGAAGTCCATCGGATTTATCTTATCTGTAGCTTTGCTAGTATCTATCTGTGGTCTTCCAGCGCTCCAGTCGTACCAGCCCTTGCCAGTTTTAGCTCCGAGCTTAC
>CAYZIW010000051.1:0-2599 GCA_964478605.1 uncultured archaeon | reverse complement strand
TTGAAGCAATCTTTGCAATCGCTGGACTGTTGGCAGTAGCATATCTGCTGAGGAAAAGAACGTTTTAATTTTTAATTTTGAGACTCACTGTGGAGGGGATAAAAGTGAAGAGGTTTTTGGCATTATGTTGTCTAATGTTGATCGTTCTATTTCTCTTTTGCGTTTCAGAGAAGGGAATAAATGTAACTGTAACTACTGAAACTGTAAATGGGTTTAGGATAGTGGACGATACAGGATATGCGGTTGAAATTAAAAAGGTTCCTGAAAGGATAGTCTCTCTTGCTCCAAGCAATACGGAGATCCTTTTTGCAATCGGTGCAGCAAAGCAAGTTGTAGGTGTTACTGATTATTGCAACTATCCTCCGGAAGTTTTGGAGCTGAGAAAAGCTGGAAAGATCCAAACTGTTGGAGGATATACTACGGTAAGCATCGAAAGGGTTGTAGCGTTAAAACCAGATCTTGTTTTAGCTGCCTATGGAAATGGTAGGGAAACGATCGAAAGAATGAGGGAGCTCGGTCTGAGTGTTGTTGGTTTTGATCCTAAAAACTTGAAAGATGTGGGCGAAAGAATAATTATTATAGGAAAATTAACTGGACATGAAGAGGAGGCTAAAAAGCTTGTAGATGAGATGATGAGAAAAATAGAGGCTGTGAAGAAAGCTGTAGCTGGAAAAGAAAGGTTGAAAGTTGTGCACATTGTTTGGCATGACCCAATTTACGTTAGCGGAAAGAACACATTTATAGATGAACTTATCGAAATCTCCGGCGGTAAAAATGCCTTTGATTTCGATGGTTGGAGAGTTGTGAGTGTTGAAAATCTAGTAGCGGCAAATCCAGATGTTATAATTGTAAGCAGCGGAACTGGAATGGGAGGGGGTGAAAATGTGAGTTACAATTGGGTCATCAGCGAACCTTTGCTTAAAAACACGAATGCTGTAAAGAACGGTAGAGTTTACGTTGTTGATGCAGATATGATCTCCCGCCCCTCTTACAGACTTGCAGATGCAGCGGTCGAATTGGCAAAACTTCTCCATGATGTGAAAATCGAAAATTAAATTTTTAGATGCTAATTTATTTTTGTGAAGCTGCTTGTGAACTTCATCTCCGTAAATACCTCTTGGAACAGGAAGAAAATTTTGGATTATTTGAGAGAATCCAAATTTGAAGCGATGTTTATGGATCTCCCAGAGGACTTTGGGCCTTACATAGCAAATACTTCTCTACCTCCGGAAGATTTTGGATGGGCTCAAGATCTAAGAGCAAGTAGATGTTTGTTTGAATTCTGTTGGAGAGAAAAAGTAGTTTTGTACTGTTATCTCTCGTCTAGCAGATCTAGGAAGTTAAAGGATACACAGATCGAGTTAGCAAAGCTTGTTTTGAAATCTAAAATTGGAAAAATTGATGTTGAAGAGTGGAGAGAAGCCATCCTGAGAGATCTGGAGGAACGAAAGTTCAGTTATGAAGATATATATTCAAAAATAAAAATGAATGCAAAAAATAGAAATGCCTGCCTTAACTTGCCGGCGGAAGTTGAAAGTAGACTTAAAAATGATTTTTTGATAAATAGAATTGTTTTGTATAACTTTAGAAGGCCTATAGACCTGCTTTACGAGATAGCAGAAAGAGAACTTGAAGGCTTTACAGTTGATAAAGAAGTCTGGATAAGAGCGATAAAAGGTCACATAGCTTTCATAGACTACGTGCTAGAGGTAGGCTATGAGGAGGCATGCAAAATTTTTGAATTTTGGGCGGATAACTTATAAATTGGGATGTGGAAGTTAAAAGAGATGGATAAGCTGCTAAGCGATCTAAAAGGTTATCAAATAGTCGGAAACCATTCAGCTGTAAAGACGTGTCTGTGGCTTAAGAAATCTTTGAAAGATAGAGGTAGCTGTTACAAGCAGAAGTTTTACGGTATAAAATCCCATCGCTGTCTTCAAATGACTCCTGCGCTTGTTTGCAATCAGAACTGCATATACTGCTGGCGCCCTCTTGAGTTACTCAAAGATTTTAAGGGCTGGGATAGTCCGGAGTTTATTGTAGAGGAATGTATAAAAGCACAGAGGAGACTTTTGAGTGGTTTTCATGGAACTGAAGGTGTAAACAAAAAGAAGCTTGCGGAAGCTTACGAGCCGAATCAGGTTGCGATAAGTCTTATTGGTGAGCCAACTTTATATCCAAGACTGCCGGAGTTGATAGATTGTTTTAATAAAAAGGGCTTTACGACCTTCTTAGTAACAAATGGGACAAATCCCGAAATGCTTGAAAAATGCAACCCTACACAGCTATATGTAAGCTTGACAGCATTTGATGAGCAGAGCCATTTGCAGCTTAACAGACCAGTAAAAAGTAATTGGGAAAAGATAATGAAAAGCCTTGAAGTTCTTAGGGACGCTAAAAGCAGAACAGTCTTAAGACTTACGTTGATAAAAGGTTACAACATGCAAGATAATGCTATAGAAAAATACGCTGAGCTTATAAAAAAAGCTTCTCCAGACTTTATCGAGGCTAAAGCTTACATGTTTTTGGGTTATTCAAGACTAAGGCTTAAATACGAGAACATGCCCGAACACGAAGACGTTTTAGATTTTTCTAAAAA
>CAYZIW010000050.1:0-3073 GCA_964478605.1 uncultured archaeon | reverse complement strand
AAAGAGGATCTGAGTGTTGAAAAGAAGAGACTGCTAGCTTCGAGGTACAACTTTTTAAACGATCATGAAAGAGATGCTATAGCGTCTGCTTTAGATGCTTTTAACGTATACAAAAGCAAGTTCAAAAATATAGAAAAAAGGTTACCGACGGGAGTTGATGTAGACAGGATAAAAGCAGAGGTTTTGAAAGGTTCACCGTTGGCGACATTGCTACAGCAGGAAGATGTAGAAAAGGAGAAGAAAGAAGAGAAGAAGGAGATTGTAATCCCAAAAACTGAGATAGAGAAAAGGGACAAGATTATTGCAGAGTTAAAGCAAGAAAACGAGGCCCTTCTCAAAAAAATCGATACTTTGAAAGAGGAGATTGAGAAGTTGAGAGAAAGGATAGTTCAGATGTCCAAAGAGGAGTATGAGAAGATAAGGAGAGAGAACTACGTTAGAGAACTTGAAAAGAGACTTGCCGAACTTCGTTCAGAGATTAAGAAAAAAGATGAAGAGATTTTAGAACTCAGAAGAGAGATTGAAGAGTTGAAAAATTTAAAGATGCTTGGATTATCTGGATGGAGAGAGATAAAGGTTTTGAAGAAGTTTACGAGAGAAGAAATTGAAAATGCAAAAATATCTGAGGGTGAAATAGTGTATATCATGGATTCAAGCGGCGGTAGTAAAGCTTTGGCTGAATACTTATGCAGCAAGAAAATAGGAGCAGTAATATGTGGAAAGGAGATGTCACATTTAGCTAGCGAAGTTTTCGAAGAAGCTGGAGTGCCTAGGATAAGCGCAGAAAAACTTGAAATAATCGTTTTTGGAAATATAGGTGCTGTAAATTCTAAAAGTTTGGAAAAAGCAATAGAAGAAGCTACTTTGGAGCTGAAAAACAGAAAGCTAAGTAGGATCGAAAAAATTTTTGAGGAGTATAAAAGGAGAGCGGTATGAAACTTCTATTTTCATCCATGTTTCTATATGAATATTCCACTGATATGATAGCAAAAGCTGCTAAACTTGCCGAAGTTGATGGGGTTGAATTCTGGCCTGAGACTCCTCACTTTTGGATAGATAGGGATGAGAACAAGTTGAACTGTTTTAAGAATATGTGCATGGCAATTCATGCTCCAGTATTAGATCTGAACCCCGTTTCCATAAACGAAAAACTCTGTAGTCTAACGATTGAGGAAAGTCTCTATGCAATAAATCTAGCATCAAAGCTTCATGCAGAGCTTGTAACCTTTCATGCAGGAAAAAGAAGTGCAAAGAGAGAACCAGTTTGGGCGGATTATTTGAGCCTGCATCGTTATTTGAGGATACTAAAAAATTACGCAACCATAAAAAACGTTCCTATAGCTCTTGAGAATTCGGAGCCGAATGTAAACAACCTCTGTAAAAGAGCTGACGAAATTTTGGAATTTTTAAAGAAATACGACATATATTTTACCTTTGATATAAAACATGCTTTGGTTTCGAGAGATGCCGAGAAGTTTATCGAGTTAGCTTTCGATAGAATAGCAAATGTTCACGTGAGCTATTTTGATTCGCAAAATCACCATGTAGAGCCAAGTAGGGGAGAAGAAGTTGGCAAAATTCTTAAAGTTCTTTCAGATTATGGCTACGACTCTATTGTTACCATTGAACTCGACGACCTCGGAATGGGAAACATGGAATTTTCTAAAAAAGTTGAAATTTTAAAAAGGGAAGCTAACTTCGTGCGTTCTTTCTTCTAGTGTACTCAGTCACTTTCCCCAAAACGTTTATTGCTGTTATAACATCTGGATATACTGGGAACCCGTTTAGTTCAAGCTTGTTTTTCATCTCAAAAACTCCCTCCCTCGAACCCTCTACAACAAAGTATATCGGCTTCCCAAACTTTTTAAGTTTCTTGAAATCTGGCTGGTATATCTCCCCCAGCGCCTGACTACTCCAGAATGCTGTAACTATCGAGTCAACATTTTTATCGCACATCAGTGCATCGATTGCACATTCATAGGCCTTCTGAGTCCCAACCTCTCCAACAGCAGGCCAAATATCAACAGGATTGTTGATCCTATGCCAGCTTGGATTTACGCTCTCAATCTTTTTTATCGTATCTTTTTCAAATTCAGCCAGCTTTAACCCGGCAAAGTAGGCAGCATCAGCACCTTGAACGCAACCTGATCCAGTATAGTGAATTATAGCTACTTTATTTCCATTCGGAAGTGGTTGAAGAGCAAAAGCTTTGGATACTTGGAACATCTCTTCAAAACTAAAAACCCTAACGAAGTTTGCTTGCTTACCTACAGCTTCAAATATTTCATCATCCACAGCAAGTGCTGCAGTGTGGCTTAAAGCGGCTTTTTTACCGTACTCACTTCTTCCAGTCTTAAAAACAACGACAGGTTTTTCGGAGTTCCTTATTGCATCATAAAATGCTCTTCCATTTCTGAATCCCTCAACATATATACCTACGACGTTTGTATTTGGGTCTTTAATCAGGAAGTTGAGAACTTCGTAGTCTTCGATATCTATCTTGTTTCCCAATCCAACTATCTTGCTGAAACCCAGACTTGGATGGTTTGTAGCGACTATCTCCATCAGCAATCCCAAAAACAATCCGGTTTGTGCTATTATACCGATGCTTCCCTTTTTTATATATGGAAGTAGCGCAAAGGATGTTATCAAACCATTGTCTGTATTCAAAATTCCAGTAGTGTTGGGGCCAAAGATCCTTATTCCATTTTGCTTTGCAATCTTAATTACCTCCCTCTCTATCTTCGCTCCTTCTTCACCCTCTTCACTGAATCCAGAACTGACTATAACTACTCCTTTTACACCCTTTGCTGCACACTGCTCCATAACTTCGGGGACAAACTTTGCAGGCACAGCTATAATTGCCAGATCTATCTGTTCGGGAATATCTGCTACACTCGGATAGCATTTGTATTCGAGAACGTACTCGTATTTGGGATTCACTGGGTAAATTTTCCCTTTAAATCCATGCTGCTTTAGGTTCCATACTATGTTGTAACCAAATTTTCCTATAGTAGCTGATGCACCAACCACAGCAACGCTCTTCGGATTGAAAAGCACGCTCAGATCGCCG
>CAYZIW010000049.1:0-3073 GCA_964478605.1 uncultured archaeon | reverse complement strand
CTTTGGTTGGTTTTAGAAGAGTTACAAGTATCTTTATCGTAGTCGTCTTTCCTGCTCCGTTGGGGCCGAGGAGGCCGAATATTTCCCCACTCTCCACTTCAAAAGAAACATCGTTGACTGCAAAAAATTGACCAAATCTTTTATATAAATTTTGAACTAAAATAGGTTTCATTTGAGGATTGGGCCAACGTCTGGAAAACCTTGCCTTTGACCGGTTCCAGCAAGCTTCTGCAACCTCTTAGGATTTACCAACAGGTCGACGGCATTTCTTACATGCTCTCTAACTCTGTTTTCGGCTATCTTTAAAAGATCGTTTTCACTTTCAGCTTCATCTTCATGTATAGTCACATCTATTATATGCTTGTTTGTCAAAATTTGAACCAAAACTAAACCCATGCTTAAAACGATGTAGCTTGCAAGATCCTTCTGCGTAGCACCGACCCAACCCAAGGTTATTACGAGATCGCAGTTTCGCTCCTCGATCAACTTCTTTGCAGCAACTGGTAGATCCTTTATACCTGGAACCGTGTACCTCTCGTAGGGGATCGAACTTATCTTCCTAAGTTCATCTATTGCGATCTTTCCAAGGTCTATCCTTGAAAAAGTTGTATCAGCTATACCTATCTTCACTTCAGATCCCTTAGAACTTTCACAGCCACATCAACAGCACTTTCAATCTTTGTAAACCTGCTTAAAACGTCTTCCACTGCAGCTATAGTAGATAGGACTTCCAATTTTCCGACGTTACCCATCGCAGCAATTCTGAATATCTTCCCTTTAATTGCATCCTGACCACCGCTTATGGTTATTCCATATTCTTTTCTGAGGGTGTTCCTAAGATCCGAATCCGAGACACCTTTTGGAAGATTTATGGCTGTAAGAGTGTTTGAATACTTCGAATGTCCATCGGGTTGCGGGAAAAGTTCTAAACCAGCAGCAAGCGCCCATTCTCTTACTGCAGAGTTTAAAATTATGTGCCTCCTTATTCTATTTTCCAAACCCTCTTCTTCGATGATCTTTAAAGCCTCTTCGAGGGCGAAGAAGAGTGGTACAGCAGGAGTATAAGGAGTTTGTAGTTCTTTGAGTTTTTTCTTGTACGCCGCTAAATCAAGATAGTAGGGGCATTTTTTGTCATAGTATTCCCACGCTCTTTCGCTTACAGCTACAGCAGCCAATCCCGGAGGAGCGCCGAGACATTTCTGAGAACCCACAACTGCAACATCTATTCCCCACTCGTCCATCTTTACGTAGTCTCCACCTGCAGAGGTTATTGCATCCATTATCACAAGAGCATTGTTCTCTTTTGCGATTTTTGCTATCTCTTCAGCCGGATTCAGCATTCCAGTTGATGTTTCGTTGTGGACGAAAGCTACAGCATCACAATCTTTAATGGCCTTCTCAACTTCTCCCAAATCTACAGGTTGCCCCCATTCAAATTCAAGTCTTTTTGTTTCGCAGTATTTCGATGCTATCTCTCCAATTCTTTCTCCGAATTTACCATTTTCGATTGTTAAAATCTTTTTTACCTTGCTGAATGAAGATATCGCAGCTTCAACACCTGCAGTACCGGAACCGGAGATCAAAAGAACTTCACCATTCTTAAGTCCGAAAATTGGCTTCAAAGCGTCCATGCAGTATTTAAGTATCTTCGAAAATTCGGCACCTCTATGGCTTATCATCTGTCTGCACATAGAGTTTATTATTCTCTCATGCAACTGCACCGGGCCGGGAATCATTAGGAGCATAATCTCACATCCTCTGTCTATTTAAAATCCTTTCTACTATCTTATGCGAACTGCAAAGTTCACAATCGACATGAACTTTTATCCTTACAACCTCGCAATTCAATCCTCTCTTTTCAAGTTCTTCTTTCAGCCAGTCTTCATTAAAATGCTGATCGTAGCCTAAAGCTATAACATCTGGTTTCAGTTCTAATATCGGCTTGAAGATATCTTCCTCATCACCCAAGATCGCCCTATCCACATATCTTATAGCCTCAACAACCTTTCTTCTTTGCTCCTCTGGAATTACAGGTTTTGGTTTGTGCTTCACATTTTTCTCCCTTGCCACGATAACTATAAGCTCATCTCCCAACTTTTTTGCCTCTTCAAGAAACTTGATATGCCCAGGGTGAATTATATCAAACGTTCCTGTGGCTACAACTCTTTTCATCTCTGTCTATCGACGAGATTGCATAAATATTTTTGGAAAAGGGTACTCATTTAAGTGACGAAATATTTAAAATGTCTTTACGCAAGAAATATTCGTGATTCAACAATTAAAAACTAAAGAAGTTCCCACAGGTATACTTCTGCTTGATCGCAATCTTGGTGGAGGTATACCTAAAGGTAGCCTTGTTTGTGTCTATGCACACCCACTAGCTATGCCGGAAGTTTTTCTCTATCACTTTGCATCTGTTACAAAAAGTTTTTACTTCAACACATCGAGGCCTGCAAAGTACGTAAAAGAGGACATGGAAAGAAACTCCATATCTTCAGAAAACGTGACTTTTGTGGATGTATTCACGCAGTACTACCTGAACGAGTTTGGGCAGTTCGTTGTAGAGGACAAGTACAGAGACAAGGAGATATTCGATTTTTTAAATGAATCAATGGAGAAGATATGTGGCAAAAATAAGGATTTTGTACTTGTAGTCGATTCTGTATCCTTCTTTTTATCCTTAAATGTCGAGTGGAGCATAAAAGAGTGGTTGCTCAACAAGTTGTACATCCTATCGAAGGAGAACGATACAGTTGTCTATGCGTACCTTATAAAAGATCTGCACTCTGAAGATATCGTTAGAAGGGTCCTTAACATTTCTGATGTAGTGATAGACATCTCCTTCGAAAGAGCTGGTGAGAGAATAATCAACAAGTTTGCAATACCGAAGATCAGAGGCAAGAAACCGATATTGGACTACTTCAGGTTCTACGTGGATGAGGGTGTGCAGATAGATACGGCAAAAGATATAGCGTGACTAACACAATGATATAGCATGATATAGCAAGATCATGATAATGGTTAATCGAAAACTATTTAAATTTATAGATTCCTAACTTTATCATGAAAGAAA
>CAYZIW010000048.1:0-5787 GCA_964478605.1 uncultured archaeon | reverse complement strand
GTTCTAAAAGAGATCATCAACCCGTTGACTATGAGAATTGCAGAAGTTTCTGTGTCTTCAATGGATTCGCTTTTGGTTCTAACTTCGCAATCGCTGGCATCGCTAAACTGCAAAGCATCACTAAAACCAGAAGCAGACTAATTATTTTCTTAGTTGCCATGCTCTCACAAGTCAAAGATAGGCACAAGCAGTATTTAAACTTTGCTATTTGCTGACATATATGTAAAAAGAATCGGTTGATGTAAGATAAAATTCTTTAGATTAGTAATACTATTTAAGCTTGAAATCGAAAGATCAGGGGGAACTTTTGCAATTATACGAAAAATCGAAAAAAGCAGTTAAACGCCACTTTGTTCTTTAACCTCTCCTTTCTCTATTTTCAGTTTCTTCGCAAATTTCCAGAAATCGTGAGTTCTATCGCTCACAATCGTAACTCCGTTCAATTTTGTTAGCAAGATTTCTACGACCTTACCATAGGTTTCAACGTCAATACCGATAAGCGGATCATCGAGCACGTTCACTTTTCTTGCAACCCCATATGTGGAAATTAGCTGAACTAATCTTCTTTGTCCTTATGAAAGATCTGATATACTTTTATCGAGTATCCAGCTCAAATCGAACTGATTGAGAAATTCTTCTACTTTCTCAATTGTTCTTCTTATTTCCAAACCATAAAATGAGGATACCAAACCCAAATACTCCTTTGTTTTTAAAAATTCAGGAGGATTTATTTTCTCAGATATATAAAATAAATTTTTCAATACACTTCTGTCTTGATGTATCTCTCTTCCACAAAGATACACCTTTCCTTTAATTGGCCTCAAAAGTCCTGATATCGTTTTTAGGATCGTTGTTTTGCCCGAACCATTTGGACCATAAATTAGATAAGTGCCTTCATTGAAGCACAGATTCAATTTTTTTGTAACTGCAAATTTTCCGTAGCCACAAATCAATTCCCTCGTCTCTATCATTTCTCTTCACCTCTCATTAAGCACAAGATTTGCAACGTCTGGTGGAAGCAATAGTAAATGGAGTATAAAAGGAAAAGATACCCATACTTCACCTGTAAGTTCGTAAAGTAGAGCGCCCAACAGAAAAGTAAATAAAGGAGCGTTCGTTGATATAAGCAATCGCTTTTTATCGGTTTTTTCAGAGACGACTTCGATGAAATAGTTTGAGAACCTCAATTTAGGCTTATTCGAAAAAATTACATGAATAGACTCATGAATAATTATTGATATAAATGTGGAAATAATAAATAGTTCAAGCTTTATCCACAGCTCTGGATATAGGAAAATTAGAGGGAAAATCGAACAATGGGAGAGCAAAAAAACACGAGACCTTAGAACCAATCCAAATAGTTCAAGCAATTTTAAGCGATTTTCCATTTTAGATCCCTCCATAGAAAGCTCAACTTAACATCTACATCGTATGCTACAACAAGAAGGGTCAATAGAAGGATGTCCAGAAAAATTGAGAAGTTCATAACTAACAGAAAGAAAATGAATAGCGATAAAACCAGTCTAGAACTTTGAGGGGTGGCGGGAATTAATAGGTTAGCAAAAACTGCGGTAAAACAGCAGTGAATCATGAATAGTACGTCGATATCCATAACTCCTCTCAAAGTTAAGGCGAAATAACTTGGAATAACAAAAGCTATTGCCACGGATAGGGCGGTTATAATTGCAATGACTCTTCTCCTTATAAATGTTCCAAACAGGTATCTGAGATCACTTAGTTGATAATCTGCACTCCTCGAAAAAGCTAAGCTCATAAAAGTTAAAAGTATCAGAAGCAACTGTGAGGATGTCAAGAGAAGAATACTGAGAGGATTTGAAAAATCTGGGTTGATTATTCCTGCACCAAATACAGTGAGATATCCACTATAAGAACTGGGCGAGGAAATTGCATATAGTATGAGGAAAGTGGAGATTAGGAGAGCATGCCGGTAGAAGATCAACAGTCCACCTAGGAAGATTGGTCTGATATTTGCAGACAGTAGAATCAGCAACACAGCTGGTGGGAGACAAGTGAAAATAAGAATTATTGTTTCTTGGTACAGAGACATGAAATGGAGTGAAAGATAAATCGCAAGCGGTAAAATCGAGAAAAATTTTGGTCCATTGGAGATCAATAAAGAGACCGAATAAAGAGACAGTGTAGCAATAACAAATTTAATCAAATCTCCTGTTATAAAAATAAGAAGCAAAATTGGAATTGCGGGCGATAAGTTTAGAAAAGCTACGAGAAATAACACATCCATAGTCTTTGGAAAATATAAATTAAATATATTGAAAATATTTAAATTGTATATCAAAATAGATGTTAAGCATATTAGGCAAAAAAGATTATAATCGATGAAATACTTGACTTCGGGCATTGATGCACTTACATTGGTATATAGAAAAGCAATGAGAAGAGATAAAGCTAAGATCGTAACAAATCCTGGGTCTTTAGTTAGCCTTTTTAAATAAAGCCTAAAAATAAAAAATAAATTTAAGATCATCTGCACACGCAGCTTATCTTAACTTCTATTATATTCCGCCACACTATACCGCACTCCTGAACTTTTCCAGAACCGCATACCAAAGCAGCGCAAGCACCGCATGCACCACCATATATGGCAAGAGCAGCCACTGCTATGACTATTATAACCGCCACTACGCCATAGTAGTAATATTTTTCTCTGTCGGTCTTTTGTAATACTAAATGATAAAAGATAGCCATTATTATAGAGAAGACTATAACAACCAATGGCTCAACGGAGTAAGTTCTCTCACTTCCGCTCTCCACATAGGAGACCCAAGGCAACGTTACGCCTTTGGACGATAGATATATACTAACTATACTTAACGCTGGAATCAGAATCGCTGCAAGAAATATTAGGCGAATCAAACCTTTTATATCTTTTTTCTCTACCATGCTCACACCAAGCTATGTTGCATGCTACCAATATATAAAGTTTTTGTCACTTGCTGACATATATGTAAAAGTTTTAGATTTGAGATAAAATTCTTTAAATTGGTAACACTTCAGCTTTTCACATGAAAATTAAGCACAAAATTTCTCAACTTCACAGTAGCCACATTTTTTGGACTTCGTAGCTTGAGGATATTTTTCGCTTTCAAGCAATATCCCAATCTCTTCGAGCAGTCTTAAGAGAGCTTCCTTATCTTCTGCAGATATCTTAACCTCTTTTAACGTCTCTTTTTCGGAAACAATGTATATAAAAGCTCTTTCCACTTTTTTGCCGAAATTCTCCTCAGCTAAAATACTGTAAGCGGTCAACTGCATCTTCCATGCATAGGAGACTGAGTTGAACTTGGAAAATTTTACGTCTATTGGCAGAATTTCTTTTTCAGTCAGAATTAACGCATCGAGGTTTCCTGCTAAACAGAGAGCTTCGCTTTCAAGCCATAAGTTCGTAAAAAGTTTTCCATTCATCTTTTCAGCGATCTTTTTCAAGCTTCTTTGTAACCTCTTCCTGAACCCTTCTGCCTTCTTCCATCTTCGGCTTGAGGATCCTGAAACCTGCGACTTTTATGAAGTATAACTTCCTTGGACAGTAGAGGAATTGAACTATGTCGCCAACGCTGAGCTTACCAGTTCTGCGAGAAACCTGCATAATCGTTTTCACCCTTCAAAAACCCTGCAATCTCTCTTGCCTGGCTTAGCATCACTGCAGACATCGAAATGCTTTTACCTTTGTATTGCGTTCTCTCCTTCAAATCTTTGCAGAATTTCAGAAAGTAGAAGTTCTCTTGCATTGTCATTCAAATGGCAAACGAAGTTTCTGATTTCGCAATCTTCTGGCTTTATCTGCGAATATGAGATTAGTTTTAAGACAACTCTATCAACAATCTGCTGTCTGAAGCACTCCATTAAATCGATTGCGAGCGATTCTCTAGCAGAGCGGTCTGCGTGCAGAAAGCCTGCATAAGGATCGAGACCGGCGAGTTCTAAAGCATGACAGCATTCTGCGAATAGGATTGAATAGCCGTAGTTAAGCATAGCATTAACCAAGTCTTTAGCAAACCTCGGAGTTCCGGATTCAATTCCCTCTCTGCCCTCAAAGCGATACTCCTTCGGGATTATCTTTGCGATTCCTTGCCAGTAGATCTTTGAAGCTTTTCCTTCTATTCCAAGCAAATTCTCGCGGACATCTTCAATTTTATTTGCCTCAATTGATTCAAGTTCTTCTCTGCAATTCTCAATTCCATTCTTTGCATCAACTAGAAAATCAGCAACTTCAGCGTTGCTTTCTCTTCTCGATTTTGCGAGGTTGAAGAGCATAAAAGCCTGGTTCTTCATCTTTGCTTTCAGAATTTCCTTTGCTAAAACGAAGCCTCTTTTGTCGTAGTAAGCCAAGTACTGTTCCCTCCTTGTTTTAGCGGTGCCGATGAGCGGATGACTTATCCTTGCAACATCGTCTTCGACGAAGAACACAACATCAACGCCATTCTGCATAAGGATTTTTATGGCTTCGCTGCTTATTGCAGATTTTCCAGTAATTAGTAATTGCTTCAGTTCTTCAGCTCTAAACTTTTTCAAAGTCTTACCTTTTTCCTTTATCGCAATCATTCCGTTTTCAACTCCTATGAATTTTCCAAAACCATCTACTACAAGCCTCATAGACAAAATTCTCTAAATATACAGTTTTGATTGCAGTTTTCAGCTTTTCCTGGATCTATTTCCTTAAAAACAATCTCTGCCTTTCTATCTCTTTGCTCAATCCACAGGCTTCGAAGGTTTGCATCAATGTAGTGCAGGTCCTTCGCTATGCTCAGCTTATCCTCTACGAAGTTCACGTTAACAACGCAACCAACATCGAGCGGGGTTTCGTAGATGCTCTCCAAAGCGAGAGCGTAACCAGCGGTATACAGCCGAGAATTTTGCCTTAAGTCACCCAATTTCACGTCAAAGACAATGTTGTGCATAAAATCATAGCAATCAACCGAAATTAAGCCACTACAGCCAATCAGTGAACCGTCCATACGATGTTCGACGAGAAAAGGTATAGAAGTCAATATCACGTCTTCTTCGCTCGCATACGGCTGTTCTGCTTTCACTTTCAAAAAAGCTGATTTACAAGCAGAAATTGTATAGTCCCATACAAGCCTGATGGCTTTATTTATAAGCTCATTATCTGTCTCAATTGGTTTTGCTTCGAAGTTGAGCTTCTTTGCTTCTCTAATTGCATTGGCAACCGCATTATGCACGGCTTTTCCAAGCTTAACTGCAAAATTCTCTTCCCCACGAACTTTTTCTACAATATAGAGATAAGCATCCCTTGAAGTCGGGCAGTAATTGCTACAGATGAGAAACATCGGCAATTTGACATCGTAGTATGGCTTCAAAGGAGGAGAATGCCAGTTCCAGCCCCGAAGTTCTTCTGGGACTGGATTAATTCTTGCATTGGGTCGAATGCTGAGATTGAGGAGCTTTTGCTCAATCTCGTTGAGATAGTATACCATGATTATTTGTTGCTTTTCTAAGTTATAAGATTTCCTGTGCATCACATGTTTCATATGGATATTTTCTTTCTGTTTTCAGGTCTCTTTTTGCTAAATAGAGCATAATCAAATTGTATTTTTGTATTCTGAGCAGTTAAATCCTTATAATTTAAGAATCAGCCTTAAATTTAGGTTTCCAATTCCGAAAGTGATGGCACTTTTCTTTGAAGTATTCATACCAAGTAAGACCAAGTTGACATATGATCTCTCGTAGCAAGCAAGTCCGTTGTGGAGCTTTATAAAAATCCCGATTTCAGCTTTAAATCCATCAAAA
>CAYZIW010000047.1:0-6123 GCA_964478605.1 uncultured archaeon | reverse complement strand
TAAGCGGTTGTAGAAATATCCCTGTAGGAGCCTTATGACCTCCAGACCGATCTTAACGTCTTCGAAAAACTTAGGTAGAGATCTCTCCAAAAGAGCTTTGCTCGGGAGCGAGGAAATTACCAAAAAACCGCTGATCTCGCCCCCGAGCTCGACCTTTTCAACTTCAACTTTACTTTCCATCATGCCCCCCAGTAGTTCTCAAGATATATAAAACTTTCTATATGTAGTAGCTTCTACTTTTAGCTCGGAACTAGAACATAGAAATCCTTATATACATTCCTCACAACTCTCTTTTGTGAAAGCAAAGCTGTACTATCACGGGAGACGAAGAAGCTACTCGGGACAGCCTGTTCTGTACATCCCCAAGTTACTGTCAGACCTGTTCTTGCTGAAGGGAGGGGAGGAAATGCTCGTCAAACTGCAGGATGGAAAACTGATTCTGAAGAGGGTTAAGGAGGGGGAAAGCGGTTACCGAATTCGTGTGGGCATAGTAGCGCACTGTTCGAACCTGAGGTACTTTGCCCTGCGGTTGCCCTTTGGATTGGCCAAAGAGATAGAGACTAGTCTTGGGAATGAGTTTACCGTGCGTCTTGAGAGTGATGGCCAAGAGATACTCGCGGTTTATGTCCCGGTAAAGGAGGCCCCTAATACCTCTGTTTAGGTATGAGTGTTATTTATTTTAAGCCGAAAATAAACACGACCTCAAGCACAGTCTCAATATCTTCTATAATTGCTCCGTTTGCAAAAGTAGGTTTTTATAGGCGCTGTTTTAAAAACGCTATAATTTAGTAACACTTGGAGGTGATTAAAATGATAACCCCGTTCACAGCTTTGAGTTATACGGTTTTTAAAAAAGAGCTTATAAAATTCATGGGGAAGATTTTTGTGGTGTTCGAGGCTCTTTTAGAGGAGGTAAAAGAGGGTATTCTCAGCGAAAATTTTGCAAAAGTCTCCGGAAAGAAGTGTGTGATCGTTGATGACATAATATCGACTGGTAGAACGGTTAGAGGGGCAATAGAAGTCATAGAGAAAAGCGGCGGAAAGGTCTTGGGTGTAGCAGTCGTGGCGGACAAGGGAGGTAGAATCGAGACCGTACCAGTAAAAAGTCTTTTGAAGATCTCGAGGATCTGATGAAGGTAACAGTAGTTGTTCCAACGCTAAACGAGGAGAAGGGGATCGGAAAGGTCGTTTCCGATTTCAAAAAGCTTGGATTCGAAGTTCTAGTTGTAGATGGTGGGAGCAAAGATCGAACCAGAGAGATGGCAGAAAAGAATGGTGCAAAAGTGATTCTACAAACCGGAAAGGGGAAGGGAAATGCCATTTCCGATGCTTTCAAAATCCTTGAGAGCGACGTGGTCGTCTTAGTGGACGGAGATGGGAGTTATCCGGCAGAAGAGGTTAAAAGGTTGCTTGAACCAATAGAAAACGGAGTTGCTGACCACGTAATCGGCAACAGGTTCCACAGCTACGAAAAAGGAGCTTTTACCACACTGAATCTTTTTGGAAATAAAATTCTGAATATTTTTTTCCGATTTGCTTATGGTGTTAGCCTTCATGACGTTCTTTCTGGATACAGAGCACTGAGGAAAGAAGTTTACAAAAGTATCGAGATAAAAAAATCGGGCTTTGAAGTGGAAGTAGAGCTTACTGTTGAAACTCTGGCAAAAGGCTTTAAAGTTGTAGAAGTCCCGATAAGCTATCGTAAAAGGGAAGGAAAAACGAAACTAAAGCCGATAAGAGATGGGTTCAAAATCGGAAAAGCAATATATGAAATGCTTAAACGGTATAGCCCGGCGAGATACATCTATTTTTTGGGGGCTATTTTCATATTTCTGGGTCTTATAACTGGGTCATACGTTGTCTACGCTTGGTTAAATGGTGTAACACATATTCTACTGGCAATTCTTACGACTATGTTCATTTTGATGGGTGTTCAGTTCCTAGTATTCGGAGTTATAACCCACCTGCTATTCCGCACAGCAGTAGAATTAAAAGGAGAAATTAATAGACTGATGAAAAAGCCCTAGAAACTACGTCTAAGCTTTTCTTTTCCTGGTTGAGAGAGATATTATCGAGATCTGCTACGATGTCTACCGAAATCCAATCTCGCATCGTTTCATTCAAAAGTCTTAGGATACTCTCCATCTTTCCCCTTTTTATTCCAAAAAGCCTCATCGGTCCTTCGTCTGCGTATTCTTCCAGATAAGTGACTGTAAAGTGGTCACCTTTTATGTCTTTAAGTCTGTACAATGAATAAAGGATTGCTTCTTTTATCTCTTCTGCAACTTCTTCCGCCCCCTTCTTTTCTAAAGCGTGGAGATTATCCTTGGAATCCCCAAAAAATCTATCTCCAGATTTGCTCAAAGGAACACCAAGTTCAAGTTCATATCCAAGAGGAGAATGTCTGAAAAGTTCGGAAAGAGATTGAATTCCATTTTCTTTTGTGGTTTTACTCAGTTTATCTCCCATCAACTGAAGAAGTTCTTCTCTCGTATACTTCTTACCCCATTCCAGTTCCGTAACGTACCACCTTACAAGGCTTGAATTTCTTGCCAAGTTTGTCCAGATTACAGCCCAAGTAAAAAGGCTTTCAGCACCGATTTTAGCTAATTTTTTACCCAAATCCGTCAATTTAAATCCTTCTCTAGTTTTTTCTATGATTTCGGCATCTATTAGCCACCTTTTCATTGATTCAAACTAAGTCCAAAAGTTTTGTAATTTCCAATCTTATCTAAACCCATACCACTACCTCCATAAAATACTTTAAGGGATTCAGCTCTTAAACAACCCTTTTCTGCGATTTTTACGCATTTTAGGCAATGTGAGCAATTCTCTATTTTTATAAAACCGTTCTCTTTTCTTATTGCGTTGTCTGGGCAATTAACTTCACACGCTCCACATGCGATGCAGTAAGCGGATTTAAAAGCAATCTTCTTTAATATGCCAACCAGCTTAGTATTAGCATCCATAATTTCTATTGTGAGCTTACCATCAGCCCTGTATTCGATAAAGCGATCGTAGCCGTCGAAGATAAATCTAATAGTGTTACCCTCAGCTTTAACACCTTTAAGAACTTTAAACCACTCTAGGAACTTTTCCACGCTACTTTCAACTAAAATTTTCGTTTTATTTTGTTCCTTTAAAACTAGAACCTTACTTTTATGTCTTATTCCATCCCCTACTCTTACCTTCCAGTTTCCTTCTCGAATGAAATCTTCTATATCAGCAACGCCACGCTTTTTCGCAAATTCCGCAATCACATCCAAATAAGGCTTAGCAGAAGAATAGAACTCGTTTCCGATAATCGTTTCCCACCACTCAGATTCAAAGGGACAGACCACGCAGCCAATTCTGTTGAGACCGTAGCGGTATAAAGGATTAATCTTCAAATGTCTTTTAAAGGTGTAGAGCCACACCATCGCAGAATTCCATTTGATGATCGGATGGGCATTTATCTGTCTGAAGTTCTTCCCTTTGGTTATCTTTTCCATTCTCGCCCTCTTTGGACTCTCTTCTGCCCTTATTCCGTCGAAGAACAGTATCCTGTCGTTGGGAAAATTATCTTTGATAAATTTGACTGTCGGAAGCATCTTATAGACTGTGCAGCACCATCGGTGAATTCTGCTAGGAGGGGCAAATAGCTTCCAGTAGTCTATGGCTGGAACGTCATGCTTTGTAATGTAGAAGGTGATGTCTGGATAGCTTTTCCTTATCTCTTCAACGTAGCTTATCGTCTCGGGCAATTCCATAGAGGTGTCGTTGAAGACGACGCTGAACTCATCCTTGGCTAAAGCTCTCTGCACAAGATCAAGGATTGCAAGAGAATCCTTTCCACCGCTGAAGCCTACTAGGGTTATGTAATCTGCAAATCTTTTTCTTGTTTGATAAATAAATTCAAGGGCATCATTTTCAACCTTCTGCATCAGATCGGCATTCTTCTTAACCATCAGTTCGACGTCTACTGGCTCTAAGGTCAGATCTTCCACAAAAAGCTCAATCTTTGGCCTTTCAAAGAAATTCCCTCCGACAGCTCGAGCTACTTTATTACCTTTATAGTAATAAGTGCGGTTCACTCGCCACAGCAATGGCTCATCGCACTTCTCATATTCCCAGTATTTGTCAAATCCCAATAAATCCAGCTCTTCATGGAAAACTGGATGAATTGATGAAGGTAGTCCATCATCGCTGTTATTGAGGATTATGCAATTGGAATCTGGATCGAGCTTGATGGAGAACATAAATCTAAAAAAAGGATAATTGGACATATTTAAAGGTCCGTTCACAGCTCTTGAGCTTGTGTAATGCTTATCTGACCTGCTTCAATACAGCTTTTCTGAAAGTGCTGAACCATGTTTCTTCTGCAGAATCAGCTGCTTTGTCTACTGCTTTAGTAAGATCATTAATCACTGCTGAAAGAACTGAAGACTCTCTCACACCTGCTGTACCAGTACATACGAGTAAAGTAGATTCAGACACTGAATCAAATGTGACTTTACATCCAACACCGCCTTCCATGAAAATGTAAGGTGCATCTGTTACTTTCTTATAATCCAGTTCTCTGACAGCCCAGTCCGCCTCATCCACAGCTTTATCAATGTTACTCATCACTTCTTCAATCATTTGTTCATTCTCTTCTTCGCTATATCCCTTTTCCCCGAGTATGTCCATAACAATATCCTCAAGTCCCCCATAACCGTACAGAAGTCTCTCAACCTCGTATTTTAGTGTGCCCTTTCCATTTTCTACGTAGAACTCCATTTTCCCCCGTTCAAGATCTTCATCTGTACTGCGCTTTGCAGAATATGCTCCCTCTCGCTTGCTCTTAACAGCGTTTTCGTGCAACCAGATCGAGAAAGCTTTAAATTTATCACTTCCATCGAGAAAACACGTTAGTGTTCCGTCTTCTACCTCTACCTCTCCACCGAAAGATTCGCAGACTTTCTCAAAGTCCTTCCTAAAACTCGATCTCCTAAAACTCGATCCGGCGCCTTTCGCCTTAAACTCATACAAATCCGCTAACCCCATACTCTCACCTTTACCAATATACTTTTTTCTACTATTTATAGATTTTTAGCTAACCGTGAAGCTTCCTCACCCTCTATGTTTTTCTTTATCTCCAAGCACTATAAAATTCTTTCGTCTCCTCTAAATTTTTCTCTGGAATAGCAGATACGTTTACAGGTATTTGCTGCGGAAGACTGTATTTTGCTCTCAGTTTATTTAGAAAATCTCTGAACTTCTCTTTTCCTATGTAAGTTGTTTTTACTTCTACATTTACAATCAGAAAATCGCCGTATCTTGGTTTTACTTCAAAACAAATTTCTGCATTAAGTTCTTCGTCGAAAATGCATTCTCTTCCGAGTCCAACAAAAGATTTCTTGCCAGCAAGTTTTTCTTTCAAATCACGATACAGTACAAAATCTTTAACACCAACATCCACATATATGTTCTTTGAGAGTCCGTATTTCGCTCTCAGCTTTTCTAAAAAATTCATGAACTCGCTTTTGTCTTCAATTCGATCTGTCTTCACTTTTACTTTTTTAACTACTTTCTCGCCGTATTTTGTCGTTGTTTCAAAACAGATTTCTGAGTTCAGCTCATTATCGAAAATGCATTCTTTTTCAAGCTCACTGTAAACTTCTTTACCTTTAAGTTTATCTTCTAAGTAATAGAACGGCATAAAAGACTTTATTCTGGTTTCAATTCTTACATCTGTTCCAAGACTGTATTTTTCTTTGATTTTCTTTAAGAATTCTTTGAATTTGCTTTTGTCTTCAATGTAATCCATCTCGACTTCGACTGTGCGTATTTCTCCCGAGCGGTCGGCGTGGAAGCATATTCCTGCTTCGTTGAGTTCTTTGTCAAGCAAACAGATAGCTCCGCCCTTCTGTCCATACTTTACACCGCTCCTGGACAGTCTCGCTATTAATTCCAGATCCGTAATGAATTCATACAATTTTGAAAACATATGTAGCACCTACTACTTCAATCCATCCCGCACCATTCCCCAGTAGCAGTTCTGCATTCAAAGTAGTATCTGGAATGTAGATCTCCCTGCCCTTCCACCAGACTGGTTTTCCCTCTAAACGGCACATATCCACAGAGTCTTTCTCTCTCCTCAAC
>CAYZIW010000046.1:4841-6269 GCA_964478605.1 uncultured archaeon | reverse complement strand
TGCTGAAAAAGGAACCGATCTTCACAACGCATCTAGAAAAAGTTGTAAAGATTACGATGCCAATTGAAGTTCCAGGAATCCTTTCTGAAGACGAAAGTTCGTCTTTTCCATCCCGATATCGCTACGTCTTGGCTTGCTTTTTCGAGGAATCGGAATACACGCCTGAAGGGCTAAGAGACTACCTAAAAGAGAGGATGGAGGAATTTAAAGCAAGATATAAGGAATTTGCAACAGAACTTGAAGAAGAGCTGGAAAAACTCAAAAATCAGCCTTTATCTCCACGATCTTACCTTCTTCAGCTTTTTAACGAGTACAAAGTATTAAAATTTGATTTAGATTTAATCAGTAGAATAAAATCAGATGGATATGATATAGATGAGCTTGCTTTCGAGCTTCGAGCTTTGAGAGAGCTAGGAATCGTGGAAAAAATTGGAAGCGAAAGCTATAGACTGGTAAAAGGTGGGAAAAATGATAGATTATATTGAAAGGGCGTACAGGTCATTACAAATATTAGGGATTGATCGCAAAAGTTATCAAAAGGAATTAAGAGAGCACATCGATCTCTATCTTTCGCAAGGCTTCTCCGTGATTCCAATAAGACTAATCCACAAATCACTAGAAAAAGAGGAGAACGAGGGTAAAAAGCCCTTGTTGCCAAGCTGGAAGGAGTATCAGGAAAGAAGACCAACAAAAGAAGAGATAGATCAATGGTTCGAAAAATATGGCGTGTTTAACATTGCAATAGTTTGCGGAGAAGTTTCCAATCTTTCCGTGCTGGACGTAGATGACTACAAAAGATCACCGATTCCTATAAATCTCGATGAATTAAAAGAAAATACAGCTGTTGTTAAGACCGGAAAACCTCATGGGATCCAGATTTATTCGAGGAAAGTTTACGAATCAATGGTTCTCTGTTCAGATCCAGACATAAGGATAAAAGGAAAAGGGAGCTATGTTCTCGCTCCTCCATCCATTCATCCGTCAGGGAATCGATATTATTTCCTTTCAGACTTGAACAAACTATCTTCTCACGATTTCTCACAATTTATCGCTCTTGAAGCTAAGCCCCAAAAGGAAGACTCAAAGCCTCCTCGCGTTGTAAATGTAAAACCAAAAATTCCGCCGCACCCCCTTTGCATCGAAGCTCTGCTTGAAGGAAAAATCAAAGAAGGGGGAAGAAATGAGGCAGCATTCATAATTGCTTCCTGGTTCTTCCAGCTTGGTTATCCGGCGGAGTTCATCTTGGATATTCTGAAAACTTGGAATTTGAGCAACGAACCTCCTCTTCCAGAAAACGAGCTTAGAAGCGTCGTTAACAGCGTTAAAAAGCGTGGATACAATGTTGGTTGCAGTGCAGTATTGAGCAGAATTTCGGAGACAATTCAAAAATGTTCAAACGTCTCTTTTGATTGCTCTAAATGCGAGTTT
>CAYZIW010000046.1:4183-4831 GCA_964478605.1 uncultured archaeon | reverse complement strand
GACTATGTCTCCGGAAAAAGCCGAATACGAAGAAATACCAAAGGAATTAAAAGCTCATGCCCCGGTGGATATTTTCAGAAAGGGACAAGCTGAGGTTATTGCAGAATGTTACAAGCTTTTGCAAGAGAACGATGACGTTTGTCTCACATCGCCTACCGGTTCTGGCAAGACTGTAATTTATTTAACTCTTGCAAATAAAATGAGGCTTCCTACCATCATTATTTGCCCGGAAAAAGGCCTTCAAGATCAGTTAGCGACTTACAGTATCCCAACTCTAAAAGGAAGAGAAAACTACGAATGCAGCCTGTACAACATAACAGCAGAGGTTGCTCCTTGCAACATCAAGAAAATGGACTGTAATGTTGATTGTGAATGGAAGAGAAGAATCGAGGCTGTTGAAAAAAGTCTGAACGAAGGGAAACCAGTGGCCATGAATGTTGGGAACTTTATGAAGTACGCTAAGAGGGCTCAGCTTTTAATTTTTGACGAATATCACAAAATTTTAGAGTATCTTTCAAAGCCGGTAGAGGTTGAAGATGAAGATGACCCAAAGATCGCTGTCGAGAAAAGGATTTCAAAGCTCGGGGAAGAATACGAGGAAAAGAAGGAGAAGATAGAGTTGCTCTCTCCCATCGATAAAGAATACAT
>CAYZIW010000046.1:3030-4044 GCA_964478605.1 uncultured archaeon | reverse complement strand
GCTATAGAAGCTAAGAGCTGAATCAGGGAAAAATCGTCAAAGTGTGGGGTTGTAGCGCGCGCGCGCGCTGCGCTTCTGTTGCGACAAAGCGGAACGCTCCGATAATCTACTATCCGGTTGGCAAGTTTACAATGCATGAATATGGGAAGAAAGGAGCAGAAATCTTCAAAGTTGCTGCTAATTTTATGAACATAATATTTACGTACTATACCAATAAATATGGAAAAATCAAAGCGGTAATTCATGTTATGAATCTTGACCCTACTGCAAAATACACTGCAAGATTTCTGCATCCGAGAAAGGTTAAAATCCATGAAAAAGGAGAACTTGACAAAACGATAAGGGAGTTCATCGAAGGAGATTACGATTATCTGATCGTTGCATCCGCAGATAGCGGTTACGATTTTAAAGGAAAAGAGATTCCTTTGCAGTTCATTCTTAACCTTCCCTATCCAGATCTCGAGGATCCAGAATGGAAAGCAAGAAAAGAAAAATTTGGAGAGGATGAAGCGAGAAGAGCTTACGAAGAGGTTGTTGTGAGAAGAATAATTCAGGCTTGTGGAAGAATTTGCAGAGGAGCTGATGACATTGGGGCCACTTTTATACTCGATAAAAAGTTTGGAGAGCTGTACGAAAAACGAGAAAACTGGTTTGATGAAAATTTCAAAAAGAGGCTGATCTGGCTGGACTAAGTGTAGCATTTGACAAGCTCTGTTATTTTTTTACTTAAAACAGTGCTACTTTTTTTAGCAGCATGTGGAAAATTTAAAAAAACGCTCCACTCCACAACTACGCTTTGTTTTTATTAGAGTATAGACTCTAGGTTACAAGCTTTTACTTTGTAGTAGTGTAGTTAGTAATGTAGTAATTTTATAAGAGTTAGATACTCTCTGGAATTCAGCGAGAGCGAGCTGTTTTTTAAACAAGAGCTTAAGCAACATTTAGAGCTTAATCTTATTCAAGATGTTTTTTCAGCGCTTGAAACTGTATTTTTTGATTTAAAGGTTTACATCT
>CAYZIW010000046.1:0-3020 GCA_964478605.1 uncultured archaeon | reverse complement strand
AACCTTTGCTTTCAACACTTCCAAAGTATTTCCTTCTCAAGAAATCTTCAGGACGCAAAAAAAGAGATAGGAAGGTTGTTTGGATTAGCGCAACAGATGATATCGGATGTTACCAAAAAGTTCGATAGCGAGGTTTCCGGTATTCAGAAGCTCTTCTACAAAAAGCAAAAAAATCCGTGTCTGAGATAGCTTCTTTTTACAATCTGGACGAGTGATTAGACCTATCTCTGCAAAAACGGCTTTATCATCCTCTCGGTTCGCTTGTTAGTGATGGTGGGTGGTTGGGGTTTATCTTACTCTTTTTGATGCATGTTAGCGTAAAAACTCAACGCCCATTTAATGTTCCGCTTGCACGAATCACATGCTCCAGTCCACATGAACATCAATATGTTCTTTAGCAACTCTACTTGCCGTGCAATTTTGTTGGTTAAGTAAAATACGTAAGCGTTTTCAGCTTCAAGTCTCCTCCTTTTCTCTTCAAGCTCAAGAAGCTTCCTCGCTTTTTCACCTCCTTTGCTATAGAGTTCTGATAATTGTTTTTTGACAAAGCTTGCAAACTCTTCCGCATCCTTGAACTGTGTAATTCTTTGTTCGATCTCGTTAGGATCGACTTTCGCATACTGCAGTGCTATTATCGTTGAATAGAATCCGATATTATGCACCGCTTCCGAGAACCATGAAACATTCTCCAAGAGCCTTGAAGCCACTTTCGCTTGTGTTCTGTCAAGTGCCTCTAGCGTTATTCTTTTGCCAACGCCCACATGTTCCGCTCTCTCTTTCTCTTCTCTCTTTGGTTTCTTCGTCTCTTCTTTCTTCATTTCTTTCAGCATCTCTTTGACTTCTTCTGCTTTCTCTTCCGTTATATCTCCACATTCGAGCATGTAATCCGTGAGATCGATCAGATCATCGATCTCAGCGATAATCGGCTTTCTCTCTTCGATAATCACTTTCTTCCTTTTCCTTTCCATCAATTCCTTGAACCTTTTGATGACATGTGTATGCGATTTCCTGTAAATTCCCGCCATTTTCCGTAGCTTCACGCTTGCCATCATATTGGGTTGTATTTTTGAGCTAATATAATTTTCGAGACTTCTCTTTACAGTGTTTTACAGTTTCGATCTTCCGTTTACATTTTAGTCTTTTCATTTACAGTTTTTGCAACTTCATTATAAAGTTTTAACAGTTTTTACACATTTTACAGATTCCAATGGTGTATAGCTGTTAACTCTTAGGATTTCCCCCCTTGTTTTGTGCTTAAAGTAGCACGATTTCTTGAAAAACTAAAAACCGTTAGTTTGGAAACTGTAAACGATACACATTGCTACACTGTAGCATATCCGTCCAAGTAGAGAATACCATGGTTAGTTCATCTTTTTTCGGAGAAGAAATATTTTATAAAAATATCAAAAAGAATTCTATCACATCTTGCAAATAAGCTCGAAATCCTCTTCAGGAATTTCTCTCATCGCTTTACCCATCAAATGTCCAGTCCATTTCTTCTTGTTTGTTATGAACTTCAGCTTAGGAATCAAAGGCTTGAACTCTATCGCTTTTTCAAAGATCTTTATTGGCTTGAGCTTTATGCGAAGAGGGAAGCTTTCTTTTCTCATTCTCTTAGGAGCTTTGAAGATCCTTGTCGAATCTCTGAAGGCTTTTGATACAGCCTCATAGATGGCAATTATTCTTGGCTCTACAATCTTATCCTTCGTTCTTTCCTGCTTCAGATAAATAACAAGCTTGTCTCCCGGATTAACTTTCTCTACAGTATTCCTGTGTCTCTCCGGCACGCCAAAAACGTTCTTCTCTTTTATAACTTCCCAGTTCTCTTCAGTTGTTATACAAAGCCAGTACTTCATGAGGGATCTATTCTGAAAAACTATTGATAAATTTTGTTGTTTCATTTTACACTTCTCAGCTTCCTCCAGATCTCATTTCTTTCCACCAGAACCCAGTACTTCTTCATTTCCTTTTTCGTATCTCTGTAGTCCGTAGAATTCGACAATTTCCCTGAAAGATCTTGTATGATTTGGTCCAATCAGATGTGTAAGTTCATGAACCACAACATATTCTTTTAACTTCTTCAGCAAAAGCAAGGATTGTACTTTTCATCATGATGAAAAATGAGAGTTTCCGACACGATTTTTTGAGACTGTTACTTATTCTTGTCTCTCTTCTAGAATTTCTGCTCTAACCTGGTTTAAAGTTTCCTTTACTTTCAAATCTAATGTATCTTTACTTATCCCTTGCTCTGATCGTGCTTCAATTTTAATTTCTAATGAAATCTCAGCACCCTCACGAGTTAAAGGCATAATTACTCCACGTACTAAGTCAGATAGTTTATCCCATGGAACTTTAGCTCTAAGCACAATCCTCTGTAAAGCTTTTTCTGGCACTTTTGGTGGAGTTGGGACTTCAGGAGGCATTTTGGGAGGAAACTCTTCGACTACTTCCTTTATCTCTGTCTCCATTTCTTCCTTTGTCTCTTTCTTCGTTTCTTCCTTTCTCTTTAATGCCTCAGCCACATCCTTTCTAATTACAAAAATCTCATCGCTAATGTCTGGTGGTGATATAGTTTCCTGATACCAAACTTTATTATCCATTAAAAGACCGAATGTTCCCTCTTGAACTCCTTTTACAATAGTATTCTTAAGGACATTTTCGCTTTCAAGAATTGGAAGCTCATAATATTTAAGGAAGGCTTCCCATATTTCGACAAGGCTTTTGCGCTCATCATCCTTTGAGAATGTTTTCTCTATCAAAAATTTAGGTGATAGCTTATCCAGTAAGACTTCTTCGTCTTTGAGGTATCTTTTTACTCTTGCCGTGATGCTCTTCTCGCCAGTTGTTGGGATGCCAAGGTTAAATTTTTTTATTCCTTCTACTGAGCCTTTTAATAAATACCTATATACGGAGATTGCTTTTGATGATAGAGTTGAATCTACCTCGTCTAACTTTTGTTTTGCCTTTTCCTTGTCAGCTTCTGTAAGAGTTTTCAAGACGTCTTTATCGGTAGTTATGGC
>CAYZIW010000045.1:0-7314 GCA_964478605.1 uncultured archaeon | reverse complement strand
AAGTGGCAAAAACTTTATATATTTGTAGCATGCCACATAGCTTAGTGAGAGCATGTCAGTATGGAAGAGAATAATTAGTCTGTTTCTGGTTTTGGTTATGCTTTGCAGCACAGCAATGTCAGTGATGGCTAATGAAATGGCAAGTGCAGAGTTAAAAGAATTCGAAGAGTTAAAGCTAATAAAAATAGATTCGATCTTCGATTCAACACCCTACGGTTTCTTCATAGCTGTTGGAGCAACTGAAGAAGGTAAAAAGGCCACCTTCTTTTACATAGAGCAGAGCAGTTTGAGCGACGAAGAGAAGAGGAGCTTAAAGAAATCCATGGAGGAGCTATGGAAAAAATACAGAGTTAAAGCGGAAATTGGTGAGAAAGTTGTTTTCATAACTGCTGAGAAAGAGTTAAACTTGGCGAGAGAGGATGAAGCTACACTGGAGAAGCTTGCCAAGGCTGTTGGCGAATTTTGGGAGAAAGAATTAGTTGGAATCCCTAAATGGCAAGCTAATGTGCATTCTGACCTTATTGGAATTTCTTGTGTAAAAGAGGGCGTGCCGCAAACTTACTGCAGTATATCCATCAGCAGTGCTCCCGAACCAGACATGTGGTTGCAAATTCCACCGCCATCAGGATATCCAGAATGGCTATGGAATTTTGTTCTTCAGGTCGTGTGGTCATGGGAGCATTATTTTAATCCATCTTATTGCGTAGGCTTGATTTGTTTTGAACTTGGCGATGCTCCGGGTAATGTAAATAAATTCATAAACTACGCAAAGCAGAACTACTCTTCCAGAGAATATACAAATGCATACAGAAACTTGGGATATGCGAGCCACTTTATAACTGATGTTGGTAATCCTTTACATACTGGAGCAGAGATACGACAAGCTTTTAACAAATGGGTCCACTATGCTTATGAAGGCTATGTGGAGAACAACTGGAATTCTGGCTACAAATTCAAAGAAACAATTGCGAGTAACCAAGGCTACTATTTGTTTGACAATCCAGAGAAAGCAACTAAAAACCTAGCGAATTATGCTCACCAATACATAGATACATTATATTCGTTAATTTACGAGAATCCAAATGCTTGGCAAACAAATTCTACGGTTAGAGCGATAACATTAAATTGCTTGCTTGAAACAGCCAAGTATACTCGTGGACTTGTGAAGTATATGCTCCACTAGAGGTGAAAAATGCTCTTTTTAATTTTCTTACTCGCCTCAATGGCTCTTGCTTGCTACACTTTAGTTCTATACTTGCTAGTTGAATTCGTTAAATCGAAAGTTCGCTATGCGTTAATGCCAGTTCTGGCTTTTATCTTACCACCGACTTACTTTCTGCTTGCTGGAAAATTGGATGCAAATTCAGTTTTGTTCATTTCACAAATAACACCCTTGGCAGCGTCAACTCTCATAGCGTTACCCTTGATTGAAAGACTAAGAAAGCCGAAGATCACGGTTTTCATCGTTTCAATTACAACAATTTGCTTCGCTATGATTAGCGGTTGGGCTGAAGCAATGTCTGGAAGTGCTGAGGGTTATCTTTCAAATTACCTGACTCTGATCTTTACATCTCTGATCTCTACGCTGCTTTACTCATTTATTTATTTCGTGCAGAGGAGATCATGAAACTCGTTTTCAACGAGAACTACTTCGTTACCGCAATAAACGTCGCTCCAAAGGATGAAAAGAAGTTTGCCCCATTTGCTGATGTCATCGAGATCAAAAGCAAGGTTAAGCTTTCCGAGCATTACAGAATTCTTGCTGAAGTGCTGAATGAGATAAGAAAGCAAGACGAAACGAGTTGGATATGGAATAAGGCTAAGCTTGAGCTGAGCTATTTGAGCAGAGTAGTGGAGAAGAATTTGGCTGAGTTTAATGTTGAGGGGAAAGGGATTGGATCGATAATTGACCAAACTATGAATGACTGCATCCTTTGCATAGGGCAAATACTAACGACTTATTATTCATTACCCCTGTGTGCAACCTGCATTTCGTGTCTCGGTGCTTGTTGGGTTATTTTCACACCACTGACGTGTCTTGGATGCATAGCTCTCCCTTGCAGTACTTGCATCATCTCGCTGGCATCTCATGTTTATAGCTGCTATAACCGTGCAAAATATATGGGATGGGTATGAGAAAACTTGGTACAAAAAAGTATGCATTTCTTTTAATTTTTTTCTTTTCGATTTACCTGACTCTAAAGTTAATAGAAAGAGACGTATTTGGAGCGTCTTTGGCTTTGATCGCTATAGTTCTCGGAATTCTATTGCTTCTTCATAAGAGAATTTTTGGTCAGGAGTATGAGCAGTAGTTTGATAGCCCAAGAAATGACCTGAACTTCGTGCTCCATCTCTTCGCAGAATTATGAGATTTTGACTATGCGTACTCTTTGTTAGAGTCTTTGGAGGATAACTCACAGAAAATCTTCAAGCAAGAAAGCGCAGTGATGATCAGTGTTTTACCTTTAAATGGGTAGAGTCACAAAGTTTAAATTCACAACTCTTGACATCAACTAAATGAAATTTGACAAATTGAAAGCAGTCGTAATCCTCACAATTGCTTTCGTTGCTATCGCCACATACAATCCACTACTAACTGGAGTTTTAGCTAGCTCTACCCTCGTGGCTTTTAAAGCGGGAATTGGATGTAGATACAGTTCCTTAGAAAAAAGAATAGTATATGCTCTCGCTTTTCTCTACTTTTTAATCTCTACAGCTCTAGGAGTCATGCTTGAAAATCTAATCGAATCGCTATCTGTTCTGCTCAACTACACCATTGCAATTCACCTAATCGTCGCATTTTTGCTACTGATCTCCGGCTATACGACGATCAGAAAAGCTACGTGTGGGATAGATCTGTCAAACAAAACTTCCTTTGCTATAGTAATTCCATGTCCTGTTTGCTTCGCTGCGATCTTCATTTCTTGCTACTTTGCTTCACAAATTCTTGAAATTCCAAAAATTGTGATAGGAGCGATCGTTGGAACGATAATAGTATTAGGAATCCTTTTTTTGTCTTTACAAAGAAAAGAGAATCCAGAAAGGCTTGGACAAATAATGTTGCTTCTTGGTATCTATTACATCTTTGCAATGCTCTTGATTCCAGCAGTTATGCAAGGGATGAGCTTAAAGTATTCAATTACAGACAACTTTAACCCTTATTCGTTGATTCTACTAATTCCTATCGCTCTGGGAGCGATAAGAGGTGCTAGGAGGTATGGTTAGCGTTACTTCAGCAATCTATGCGACGATGTATGCAATTTCAACTTCTCTGCTTTACCCAGTGATTGTAGCTTTGATTCTGCTTGTGGTTTATTCACTGATGGAGCTTGGAGCCTTCGTTGTTGAAAGTGCGAAAAGAAATAGAGACTTTGATAATCTGAGAAAACTGAAAGCCTTTAACTTCGAAGAAGTGGTTGAAAAGCTTGAAAAGATTCAAACAACTAGGTTGCTCAGAATGTTTATCTTGGACTTAAAAAAGCTGAATCCGAGCAAGGAAGACCTTGAAAAGCTTCTTGAAGAATACGAGCTAAGAGTTGCGAAAGAGCTCGAAATTCCGAAGATTCTTACGAGAATTGGACCAATGCTTGGCTTGATGGGTACTCTTATTCCTTTGGGTCCAGCTATGATCGCTTTATCTCAGGGAAACATCCATGAGCTTGCTACTAATCTAATAACTGCCTTTGCAACAACTGTACTCGGCTTAATAGTTGGCGGTGTTGGTTATGCGATCTTTACAGTCAGAAAGAGATGGTACCTTGAGGATCTGAGTGATATGGAATACATTGCAAAGATTTTGGGGGATAAGTATGAGAAGAAGGCTGATTGATGAAATCGAAGACGATAATCCACTCGAGTTCGTCTCAAACCTCTTCGACGTTGCTTTAATAATAGCCTTGGCTTTCTTAGTCATGCTTGTTACAGCATATAACCTTACAGAGCTTTTAACGCCACACGAAAAAATTACGATTGTTAAGAATCCCGGTGAAGAGAACATGCAGATCATAATCAAGGACGGAGAAGTTATAAAGGTGATGAACTTGACTGCAGAGCTTCATGGTGGGCAAGGAGAGAAGATCGGTACTGCTTACAGGCTTAAGGATGGCACAATAATTTATGTACCTGAAGAGTGAAACTTAAAAATTTAATTCTAATCCGGTTGAAAAAAATTTACAAATTAACGAGAAATTTTTAAATATTTCCGAGCGAGTGGCAATTATGGGAAGAGGAATGGGTTGGATTGGTTTATTTTTGTTATTAATTTCTGGTTTTATGCCCTCTATCTCAATGGAGACAGTATTATTTGGCTCCCTATCATTTTTACCAATCTTAAACCTACTTATTGAAATCCTCGCAATTGGAAAGTCTCCACTTTATATCTTAGCCTTTTTTACGGCATTTTTTTACTTCTCCGGATTAGCCTGTGGCTTCTATGGTCTGGTTAGTTGGAGACCGAAATATACTCTTTACGGTGGAACCTTGGGATTATTATACTCTTTCCTATGTTATTTTTTAATTTACAGCTATATTAGATCTATGACTGCTGAACCGATCGCTTCTATAGCTCTACAGCTTTCAAGTGTTGGAATTGGTGTTTTTGTCGGACTTTTTGGAGCGATTTTGATGCTTTACTCCTCGACTCAAAGAAGAAGGAGAAGATAAGAGAGTGTCGTGAAATTTTAATAACACCGAACAAATTCAATCTTGTATGGAAAAAAATTCACGACTTAGCTCACCAGAGCTACGTTGTTCTTTGGGCAATTCTGGTTACTCTTGCCGTTATATCCTACAACTCATTTAATATTGAACCCCTTTTGTATTTCAGTTATTTATTTTTATTTCTTGGCTTTGCAATTGTTTTAGCTTAAGAAAAAGAGACACAAGTTAAATGTTGTTGTAGACAGCGGAATCTACGGTTTTGTTAGACATCCAGAGTTTTTGGGGCAGATTCTAATCGTTCTTGCTTTACTTCTCCTTTCACAACACATCTCCACTTTCATCACTGGAGCCATGATTGTAGCTCTACTCCTTATTGCGATCCATGCTGAAGAGAAGGAGAATCTGGAAAAATTTGGCTCTGCTTACAAGGAATACATGGAAAGAGTGCTAAGATTAAATATAATTGCTGAATTCTAATAAAATTGAAGAGATAAAGCTTCAAAAGTTTAGCTTTTGCAAATCGAAACAAAGTTCTTATAGATTTCCTTTCCCTTCTCCGTGTGAGCAACCTCTGGATGGAACTGGATGCCATAGATAGGCAAATCTTTGTGCTTCATAGCTTCAACTTCGCAAAATTCGCTTCTTGCAAGCAATTCAAAGCTCTCCGGGAGTTTTTTAACTTCATCCATGTGGCTCGCCCAAACTCTAAGCTTCTTTGGTAGCCCTTTGAAGATCTCATCCTCTTCAATTATCTCGACTTCCACGAGACTATACTCCGCCTTTTTACCCCTATCAACCACTCCGCCGAAATGCTTTGCAATCAGCTGATGTCCCAGGCAGATGCCGAGTATTGGGATCCCGAATTCCTCATACCTTTCGAGGATCTTCCAGCAATTTCCAGCCCTTTCAAGCGTTGGACCACCGCTAAATATTATTCCGGAAGGATTCTTTGCCTTCATTTCCTCAATTGGCATTGTATTTGCCACAATTTCAGCTTTTGCCCCAATTTCTCTCAGCGTCCTCCAGATTCTATGTGTATACTGTCCATAATTCTCAAGGATGAGGATCATATCACTCGAACTCGATCGTTGCTGGCGGTTTATTCGTTACATCATAAAGCACTCTTCCAACTTCGGGAATTTCGCTTACTATTCTGAAAGCAATCCTCTGCAGAACTTCAAACGGCAAATTCATCGCATTTGCTGTCATGCCATCGAAGCTTTCAACAACTCTCACAGCAATTGTTTCCTTGTAAGCTCTTATATCTCCCTGAACGCCTACTGTCTTGACACCCAAGAGCACCGCAAAAGCCTGCCAGGGCTTTAGTTGGGCTTTTTCGATCTCCTCCTCAACAATGGCATTCGCTTCTCTGACAATTCTTACCTTCTCAGGTGTAACTTCGCCAATAATCCTTGCAGCAAGTCCCGGGCCAGGGAAGGGCATTCTTCCATAGATCTTTTCTGGCAATCCAAGCTCTTTTGCAAGCTCTCTCACTTCGTCTTTATATAGCTCCCTCAAAGGCTCTATGATCTTCAAATTCAGCTTTTCCGGCAACCCTCCGACGTTGTGATGACTTTTTATTCCACCCTTGCTTTCGATCCAGTCGGGAGCAATTGTGCCCTGGATCAAAAACTCCGCTCCAATCTTTTTGGCAACTTCTTCAAAAACTTCAATGAAAACCTTTCCTATAACCTTTCTCTTCTGTTCCGGATCCACAATTCCTCTGAGGGCATCAAGGAATCTTTTCTGAGCATCGATATAAATTAAATTCAGCCCAAAGTCCTCTCTGAAGGTCTTAACAACGAATTCGGGCTCATTTTTTCTTAGAAGTCCAGTGTTTACAAACACTGCATAGAGTTTATCCCCGAGAGCTTTATGAGCGAGAAGTGCAGCAGTTGAGCTGTCAACTCCGCCAGAAAGAGCTATAATTGCCTTTTTATCCCCAACAGTTTCTCTTATCTCCCTTATTTTTTCTTCGATGAAGTCTTTCATCCTTTTTTGAGATAGCTAAGCTGAGTTTAAAGAGTTTCCCAATCCTTTTTAAGCTACAGCATCAGCTCAAATCATGGATCTTAAAGGTATTTTGGGATCTTTGAGGCAATTTAGAGACAAAAGAGACTGGCTTAAATTCCACACTCCGAAGAATCTCGCAATCTCGATTGGAATCGAAGCTTGCGAACTTCTTGAGCTTTTTCAGTGGACAAGAAGTTTAGAGGAGGAAAAGAACGTTCTTGAGAGCAAAAAGTCAGAAATAGCGGAAGAGGTTGTGGATATCTTCATATATTTGCTCTTTCTGTGCGACATAGCTGGCTTAGATCTTGAGAAAGCTGTAAGGGAAAAAATGGCTAAGAATGAAAGCAGATTTTCATTGAATAGAGAAAATTGAATAAATGGAAGTTTTTCACATGAAACTAAAACTCGCTGTTTTGACAGCTGGAACATGGCTGATCTTTCTGCTTCTTGCTATAATCAATGCTATAATAAGAGAGAGCTTATACAAGCCATTTCTTGGTGATCTGCTTGCTCATCAGCTCAGCTCGGTAATTTTCATTTTTATTGTTCTTTTTTTGACTTACGCATTTTTAAGAATTGGCAAGCTTGAGCTCAATAACACTGAAGCATTTCTTATGGGCATCGCATGGCTGATCGCAACGA
>CAYZIW010000044.1:0-8527 GCA_964478605.1 uncultured archaeon | reverse complement strand
TATACGCATAAGCTTTTGTTACTGGTTCAAATCAGACCAAGATGGGATTGAAAGAAAGCTATGCCGAGATAACTCCCTCGAAGAAGGGAATGTTCAAATCAGACCAAAATGGGATTGAAAGGATATTCAATCTGGAGAGCCAAGAGTGCGTTTCAGTGGGGTTCAAATCAGACCAAAATGGGATTGAAAGGACAGAGACGTATAAGAAAACACTGATTAAAACAGTATGTTCAAATCAGACCAAGATGGGATTGAAAGGACTCAGAGTTCTAGTTTTCAAAAAATTTTAAACAGGTTTATATCTCAAGAACCTTAGTAAAAATTGCAATATGTATCTCTCATTTTGCTATATATCACAAGTCCGATAATTACAAAAAAACCATATTATTTGCTCAAAGCCACAAATATGGACTCTAAAGCTGTTTCAGAAGTGATCGGAGCTCTTATGCTCATAACCATAGTCGTTATTTCCGCTTCTGCACTCGGCTATTACCTTGCCATAGTTCAGAAGGAAGAGATAGAAAGAGAGAGCCACTTAAGAGCTGTGGAGAGTGAAAAACTAGACATAGTAAATGTGGAACTGGACCAAAAGGAACGTTTATTTGAAATAGTGAACAGAACGAGTGGGGAAGTCTATGGAATTTCGTTAAATTGCGAAAAAGACTGCTATTTCCAGATTTGTGGACAGGAGTGCAGAATTGTGAAGATCTATGGAGATAAACTTCTGGGAAGAATGAATGCAACTCTGAAAGATGAAAAAATTTTTTTAAATGAAAATGGGGATTGGGAGTTTAGAATTTCGAAATGGAACATTCTTAACATCACTGTAAGGAATTTGAACACCCAGGATTCAATAATTAAGGGGATAAAACTTAACAACAAGTGGGTAAAGGAGTGGAAAGTAAATGGTAACGTTTACAACATTTCAAATCCATTGAAAATCCCTGCAAAGTCTGGAGTTGAGATAAGCATTGGGATCGATTCTCTAGAAATTTCGAGGAATGAACCTCTGACAGTGGAGCTTATGACGGGGCTCTACAATTTCTTTACCTTCCGACTGAATGTTCCAGATGTCGAAGTTGGTGTAGAGGCTAGAGTTGAGGAGTATAGTACTTACAGCAGAGAGGTCTTCAAATTTTCAAATACAAAATCAAATTCCTTTGAAAATATATGGATTCTCTATATACATACTAGCGATGGAAATTTGATGATACCGAAGATTGGGATTTCGATGAACTATGCGCCCGAAATCCTGCTGACTTCTCCATATTTTTCCGATATAAATATATGCAACCTAAATCTCAATAAATTTTCTTTACAAGCCATAGTTATTGACTCAAAAGGTATTTTGAGTCTTTCAGAAGTCAAATCGATTAGTACTAGAGACGTTGATCCTCCAACGATCATTAAAACTAGCTATAATCAGAACAAGATTGCAGTAAAAATCGAAAATGCCTTTGGATGCGGAAAAAGTGGTGAGGTTGTCTTTTTTACTCCATTTGGAAATACTACTCTAAATAAGACAGTTGCGATTACCAATGAAAGCGGTGAGGCTTTTGTGGAGTTCAATGGAGATGGGATCGTAGAAGTAAAATGTAGAAACCTTGTTAAACACCTCGAGATCAGAGAAAGCGAATGATAGTTGAAAAAGTATTTGGAGGAATTCCGAAAGGGGTTATGATAATTGAAGATCCAAACGGCGATAATGCTAGACTTCTCGCACTCCATTTTGCAGATTTTGCCCTTGAAAAAGGCTTAAAAGTGGAATATCTGACTTTCTTACCTTCAAATTTAATAAGAGAGCTCATAAAGATCTACGGGATAAATAAGGAGCCAAGTATAAAGGAAATTATCGTATTGCCAGAAGTTAGCAATGCTGATCTCGTAATCGTTGACCCCTTCACACTTGCTCTCATGAACGTTGATATCAACATAGCAATTGAAATTGTAAGGAAAATGCAGGAAAGCGGTAAAAGCTACATATTGATTCATAGTGGCAAGTGCGTAGATGAGAAAATTGATGCCATCTTAAAACTAATCTGCGACAGTTTTGTTGAAATAAAAACAGAGATCGCTGGCGAGAGAATTGCGAGATCGATTCAACTAATAAAAGTGCGGGGAAAAAGAGCCTACGACAAGCTAATAAAGTTTACAGTCGAAGCACATGGAATGCAGATAGATACGAGAGAAACTTTTGGCTAAATGAACGTTGCTGGTAGCACTATTCTCCTAACCACATTACCAACTTTCACGTTTATCTCATAAAATCCCTCTTCTTCTCCTTCCGCAATTACCTTTGTAGAACAAAGACCACTACTGTCTGTTAAAGCAGTTTCAGGTATAACTTTTCCTTTGTTGATACTAAAAACCACCGCTTTGTCCTTTATAGGCTTACCATTCATGTCCACAACCTTAATGGTGACCTCAGCTGGTAAACCTATGTAAAGGTATTCGGGTTTTGAAACGACCTCTATTTCAAATCCTACCTCTTCGCCAGCCAGAGCAAAAGAGTTCCATGCGACATAGCTGGCAACAACAAGGATCAGCGAATGCTTTAAACCCTGCCTTATAGAACCGCTCGAGATCTTGCCCACCATCAAACCTCCAAAAAATGCGTTTAAAACAATAAGATGGATTAGGCTTTCGCTGACCTTTGAAAAATTCAGATCCGCCTGAGAGATTAAGCCCAGCGGAGTGGATATTCCAAAACTTCCAACTTGTATAAGACCTGGAAGAAACTGTGTTACGATTGTTAAGCAGATCGCCAATAATATAAAGTGGGCAAAATATAGTATTACCATATACTGCCTTAAGCCCGCCCTCTTTTCTTCTTCGATCGCTATGATCGTTTTCATGTCCATTGATGCCTTCTGAATTAAACTGGAAATTGAACCGCCCGTGTAAGATGCCTGAACTACAAGCTCCGCATAGTTTGCAATTAGGCTACTTTTTAGGAGATTTGCGAGATTTCTCATTGCGGTTTCGAATGAGAAGCCAAGTTCCGTCTGTTTAGCTGCGATCTTAACAAATTTCGTTATAGATCCAAGTTCTCTTTCTGAAAGAACTTTAATTGCCCTCAATGGATCTATACCTCCCCTGACAAGTTCGGATAGCTCAAAAAGAAAATCTGCAAATTCCTTCTCGTATCTAAACTTTTTCCTTTCCGCAATGGTGACATAAAAAGAGTAGGGTGCAAGAGCTATAAGAATACAGAGTATCAGTGACTGAAACAAACTAAAGCTCTTGCTCAGAATTGCATAAATAAAAATGATTGCAGAGACTACAGAAGGAATCAAGATCGTGAGCCGTTCGTAATTCAATCCAAGAAGAGCAATTCTATACTTTAGCTTTGAAAAACTCATACGACCACCTTGGAATACTTGAACTCGAGAAGGGCTAAGAAGAGAACATTTATGAACGGAACTATAAAGTAAACGAGCAGATCGAGAAGATTGCTCGTCGTAAAGAATGCGATCTTTATGCCAAGAGCTCCAATTACAATTATTCCCAGAACCCCCATTACAATTGAAACGAGCACACCGCCCATATATCCTTCTGAGAACGATGCTAAGCTGTCTATGAATTCTCTGAGCCTTATCCTTCGTTCTTCGAAGAGTTCCTTCGATTTTTGTTCGCAGTAAGTTCTTAAATCCCCGCCTGAAATGATAATGTTTGCCATCCCAATGAGTATATCGGAGAGGTTCTTCGAAGGTGTTCTGCTGGCAAGGTGGTTTATTGCGGAAATTACATCTTCACCGACAATCTCGATTCTGTAAACTATTTTTCCAAACTCCTTTGATACTGCCCCAAAATCCTTTAAGGCAACGCTTTTGAGGATGTTGACTGGGTTCATTCCAGAACTTGCAAGCATTGCCATGTATGCCATCACAAGGGGCAATCTTTTTTCTATATCTACCCTCTTGGATGACACACGGTTTAACACAATCATGGGTATCGCAAGCAATGAAATCATTAAGGTGGAAGCGGAGATCAAAAGTAAAAGAAGAGCCCAGATCTCCGAAGGGAAGATGATCCTGAAAATCAAATAAGACAAAAAAATCGAAATCGTAAATGATGACATTGAGAGCGTTAAAATCGCTCCAAAAAACATCTGTATTGTTAACTTGGAGTCTGATTCATAAAGGATTTTTTCTATACCTGCAAATCTCTCAAGATCGAATCTTGAAAAGGTTCTGTGCAAAAATCTTTTATAGGCTGAAATCATAATCCTCGATAATCTCTGATCAGATTTACGAAGTCCCCATACCTCATTACTTTGTTTTTTAAAGCGGATTCCAGAAATTGAGCTCTGTTGATCCACTCATCCTCCAGATCCTTGAGTTTTCTGCCAGTATCGTTAGCTATTTCTTCCATAAGGTAGCTTCTCCCAAGGTAATCGAAGTCTTCTCTTTCTGGATCCCATCTGAATACGGTGTTTGTGATCACTTCTTTAGTTGCAGGATCGACTCCGAGGACTTCTACAACCTGCTTGACTCTTCTTTTCTTGTTTCCATTCTTATCTTTGACTAAAGATGGGAAAACTACGAGATCTAAATTAGATATGAGCATTCTTGGAACATTCATTGGTGGTGACTCAAGTCGTGCGATCAATTCGGGCATCGAAGACGCATGCACAGTGCCCAAAGCTGAATGACCAACTGATATTGCCTGAAAGAGAGTGTAAGCTTCTTCTCCTCGCACTTCACCGACTATGATGTATTCGGGTCTTTGTCTCAGCGCTGCGACAAGCAACGTGTATAGATCAATGTCTCCCGGGGACCTCCTTGCGGACACTCCAGAAATTCCCGAAATGCCTGAAACTCCAGAAACTTCTCCAAATCCTACTCTTGTTACCGACTGAATCCAGTTGGGATGCTGTAGATTCAGCTCCGGCGTATCTTCAATCGAAACAATTTTATTTTCAGGCTTTATGAAAGCACAAATAGCGTTGAGCAAAGTCGTTTTTCCTGTTGCAGTTCCACCAGAGATTAGAAGGGACTTTTTATATTCAACAAGCAACCAGAAGTACGCAAAGATCTCAAAGTTTGCGGTTCCAAGGCTTATGAGCTCTGTCGGAGATATTGGATCGCTTCTGAACTTCCTTATCGTGAAGGTCGAACCTTTCTTAGTCACTTCTCTGCCGAGGGTCATGTTTATTCTACTTCCATCTGGGAGTGCAGCATCTCTGATCGGTTGCAATATTGAGATGTGCCTTCCAGACATCTGGGCAATCCTGAGAATGAAGTTGTTCAGCTCAACTTCCTCGAAGGAAATCGCTGTTGGTATGGACTCGAAGAACCTGTGATAAACGTAGATGTTGGCTTTGGGGCCATTACAGCTTATGTCCTCTATGAATCTATCGTTCATAAGTGGATCTATCTTTCCGTAGCCAAGGTAGTCCCTCCGAAGATAATAGAGTAGAATGTCTCTCTCATTCTCGTTGATCTTCAAAGCATACAGCTCGCATATGAAATCAAGAGATTCTTCGATAAACTTCTCCTTGCCCTTGAGGATGTCGAGAATGATTTCAGTGTTGATCATCGTTTCAAGTGCTCTGTTAATCGTCTTCATGTATGTCTTCAGCTTCTCGCTCATAGGTGGCTCAAGTGGAATGTATTCGATGGGTGAGCTTTTTTTAATGCAGGCAAACTGAAATGGTCTTTTTATCTCATAAACAACACTCCCAAGCTCTTGTAATAAGTCAAAGCTTGGCAAATTTACGATCGAATTCTCAATTTTCTCGATCCATTCACTTAGCAGATCTTCGTCTCTATCCATTTCTTCCGATTTTTTCTTTGCGGAGAAGAGCTTAGGAAAGACAAATTTCATAGAGCTCAAAAATTTTAAAAAAAATTTAGGAACTCTTATAGTCGTATATGCTGAAGTATCCAACCTTTGCAAAGTATTGCACTGCGTTCGGGCTCAGTGCGAACTCGATGAATGCCCTCTCTATTGGATCTGGTTCACCCTTGGTTACATAGTATAGATGTCTTGTCAATCCCTCTCCACCACCGAGCTTCGCTTGTGCCTTGAGAGCATTCTTGATCAAAGTTTCAATGTCGCTAACACTGCCCGCTACGTCCGTGTAGTTGCTGGTAGCATTCACGTTTCCATCGTTGTTTCCATCGATACCCATGATCACTATACCGCTAGCACTCTTTGCGAATCCGAAGTCAACGAAGCCTATGGATTTGGGAGTGTTCTTTACTGCCTCAAGAACTCCGGCGTTTCCTACAGCACCCTTAACCCCGCTCTTGTCATCGAGGTTCTTTTTAGCACCATCAGTTAACCACTTCGCAAATGTCTCTTCAGTTCCGCTTGGATCATTCCTCTGGTAGGCTGTCCAGCCAGTGCTAGAAGTGTTAACATCGTCCGCTGTGATCACTCCCTTCTCATTGCATCCTGTTATGTTGAACATTTCCGAATTGTAGATCTTCACTAAGGCTGCCTTGGTTATGTTTTTACATTCCCATCCCGTAGTTCCGTTCTTTAAATCACTTGGAAGATTTGCGATCACAACAACTGCACTTCCACCGATTTCCCAGTATTTCAGGTCTGGGTAGGTCTTAAGAGCAGACTCAACCTTGCTCCATTCAGAGCTTGCTCCGATGTCGAGGATTCCCTCACCTACTCCAGTCATTCCCGCTCCACTTCCACCGCCCTGCACTTCTACTTTGATACCCGGTTTTTCCCTCATGAAAGCCTCAGCCAAAACCTCGCTGAGTGGCTGAACTGTCGTTGAACCACCAATTAACAAAGTCATCTTGCTTCCCTCTCTCACATCTGCAGTCGTTGCCTGTGATGCGGTGTCGCTTGCAAAGCTCCCAGTTATGGTTCCAACCGCAACCGCTCCAGCTACTGCAACGACGATCAACACCAGCGTCGCCACCACTGGCGAGACTCCGCTTGTGCTCTCTACAAACTCTCTAACCTTTTTCACTAACTTTTTCATCCATTTTCACCTCCGATTTCTCTAAAATTAAATTACAGCCAAAGTTCAAATTCTTTTTCGAATTAAAATGTTTAGAATCATTCTTTTCCTTATGGGACTTACAATACTGTCGCTCCCTTTCTAAATAGGGTATATATGGCGATAAGTAAAATTAGTACTTGCTCACATACTCGAAATCAAATCCTTTTAACAACATACCTCGCTATGAAGTTTACCATCATAACGAATGCTATTAGAATGAATGCACACGCAAAGGCTTCACTTCTCGAAACAAGATGTGGAAATTCATATCCATGGTAAACCGCAATTGGTAAAGTCCCCACTCTCTGGTGCAGGGGATTTATCCCAAAGCCCATAATAAGATCTTCTCTACGTTCTATCCCAAAGCTTGGTATGAACTGACTGTAGCCCGCGGTTAAAATGATGACCGCAGACTCTTCTGCAGCTCTTGCAAGACTCAAAAGGATACCGGAAACTATTCCCGGAAGTGCTGCTGGAACAATTACTCCCTTTATAGTATGCCATTTTGCTAGTCCAAGGGCAAAGCTTGCCTCTCTAAGGTTTTTAGGCACAAGCCTTATGGATTCTTCGGCGTATCTTTCCATTACTGGTAATATGAGGATAACCATAGCCATTATTCCAGAGAGTAAAGAAAATCCACCAGTGTAGCTTTTCATGTAGATAACAAAAACAACGAGTCCGAGAGAACCAACTACTATCGAAGGCGTTCCCGAAAGAACATCGATTACGAATCTGAGGATCTTTGTAAATATATTTTCGCGGGAGTATTCGGAGAGATAGATCGCTGTGGACAATGCGATGGGAATTGCTGCAACAGTCGACAGTACTGAGAGTAACAATGTACCCACTATCGCATTTGCAATTGCTCCGCCAAAACCCTCCTTCTCCGCTTCACTCATCGTAATAAACTCCAAATTCAATGAAGGCAGAGATTCAATGAAGATCCTAAAGATTATAAAGAAGATAATGAAGATCGTGAATGAAGCGCACGCAGTCGAAAGTAGCTTCATAAGCAGATCTTTAAATCGTCTCATTTGACCACCATAAACCTGTAAACAGCTCTTAAAATCAAAACAAATATTATCTCGATGAACAGCAACAACAACCCGAGCGCTATTAACGCACTCCTCGCCTCTCGTTCTGCGAAATAATAGGGTAGATCCATAAGTATTTTGGAAGTTATTACATAGGTAGAATCGAAGATTGAGCTTGGGAACTTCATAGAGTTTCCAACGAGCATAGAGATTGCCATAGTTTCACCCAGAGCTCTCATAGTTCCAAGAACTATGCCGGCAGCTATTCCTGGAGAAGCTATTGGAAGAATTACATTTCTTATAACTTCCCACTTCGTCGTTCCAAGAGAGTATGCTGCCTCTACAAACTCCTTCGGAACCATTTTTATTGATTCGTAACTGATTGCTGTAATTGTCGGTAGTATCATTATCATTAGAACAAAAGAGGCGAGAAAAACTCCATCTCCACTGTTTGGAGATACATCACGAAAGATAGGTATAAATCCGAAGATCCTGTCGATAATGGGATCGAAGTGTTTTT
>CAYZIW010000043.1:0-8699 GCA_964478605.1 uncultured archaeon | reverse complement strand
TAGAGTGGTACTTCCGTTTTTTTACCGAAAGATTTGAAGTTTCTTAGTACTATTTTCTCTATGAACATTCTAATCGCATACTATCAGGTCCTCATCCTCTGAATATTTCTCTTCTCTGTTTTTGTCATCTTTTTTTTCTAATTTATCATTTTTTTCTGTATCGCTTTCGCTAATTTTCGGGGACTCGCTCTTGGTTACCTTCTTTGGATAATCTTCCAAAATTTCTGTATTTGCATTTGAGCTAACAAAGTTTTTGCTTTGGATATCTCTCTTCTTTTCTACCTTGTATTGTCTTAGATCTGAAGTTTTTTTAGCAACTCCTGCAGATTGTAAACTCTGAACATCCGTTTTTCTTAGTTCAACTTTCTCTCTTAGTTCTTTAACTTCAGACTTCAGGAAGGTTAACTCGCTTACAACACTCTCTACAGCTTTTCTAAGCTCGGCAATTTTCGATTCAAGTTCGGCAATTGATTTTGATTCTGCGATTTCTACCATTTTTCTCAACTCCCGAATTTCTTTATCCTTTTCAACTATCTTCTTTTCAAGCCTCTCGATTATAAAGTCTCTGTCTATCATTTTATAAAGAAGCTAATTTTAAGGGTACTTATAAGCTTTTCTACTCGTAATAAGAGTTTTTTGTCTCTTTTATGTTTGCTGTATATTTTGTCTATGGTGGCTAAAGATTTTTCGCTGCTAGTTGTATCTTGGATCTCTACACATATTTTTATAATATTAAAATATTAAAACTTAATAAAGATCTTAATATTATCTAAAAAGATCTTGTGAACTTTAAAAAGTTGAGAGATCTCTCTGATTTGTGGAAATAAAAGGAACCAAAAAATAAGCTACTGGTCTTTTTTGGAATGTTATCCATTTTTTTGTTTATAAAAGACATTTAAAACCATCTCTGTATTGTCGTAATTGCTGAAAAATCTTTTCCACCATCTCCACAGGAAATGAAGGGGGAGGGGGTTAATGGGTAAAAAGTTGGATGGAACTTGAGTTATTAAATATAAAATCTTTTTTATAATAAATATAGAGAAACTTTAGTGACAATTTTTATAAAAATGCACACAAATTTTTATATCTCCAACCTTCTTGAAATTTAAATTTCAAAACCTCAGGGTCATCAAATACCATGCCTAAAAATAAGTAAGAATATATTTTTTAAGTTTTGGAACATCAGCGAAAATTTTGTAAAAAAGTTATTTTTATTTAGCTCTCATATGGATCTCAATCTTAAAACAAATACAGCTCCTTTTGGTTTGTTGTCTTCAACCCAGACTTCTCCGTTGTACTTCTCGATAAGCTTCTTTACGATAAATAAACCCAAACCTGTAGAAGCTTTTTCACCATAACTGAAACCCTCATCGAAAATTCTTGATTTTATCTCATCGGGTATTCCTTTGCCAAAGTCTGCAACCCTGATCTCACAATATTCACAGGTTTTTCTGATTTTGACTTCAATTTTGCTAGTTTCAGCGTGTTGTACAGCGTTTTGGAACAAATTTTCAAACACAGTCTTTAGACCATCATCTGCTACCACTTCGCAATCTCCTTCCACTTCTATTGAGATACTGAAACCTCTAGCAACCTCTTCGATAGCCTCTCTTACTCTAATTATCTTCAGTTCTCCAGTTTTTATTGTCTCCTCAAAACTTTTCAAGTTTTTGACTATATTTATAGCTCTCTCGATAGAGTTTCTAACTTTTTCACAAACGCTTGTGTCATTTGTCTCTTTATAAATATCTATGAACATAATTGCGGAAGTTAAAGCGTTAATGACATCGTGGCGTAGAATTTTGTTAGTTAAGGACAACATCTTTGAAAGTTCTTCGTTTCTTTTTCTCTCTTCTTCGATTTTTGTAACATCGGCGAGAGAAATTATACCGTATCTTTCATCTCCTAGGACATCGTAGGTTCCATAGACTTGAACGATTCTATATTCCCCATCTTTTCTTTTTATTTTCAGTGTATACGGTTCGACTTTTTCGCCACTAAGTCTTTTAGCCATAGCCAATTTAACCCTATCACTCTCCCCATCTTCAAAAAGCTCCCAAAAAACTCCATTAATTAGCTCTTCTTTACTATATCCGGTAAGCTCTTCGGCTGCTTTGTTAACGTAGATGAATTTACCGTTAGTGTAAACAAATTGGGATGTTGGTGAAACCTCAGCAAGCTTTTTGAACCAACTCAAACTCTCTCTACTTTCTTCGTACTTATTTTTAAGTTCCCTGTAAGTTTTTAAAAATCCAAAAGCGATCATTGTCAATCCGAGGGCAATTAAAAATCCTTCAAGAGTTGTATCAAAAAAATCCGGTTCAGATGTAAACCCGTCAAGTAAATTTACAAGCCAACCGGTAACGAAGATCCCCCATCCAAGGGTAAGATTTGGAAGTTTTTTAGTAAATGCGAAAGATATTATAGCTAATGAAAAAATCGTACCCTCTATCGCTACATCTTGGTAATCTAATTTTTCTTCTGGATGTAACGGAAAAGCAAAAATCCATGCTAGAGTAGTAAAAATCCAAATTAGTGGAAAAATCATCTTTAGCATTCTATTGAGATTTCTAGACATGTTTAGATTTTATTGGGTTATAGATATAAACATTTACTTGCAATATTGAAATTACAGATCGAAAAATTTATTGATGGCTTTTCGATTCATTTTGTATGAAAAAGGTTCTTATAGTCGGTTGTGGGAGTTACATGGATTCAACCTATGGTTGCCCCGGAGAATGGAGGTGTTTAAAAGCGGCTGCACTTGGAGAAGGAGAATTTAAAGAGCCTAAAAGCGTTATCGCATTTGTAAGATGTGAATGTCCCGGCAGAACAATTCTAGCTAACATAAAAATGGCCATAAAGCTTTCAGAAATGAAACCTGATGAGATATATCTAAGCAACTGCTTCTTCAAACCCAAACCAGATTGTCCGTATTTAAAAGCCGAGGAGCTTGCGAAAGCTATAGAAAACAACTTTGGTGTAAAAGTTCATTTTGGAACCCATCCTTACTGAACTTGCAGATCGACCACGTACCTGTTAACGTAGGGGGCAAAACTACCGCAAATTCTCACTTTTTTTACTTCGGCAGACATTCCGTAATCGGCAAACAATTTTTTGACTTTTAAAGGCAACTCTTCTTCCTTGTTTTCACTCTCAAAAGTGTAGTAGTGTACATAGCTACCATTTTTAACTTTCTCTGGCAATAAATAAACGAAATTTTCAGCTGAATGAGGAGCGGGCATGAGAACCCTATCGAATTTTCCTTCTAACTTTGGAACGACATCTCTAACATCTCCCTCAAAAACTTTTACATCTACTTTATTCATTTCAACGTTTTTTTTCAAATATTCAACCGCTATCGGATTCAGCTCTACTGCAACGACCTCCCTCGGTTTAGCGTGTTTTGCTATAATTATAGGGTATGGCCCAACTCCAGCAAACATCACAAGAACCCTCTCATCTTTACCAACTAGCTTAGCGATCCTCTCTCTTTCCCCAGAAAGCTTTACCGAGTAGTAAACTTTTGTAGGATCGACTAGAAATCTGCATCCGTGTTCTTTTACAATCGTTTCCGTTCTCTCTCCATACAAGATTTCATACTTTGCAACTCTAAATTCTCCACTGACCTCTCCGACTTTTCTTAAGATCGTTTTAACATGCTTATGTCTCTTTAAAATGGCTTCGACTATCTTTTCTTTATAATGCATCACTTCATCAGGTATCTCTATCACAACTACATCTCCAACAATCTCAAAACTTCTTCTGATCAAGTTCAGTTCTTTTTCACTTACCATACCTTTTAGCATCTCCCTTATTGACACGTAAATGTTTAAAATGGCGGTGCTATAAAAACTTGTGATGCTCGAAAAGCTGAAGCTTTACTTTATAACAGATTCAAGGTTTGGAAAACATGAAGAACTGGCAGAAAAAGTGCTTAAAGCTGGTGTAAAGGCCATACAGCTTAGAGAAAAAAGTATGAGTTCAAAAGAAATTTATGAGGTGGCAAAAAAGATCAGAAAGCTAACTCTAGATTACGATGCCCTCTTTATAGTAAACGATAGATTAGATATAGCTTTGGCGAGCGACGCTGATGGCGTTCACCTAGGCCAAGAAGATCTACCATTTGATGCTGCAAGAGAGATCTTTGATGGAATAGTAGGCGTCTCGACTCATAATGTTGAAGAAGCAAAGAAGGCCGAAAGATATGCAGATTATTTAGGTGTTGGCCCTGTATTTGCGACGAAGACGAAAACAGATGCAAGAGAACCGATCGGAATTGAAAACTTCAAAAAGATCGTTTCAACTACAAAAGTTCCAGTAATCGCAATCGGAGGGATAAACCATTCCAACGTCTTAGAAGTTTTAGAGGCAGGGGCTTTTGGTGTGGCTGTAATTTCGGCGATAGCTATGCATGCCGACGTTTATACAGCTGCAAGATCACTTCTTGATATAATCCAAAAAGCTTGATTTTTGAGCAAAAATTTTTTATTATTGATGTGTAATTTCAACATGCAGTTGTTGATTTCAAGGTTGCTCTGCCTAGTTGGAGTGTTTTTGATAGTCAGCGTAGCAGATGCAAGTATGTTTCAGGGAAATGCTGAACACCTAGGAAACTTCAGTTCTGAAAGGATAATTCCGAAGGTTGATTGGAAAACAGAGCTGAGTGGTTTAGTTGGGGTGCAACCTGTTTACAGCGATGGAAAAGTTTTCGTATCGAACTGGTATGGTTGGGGAGAGTGGAAGCCGGGATTGTATGCGATAGATGCTGTAAGTGGGGAAATTTTATGGAGAAATGAAAATATCCAAGGCGCATCAACGCCTGCAATTTACAATGGGAAAATTTACATCGGTGGGATGGTTTACAGCGGCGAAGGATGGCTTTATTACGGATACTTTTACATTGTAAATGCTACAAATGGAAATATGGAGAAGAAGTTGTTCTTGGACCAACAAAAATCTTACTACGGTATCGCATCCTCTCCAATCGTTTACAACAACTTTGTCTACGTTTTAACTCATACAAACGGAACACTCTGGAAGATAAGTTTAGATGGAGATGTTATTGCAAAGTTCTCCACGGGCGGAACTATAAATCCTTACACTTCTCCAGCTGCAAGCAATGGCAAGATCTTTTTTGCGGGAAACTTTAGTGGAATTAGTAGGATCTACTGTTTAAGCGAAGATCTAAATGAGCTGTGGAATGCTAGCTTGGATTCACAAATAACAAACACACCAACGGTGGTTGAACTGGGCGGAGAGAGAATTTTGATCTTTTCAACCGAAAACAAGCTTTACATCTATAACGAGACGGGGCATAAAAAGGCCGAAATCGATATGAAAGGCTCAACTTCAAGCGCAGCTGTTGCGGGGGATAAAGCTTTCGTTGGATCGAGAGATGGGAGACTTTACTGCATAAATCTTACCAGCTTTGAAGAATGCTGGAACTTGACAGCTAATGGGAAAATCGATTCTTCACCAGCCATAGCGAATGGAGTTGTTTATTTCGCCACCAATACCAGAGAAGGAACCCTTTACGCTGTAAATATCTCAGACGGAAAGATCCTCTGGACTTACAGGCTGGTTCCACCTGATGAATACAGTTCTTACAACATAATGTCCTCTCCATACCTAGCAAACAACAGGCTTTATATCGGTGCTGATAGCGGTTACGTTTACTGCTTCAATTCCAGTGGGACGATTGAGCTGAATGTAACATTGTCTCCCGGAAACTATACGGAGTTTATCGTCGGTAAGGAATATGAAGTAAGCAAAAATTCTGTTTTGGGAGCTTTACATTTTGCAAGTTTAAATTCGATAGTTGATGAAGCCGTTATCAGTTTCAGCTACGAGTTGAGCGATAAATGGTATGAAAATTATAGTAGTCTACTTTTAACTTCGGTTATGGGGCTTGGAGAGAATTTCTGGATATACTACTTAAATGGCGAAATGTCCCGGTCTGGAATAAACCAACAGGAGGTTTCAAACGGAGATATCGTCCACTTTATATATGGAACAGGATACGAAACACCTGAAAATGCTAGTACGATGATAAAAATCAATGTAAAAGTCGTTCCTACTTCTATAAACTCCATCTCAGTAAACGCTGGACAGAGGGGTGGGAACATCACTGCCTTCATCGACATCACAGCCGTTGAGGGTTGGTACGTTCTGGTTGTCAGCGGGACGTGTGATGGGGATTCGATCGTCGGTATCAGCACTTTCCATGCTAAAGGCGATCTTAAAGTTCCAGTGATCGTTCCAGTTCCTCAACAGGTTAAAGCTGGAAAATATAAACTCTACGCTGGAGTTTACAGTCTTTCAAAGTATCCAAACAACATCATAACTTGGAGTAATGCTTTCGAGGTGGAAGTGAGATGAGGCTTGTTTTATTAGCATTTTTAGGTATCTTTACATTTTTGGTACCTTCATTTGCCTTAGAAGTAGCGATCGATGGAAAATGCGTTGGAGATGTGGTTCGAGTTTATACAACTCCAGACTCTTTTGTAATTTTCAGGTTGAACGATGGTTATCCCGTATTTAGCGAGGCAAATTCAACAGATCCAGCAAAGTTCAAGGTCTACTTGCCGGGAAGGTTGAAAATAGAAGTAATAAGTGGTGAAGAAAGACTTGAAAGAACTTTGGATGTAGTTTACTGCGAAAGACCTTCAGCGGGTTCAGCTGTTACGACAACTACTTTGCCACTTGGATCATTCAAAAAGATAGTGGATGGAAAGGAGTACAGTATAGACTACAGAACAGCGTTAGGTGTGCTTGAGTTCGCATCTAAGATTAAAGGGTTCAGCTATCGTCTGAAGGCTACAGACTGGGGAGTATTTGTAGATTGCATCGATGAAATCTGCGCAGGTTACGCTGGAGAAAGTTCTGGATGGATGTACTGGGTAAACTATCCTGAAAAACCTATGCCCGGAGTTGCAGCTGCAAATTACCGGATCTCTTCAGGGGATAAAGTGATCTGGTACTTTTCAAGAAGTATGAGTGAAACACCAGAGACTGCAATTTATAAGATCGAAGTATACATAGACAGCAACTATAACGTACTCGTTTACAAGAAGTGGGCCACTAATGCACCACCAGTTGCAAAGTTCAGCTTTTCTCCATCAAAACCAAAGGTTGAGGAGGAAATAAAATTTTATTCTGAATCATTTGATCCCGATGGATACATAGATAGCTGTTTTTGGGATTTTGGGGATGGAGAAACTTCTAGGGATTGTAACACTACTCATGCATACAAGAAATGCGGAACGTACAACGTAACCTTAACAGTTTTCGATGGAAGTATGCTTTCAGCTTCTACAACAAAAACGATTTCGGTTGTCTGTGAAACTGCGATTGAAAAGTTTGAAAGAGAGATAAGGGTAAAGGAGAACTATGAAATGGAAGTGAACGTCAAAGAAGTGCCAATACTCAAGATAATTTTCAAAACTACTGAAGAGGTTGATTTGAAGGTGAAAATTGAAAAGGCTAGACCGCCGGATTTGCTTTATGCAACAATTTATTCATGTTTCGAAATAAATCTAAACAGATCTGAGGTAACGGCAGTTATCTACTTCAGGATCCCAGAAGAGTGGGGAAACGTGAGTTTTTACAAGTATGAAACAGAGTGGGTCAAGTTGAATTCTGAAGTTGTAGAAAAAACCAAAGATTCAATTTTATATAAAGTTTTAGTCGAAAACTTCAGCGTTTTTGCAGTTGCAAAAGAATGGAAAGACTTTCCGCTCAATAAAGAGGATTACAGAATAAAAAATGCTTTGAATTATCTTAAAAGTTTACAAAGAGACAGTGGAGGTTTTGCAAATGTTGGCGAAGAAGAAAATATTGCAAAAACTTCTTGGGCGATAATGGCCATAGTTTCAGCTAAGGAAGATCCAAGAAGCTGGATAAAGAACGGTAAAAACCCCTTGGATTATATAAAAGAGCACATAAATGATGAACTACCAAAGATGGGGACCGCAGATTATGCTAGAACGATCTTAGCCATTTATGCTGCTGGAGAAGATCCAAGAAACTTTGGTGGAGTAGATTTGGTCTCGAAATTGAAGCAGAGAGTTAAGGAGAACGGCCAAATCGGTGACTTTATCTATACAACGATCTGGGGAATTATGGCTCTATCTGTCGTAGAAGAGAATGTAAGTAAATCTCTAGAGTGGCTTAAGTTGCAGCAAAACCCTGATGGTGGGTTTTCTTGGGCTGTTGGTGAGGAAAGCGATTTCGATGATACAGCAGCGGCTATACAGGCTTTAATAGCTGCCGGAGAACCTTTGGATTCTGAAGTAATAAAAAAGGCTTTAGATTACCTTAAACTTGGACAGAATGAGGATGGAGGTGTGAGGTATTTTGGAAATTCTCCGAGCAATGCAGCAAGCGATTCTTGGGCCATTCAAGCTTTGATTGCTGCAGGAATAAACCCAGCAGAGTGGAAAAAAGATAACGTAAGTGTGGTGGATCACTTGCTCAGTTTGCAAGCTGAGCAGGGATATTTTAAGTATACTGCTTACACCACAGATAATCCTGGTTTCATGACTGCAAGTGCTATAATGGCTTTGCTTGGAAAACCGTATCCTATAAAGCCTTTGAAGTTTAAGGAATCACAGTCAGTTCCAGAGATGAATGTAACCTCTGCTGCCACTCCAACGCCAACTCCAACACCAACGACACCAACTCCAACGCCAACAACA
>CAYZIW010000042.1:6058-9250 GCA_964478605.1 uncultured archaeon | reverse complement strand
TCTAAAAAACTTTCAGAAAAATGTGGATATAAAATAAGAGACGAAGCTAAGGCAAGTAGGGTCGTCTTGCTTGAGAGGTGAGTGAATGAATTTGGAAGATGCAAGAAAAAGACTAGAGGAGCTTGAAATTGCAAGAGAGCAGCTTTTAAAGATAACTAGAGAGATCAGGATAAACTCTACGAAAGCTATTGCGGCTCTACATTCAAATGAAAAGTTCGAAGAGCATCTTGAAAAGGCGATAGAACTTCTAAAGGAGGTTCAGGAATATAAAAAGTACCCAGAGATATACTTTTCTCTAACTCACGAAGCTTTTCAGGAGTTGGTTGAAGCGTATGCCTTTTGCAAGATTGTAAAAAAAGAATTTAGTTACGAGATAGAACTGGAAGTTGAACCATCAGCCTATCTTACTGGGCTTGCAGATGTTGTAGGTGAGCTTAGGAGGTACGCCCTTAATAAACTTCTTGAAGGTGATTTCCGCGAAGCTGAAAGGTTGATAGACGTTATGAAAGACATCTATAATCAACTCCTCTCTTTTACTGCATTGCCAGATAAACTTGTTCCGAATCTCAGGCCAAAGCTTGACGTTGCAAGATCTTCAATTGAAAGGACGATGTCAGATTACATCGCAGCGAAAGTTGCGAGGTTGCATGAGAGTTTGGGTAGGGATTGACGATACGGATAGCAGAGAAGGAATGTGTACAACCTACCTTGCGACAATTGCGATGGAGAGGATAGAAGAGAGAGGGGACAGAATAGTTGGATTGCCAAGACTTGTTAGATTGAATCCAACAGTACCATTTAAAACTCGTGGAAATGGTGCTGTAAGCTTCCTCGTTGAAACAAACGATGTTTCAGAGGTTTTGGAGATAGTTAGAGAGGTGATCGAAGAGTTCGCGATGCTGAAAGATGCGAACACTCACCCAGGAGCCGTTTTTGTTAGCGAGGACTTGGCAATAAAGCTCAGTTCTTTTGCTGATAAAGCTATGAAGGATCTGGTGACGATAGATGAAGCTCTTTTTATAATTGGAAAATATTTTATACCTTATATAAGATTTAAAAAGGGTCGGGGGCTGATTGGCGCGCTAGCAGCAATAGGGGCGGAATTAAACGACTTCGTTTTGGAACTTTTAACCTATAGGTATCCTGAAAGATTTGGTACGCAGAGGATATGCAATCTTGAAGACTTCTTTGAAGTAGACTACATGTTTTATCCGAGGATATTCGATACTGTGGACTGGTGCAACAACGTAGTTGTAGCTTTACCTGGAACTCCATGCCCAGTACTTTACGGGTTGAGAGGAGAAAATTTAGAGTCGTTGTATGAGGCTATGAAGATGATAAGAAGTGAGCCAATCGACAAGTTCAGAGTTTTTATAACGAATCATGGAACTGATATGCACATAATCGACGAGAAAGAAGTTAGGGAACTTAAAAATTACCGTTCTTATCGCTTAACGGGGATAGTTGTTACTGAGCCTTATGATATCATTGGTGGGCACGTCTTTTTTGAAATTGAAACTAGGTTTGGTTTAGTAAAATGTGCAGCCTTTGAGCCAACTAAACAGCTTAGAAATGTAATTCGAAAGCTAAAAAGGGGCGATATTTTGGAAGTCTATGGTTCTATGAAGAAGGACACTTTGAATCTGGAGAAACTTAACATAATAAAACTTGCAGAAATAAAATTGGAATATAATCCAAAATGTCCGAAGTGCGGTAAAAGGATGGAATCCGCTGGAAAAGGGCAGGGTTATAGATGTAGGAACTGCAAAACTAAGAGCTTCGAAAAAGAAATTGTAAATGTAAAAAGAGACATCGAAGAGGGTTTTTATGAAGTCCCACCATCTGCGAGAAGACATTTAACAAAACCACTTGTAAGGTTAGACACAACTACAAAAAAGCACATATTTAGGTAAAAAAACCTTGTGAAGGACAAAATTTAAATTCTCTTGGTTGATTGAATTATTGTTGCCGCCGTAGCTCAGCTGGTGGAGCGTGCGGCTGTTAACCGCATGGTCGCAGGTTCGAATCCTGCCGGCGGCGTTTCTGTTTTTGAAATGAGAACAAAGGCAGACTCTATTTTGTCTTTGAAGCTTTTTAGACAGCCTTAAGAGTTATGCAAATTCTGATCATTCCCCGAGAAACTCAAGAGATTTTTTATCGAAGTTCATTGAACTAGATTAAAACTTTTTTTCTTGTAATTGTCGGTTAGTAATTCAAAAAAGCTCGTCATTGCAACATTTCAATTTTAAAGTCTCTCTATTCATTACTCACTCATCTACTCTCAAACGGTTTTTTTGTAACTTGTATACTCTCTTCAATTATATATTGCATCCCTCAGCTTTTCACTCAACAACTCACTTTTTTCTGCTTTCATGAGTATAATAATTATAAAACTAATTATTATTTTTCTTTAAATTATAATATTTTTATTATTTACATCTCCGTTATTTAGTAGCACATATCTTTGAAAATTTACTATACAATAAAAGAATAATATTATTTCATGTATATCTAGAATTTACTTTTAGTATCTAATTTGCTATATTTTATACTTGTATCTATTTACTTTAGATTTTTATTCCAAAATTTTTGTACTAAGTCTTTTTGAAGTTTATATATCTGCCTACAACTTCAGCTAAATTCTGCAGTTAACCCGGCTTTGCTCCGCTAAAATGCCTGTATTCCTATAAATTTTGGAACAAGCGAACTACTACATCGGTTAATTTTAGGTTAATCTAAAACAAGATATTACACTATTTTTGGAATAAAAAAATGGGATTAAAAAATAAAATATTTTCAAAATTTAGCTTAGAGAATGCATTATCTAATATAATAAATATACATAAAAAATTAAAAAATTGTTTTTAAATTTTTTTATTAAAAAAATAATATGTTCTTTTTCCAATTTTTTTCTTGCTAACGTAGTTCAGTGAGTATAGAAGGTTTAAATAGTAGCTTTCTGTGGCCCTCCCTCTTCCAGTCACTCTGGCTACGTCTGATGCTGTCCCCTCCCCAAGCTTTAAAAGAGCTGCAACGGTTTTGCGTAAATTTTCTGGAAGTTCTAAGATCATGATGATGTCTCTTTATTCACTCTTCTTAAGAGTTGCTATTTTTTCTTACTAAAAATAGTTGTTTTTAGCTCCTAGGGGATTTTTAAACGAAAAATATTTATCCTTGGAAGATGGTTTAAAA
>CAYZIW010000042.1:0-6048 GCA_964478605.1 uncultured archaeon | reverse complement strand
CAGACGTGTGCTCTTCCGATCTACATCGGGATGGTTTTAACGAAGTCTGTGGATATAATAAGGGAAAATCCAGCAATTTTTGTACCTGCTTTACTACCGTTCGTTTTTGGTTTGATTGTAGCTGCGTTGGGGGTTGGAGCAGGAGGGGCGATGTTTACAACGCCTATGATGTTTAGCATGGCTTTTGTTGGTATGATCTTAGTTGCTACATTACTGATGCTCGTAGTCTCCTTGATAGCCGTAGGATCTATAGTATACATGACAAAAGAGCAACTGAACAACAGAAAAGTGAGTTTTAACGAAGGTATTAGCGCTGCGATGAGTAAAATTGGAAACCTTTTTGTGGCTGCAATAATTATTTCCATAGGTACAATGATCGGAATGATATTGTTAGTCATTCCAGCGTTGATATGGCTTCTTTTCGTTGCATTCACGATACCAATTGTAATGCTTGAGAACGTAGATGCTGTTGAGGGCATAAAGAGAAGTATAAACTTAGTGAAGGCAAATTTGGGCGATGTAGTGGTATTTCTAATTGTGCTACTCATCATCTTGCTCGTGATCGGTTTTGTTCTCAACCTGATCCCTCTTCTTGGCTCAGCGCTCTCTGCTTTAGTAACAACCACCTACTCCGGCGTTGCTTTGACGATCGCATATCTCCAGCTGAAGGGTTGATTTTTCACATTATTTTTTAGCTCGATGCTGAGCTGGATGAAAGGTTTATATTCTCAGAACGGCTGCATACTTTATGGGCAAGACAGGAACCACAACGTGGGTAAAGATCAAAAAGAGAGGAAGCAATGAATATAGGCTTGTGCCTACCAAGTGGCAGAACTACAAGAAACCTGGACCGAATCAGAAGTACGATGCGGAGGGGAAGAAGAGAAGAAGGATAAAGAGGTCTCCGAAGTCTATACTTGGGATAATGGGCAAATGATCTTTTCGATCTCCTTTATTTCTGCATTTGTTTTAAAGCAGAATCCACAGTAATGAGTGCGTGAAGCCTTGTATCCCAACTCTTCAAGCTTCTCTATTAATTTCTCCGTGCTGGGTGGGCTTATTCGTAGTCTTTTTGCAATATTCGAGATGCTGTAAGCTGTAGGTAAATCGAGCTCATTTAAAATAGATTCCAAAAATTTTTTCTCTTGAATTTCAGAAGATTCGGCAATTTTGATAGCTTTCTTGATAACTTCGACATCTTTCAGTTCTCCGATCCATAGAGGACCAATGGTTAAAAATTTTTCACCGCAATTGCATCTCTCAGCTACATCGCCCAAAGGTAAAGCTAGTTTCGAACAGCATCTGGGGCAGTAAAATATAAAGCCGATTTTTTCGTATATCTTTGCAGATTGGGAAGTAGATCGTTTAATCCTGAGATGTATCCGATAGTAATGTTCCTTTGCCCAAGAAGCTATAGGAAGTGCAACTTTTTCGTACTTCGTCGCTTCTCTGCACACGAAACCGATGAGCACCCTCAAGCCTATCTCCCAGTAAGCATCTGTCTTTATTGCGTAAACACCGTACTTTCTTAACTCTGAAGATTTTGAACTTCCGCATAGAGCGGCTGTGTCAGTTGCTGTAATGCTCAAGAACCTTCTAGCTGAATAACATGCTGAATCTACGAACTGTGCAGGAGAACCGAAAGGGTCGAGATCTATGTGTTCAAACCTTCTACTTCTCATCAGTAAGCTTGCATCTTCATTGTAGACTTCTGCATCAATTTCGTTGAGCTTCAGGTTCTTTTTTATCACCTCTACAGCTTTTGGATTTGTATCGTTGAACGATGGCACCTTAGATGCCTCAAGCTTCGCTCTTATCCCTCTAACTCCACTCGCCGCTAAAGCATCTAGGTATTCTTTTGAATCAATTACCGCGTAGATCTTCATGTCGAGATTTCTGCAGAATTTCATTCTTGGATTGTAAAATACTCCATCCGTTTCTATCTTTGCTTTGCCTTCAAGGATCATAGGGATTTTAGTATTTCTTCTACAACCTTTTCTCTGTTTTCTTCGTCGATTACAAAAAGTCTGAATTCTCTTCGTATCTTTTCTGCTAGTGGATGCGATGCCTTGTAATGTACAGTGACCAGAACTTTTTCACGGCTAAAAATTTCATCTTCAATGAACTCCACGAATTTTTGGCTTTTAAGCTCCATTGGGCCCACTTCGTCAACGATGAGTATTTCAGCGTGGAGATCTAAATTATCAAGAAATTTTTCAAGATTCTCAACGAAAACGACGTATTTTCCAACTTTAGGTTTACCATCTCCAATTTTTGCAAGCCAAACTTCTTCTCCACTTCTTAAATCTTTAAGCTTAAACCCTACTCTTTTTTTGTTCTCTCTCACCTCTGTAGTCACGAAACCTGCCACTCTCGGCTTCAATTGTCCGAAAACTTTAAGGCAAGCTGTTGTCTTACCCACACCCGGCCTGCCTGTAAGGGCTACCTTCACGAGTTTTTTATTAACTCAGGGATTAAAGTTCTTTGTGAATTGGAGAGAGTTTGAAGATCAGGTAAGGAAGGTGTGTGAAGAAAACGAATTTGAAGTAAAATTTCACTTCAATTTTAAGGATGAGTTAGGTAGGGGAGAGATAGATGTTTTAGCAGTTAGATTTGACCTTGTTTTGGGGATCGATGCGAAATTTTACTCTTCACATCGCTACAGGGTATCTCAGTTAAAGAGGGAGGCTGAAAAGCATGCTGAAAGGTGCAAAAGGCTTTCAAAAATTTTGGGAAAAAGGTGCATACCTGTAGTTGTATCTTTCATCGACGATCTCATATATCATCACTCAGAATGCATAATCGTACCTTTCCATTCATTCAACGAGTTTTTAAATAACATCTACTGTTATCTAGCAGACTTTGGCTATATTTAATCTCTCCAAATCGTAAGCGAAGTTCAATAACATGTTTTCGTTGAAATAATTGGCTATGGCTTGCAAACCAATTGGCAGTTTGTTTAGAAAACCTATCGGAATATTCATCGCTGGTAAACCGGCTAAATTTGCAGGCACAGTATTCACGTCTGCAAGGTACATCGTTAGTGGGTCTTTCAGTTCACCAATTTTAAAAGCCACCGTTGGCATGGTTGGAGCTACTAGGATATCAAACTTCTCAAAAGCTCTTTTGAAGTCTTCTATTATAAGAGTTCTTGCCTTTAGAGCTTTAAGGTAGTACTTCCCGTAATATCCGGCAGATAAAGCGTAACTTCCGAGCATTATTCTGCGCTTAACCTCTTCGCCAAAACCTTCGGCTCTAACCTTTGAAGAGAACTTTCGCCAAGAGTCTAATTTTTCAATGGTGTATCCGTATCTTATTCCATCGTACCTTGCAAGGTTTGAAGATGCTTCGCTCATTGCAATCACATAGTATGCTGCAAGTGCGAACTTCATAGATGGCAAACTTACGTACTCTATATCGCAGAATTTTCCAATTTCGGATAGGACTTCTTTGTACTTTTCCATCACATCTTCATTACACTTCATTTCCTCTATCACACCTACTCTATATTTTTTCTGCACTCTTGAGAATTTGAATCCTTTTCCAGCGTTTGTTGAATCTCTTTCATCTTTTCCAGCTATAACTTCTAGAAGCAACGCAAGATCTTCAATGCAATTTGCCATCGGTCCAATCTGCTCCAGGGAATTTGCGTAGGGTATTAAACCGTACCTCGATACCAAACCGTATGTTGGTTTCAAACCGTAAACCCCACAGAAACTAGCGGGGCATCTAATACTACCACCAGTATCCGAGCCTAAGGATACAACGCACTCATCATTAACCAAAGCTGCTCCACTCCCTCCGCTGCTACCTCCGGCAACTCTGTTGAGATCGTGAGGATTTCTTACAACTCCATAGTAGGAGGTCTCCGTTGTCGTCCCCATTCCAAACTCATCCATGTTCGTTTTTCCTATTATTATCGCTCCCTCCTCTTTAAGCCTTTCAACAACGTGTGCATCGAATACTGGTTTGTAGTTTGAAAGCATCTTAGATGCGCACGTCGTAAGGATCCCTTTTGTAGATATGTTATCCTTCACTGCAACGGGAATTCCTGCTAGTTTACCCTTCAACTTACCTTTATCAAACTCTTCAGCTTTTTTCAACGCATCCTCCTTACATACGGTTATATATGCATTTAATTTACTTCTCTCGATCCTTTCGAGCATTTCTGAAATCGCTTCATAGCAGCCAACTTCCGATACTTTTTCTCTCCATTCAACTATTTTCATTCGACCACCTTTGGGCCTTTGAAGTACCCTTCCTCCTTATGTTGTGTGTTCGACAAAGCCTCTTCCTGGGTTAAGCATCTTCCTGGCTTGTCTTCCCTGAATATGTTGTATAAGGTTACAACATGATAAGTTGGTCTAACATCGGGTACTTCGTCAAGAATATCGAAGTATTCAAGAATTTTTTCAAACTCCACTCTAAATTTTTCGGCTTCCTCATCACTAATCTCTATGTTTGCCAGTTCGGCTACATGATATACGTCTTTGATCTCTACCATATACTTTGCATCATGGCAGGGATAAAAACAGTTATGTTCTCTTTAAAAAAGCATTCCAGATACCATCGCCTACGTAATGTAAATTTTTCACTGCCTTCCCTTTCCCTTTCATTTCTTCGCCACTGCATAAAGCAATACCTATCGCTATTGGACTTTGTTTCCCTTCCACAGTGACGAAAACGAAGTCCCCCTCTTTTATATTCGGATCTGCATATACTATCCCGGGTTTCATGATGTCTGCCCCGTTCATTATAAATTTCATCGCCCCCTCATCCACTCTAACCTCATACTTGCTCGGCTTTAGCTTGATCGCTCCATAGACGCTTACGTAGTGCTTACCCTCGTATTCTAAAAGTAAAGGTTCACCGTTTACCAGTATTATGTTGAGACCTTCGAACTTTACAAGATCCATCTCCCCGCTAACATCTATTCCAGTTCTTTCTTTAACTTCCTCACTTATCCTCTTTGCATCCTTTTTTCTAAGCCTTTGCATCCTCATACTTCTCCCCTTTTTAATCTCAAGTCTCTAAATCTTTTTAGCTGAAATGTTTTTAAATTTTGAATTCAAAAAGTTTACATGAACTCAGATCCCTTTGGAATTTTAAGTAGCATATTTTGGATACTCCTGTTTCTCTACTTGATCTTCGCGCCTCAATTAAGACATCAACAACTTTTAGCTGCAAGAAGAAAAGTAGTTCTTAGAGCTATTAGAAGTACACCGAAAGATAAGCCTATCGATCTGATCATCCACACTCCTGGAGGGTTAGTTTTGGCTGCAACTCAAATCGCAAAAGCTCTGAAAGATCATCCAGCAAAAACTACGGTGATAGTACCTCATTATGCGATGAGCGGTGGAACTTTGATAGCTCTTGCGGCGGATGAAATAATAATGGACCCGAATGCTGTTTTAGGTCCTCTAGATCCTCAGATTATGAACTATCCAGCTCCATCTATTCTTAGGGCAGTTCAAAAGAAGGATCCAAAAGACATAGACGATGAAACGCTCATTCTTGCAGATATAGCTGAGAAGGCCATAGAACAGGTTAGAGGGACGGTATATGAGTTACTGAAGGACAAACTTGGAGAAGAGAAGGCAAAAGAAGTTGCAAAAATACTTACTGAAGGTCGCTGGACTCACGATTATCCAATAACAGCAGGTGTGGCAAAACAGTTGGGACTGAACGTTAATACAGAAGTTCCACCAGAAGTTTACGAACTTATGGAGCTCTATCCTCAACCAATGATGCAACGTTATGGAGTTGAGTTTGTTCCAACTAAACCGAAAGGTGAGAAGAGAGGGGAAATCTTCGGTTGATTTTTTAACTTTAGCTAATATTTTTTAAACTCTTACCTCTTTACAAGCATGTTCACACAAGCTTTAAGAGTTCTGTACTCTATTATTATGTGTACAATTGTAATCAAACCAGCCACTATTGCCGTATAAAAGTGAACGTCTATCCACTCACTTTTAGTAAGCAAAAAGATTATAGTTTTCCCCGATCTCGGACCGGAGGGAGCGATATAAATTAGATAACCGGAAATCG
>CAYZIW010000041.1:8571-9874 GCA_964478605.1 uncultured archaeon | reverse complement strand
CTGTCTACATGAGTCTCAGCGGCGAAGTTTACAATCACATCAGCTTTTGCTACAAGCTCTGAAATAAGCCCAAAGTCGGTTATATCTCCTTTAACGAAGCAGTATCTCTCCTTCAAATCCCTCAAATTGTCAGGATTGGAACCATATTTTAACGCATCAAGGTTCAAAATCTCCAGATCATTGTATTTCCTGAGCATGTATCTCACAAAGTTCGAGCCTATGAATCCCATTCCACCTGTTACCAGGATCTTCATCCTTCACCTCATAAGTAGATCTCGGAGTAATCTCCAATTTTAAGTTTCAAAAATCTCCCCATGTTTTTCCGAATAGAAACGTTCTTCCCAATAAGGCTCTCCTCAATCCTCTCCACGTTTTCAATGCTTGAATTGCTTAAAACTATGCAGTATTCCAGAGAACTGTTCAGAATTTTTACATTGTCTCCTACGCTTGTATAGGGGCCTATAAAGGAATTCTCTATGATGCAGTTTTTTCCAATGACAACTGGTCCTCGAATTGTGCTGTTCAAAACTCTGCTCCCTTCGCAAACTTCAACTCTTCCGTCGATTTTTGAATTTAAAATTTCTCCTTTTATACTTCTCTTTGCCCTCTCATCCAAAATCGTGGCGTTTACTTTTAAAATGTCCTCAGCTTTTCCAGTGTCGAACCACCAGCCTTTTAGAATTGCATATCCTACGCTGTAGCCTTTATCAATCAATCGCTGTATTGCATCTGTTATCTCAAGCTCTCCTCTCCAGCTTGGCTTTAGCTCTTTTATTATCTCAAAAACAACAGGCTTGAACATGTAAACTCCAACGACTGCATAATTGCTCGGCGGTTCTTTTGGCTTTTCAACCAATCCTACAAGCTTATTATCACTGAATTTAGCAACTCCAAACATCCTCGGATCTTCAACCTCTTTAAGCAAAATGAAAGCATCGTAATCATTTTCATCGAAAATTCTCACGTATTCCTTTATTTCCTCTTGGAAGACGTTGTCTCCAAGGTAAACAACAAACTTTTCATTTCCAACGAATTCTTTGGCAAGAGAGACCGCATGAGCTATGCCCAGCGGTTTCCCCTGATAGATATACGTTATCTTACAGCCAAATCTTGAGCCATCGCCGTAATGCTCTTTAACAAGCTCAGGATAAGTTTCGCCGAGGATTATTGCAACATCTTTTATCCCTGCAGAAATCAGATCCTCGAGGCAATACTGTGAGACAGGTTTATTTGCAATTGGTATTAACTGCTTCGGGCCAGTGAATGTCAAGGGTCTCAACCTAGTCCCCGCTCCGCCGTGTAA
>CAYZIW010000041.1:5536-8561 GCA_964478605.1 uncultured archaeon | reverse complement strand
CTTCATGATAGCAAGAGAAAAACATTTTTAATAAAACCTTATCGGTTTACCATATGCTCGAAGGGATTGAAGTGCTTAGCCTGAAAAAATTCGCAGATGAGAGGGGGTTCTTTGCAGAGATCATGAGAAAGGACTGGAAGATCTTTAAAGACGAAATAATGCAGGTGAATTTCTCAATAAGCTACCCTGGAATTGTTAGAGCCTGGCACCGCCATTTGCGTGGACAGGTTGATTATTTCTTAGTGCTCAAAGGAGCAATGAAGATCTGTGCTTTCGATGAGAAGAGCAAGGAGTTAAACGAGATAGTTTCTGCTGGAGAAAATCTGCAGGTTGTAAGGATTCCTGGCCACTACTGGCATGGATTCAAAGTTCTTGGGAATGAAAAGGCCTATCTTGTCTACTTCACAAATAAATTATACGATTATGAGAATCCCGATGAAGAAAGGAGACCTTGGAATGATCCCAAGATCGTTCCAGAAAGAATTAATGGAAGAAGCGATGATCCTCGATGCAACAAGCCGTGGGATTGGTTCTATCCGCTACACAAGTAGCATGAAAGCCGAAAAAGATTGCATAGAGCTGGAAAGAGAACCACTCGTTTACATTATCGTTTTAAACTACAACAATCTAAAAGACACGGTCGAAACTCTCGAAAGCCTTGAAAAGTTGGACTATGAAAACTTCAAAGTTATAGTAGTTGACAACGCTTCTGAGAAATGGATCCTGGAGGAGATTAAAAAAAGATTTAAAGTCGAGTTCATCGAAAATCAAGAGAATCTTGGATACGCGGGAGGAAACAATGTTGGAATCAAGAAGGCTCTCTCTGATGGAGCTGAATACGTTTTTGTTTTGAACAACGATGTAATAGTTGAAAGGGATGTTTTAAAGAAGATGGTCAAAGAGATGATAAAGTTCAAGGAATGCGCAGCCTGCCAACCTTTGGTAAAATACCATGGCAGGAACGTTATATGGTCTGCGGGAACGAAGATTTTCTTAGGCTATCCAAGGCTCTATCTGAAAGGGAAAAGGGAAGCTAAAGGGGTATTTGAGCCTCCATTTGGATTGGCTGGATGTGCAATCTTATTCAGGGCAAAGGCTCTAAAAGAAGTTGGACTTTTTAATGAGAAGCTATTTCTCATGCACGAAGAAACTGAATGGTGCATTAGGGCAAAAAAGATTGGCTACAAATTCCTGATCGTTGCAGATGCTATAGTTTATCACAAAGTCTCTGCAACTCTTGGATTTCTAAGCGAAAAATATCTCTACTATGTTTCAAGAAACTGGTTGATCGTTGCAAGAAAGCTAGGAAATTCCTTTTTTGTTTATTCAGTAGTCACAGAATTCTTGATAAGGTTGCCGTATTATTTTTTACTCCTGTTAAAGAAAGGGAAACCCCATTTGATCAGCTATTATATAAAAGGAGTTTTTGATGGACTATGCGGACGACTTTTATCGTAGTAAACTACAACGGCGAAAAGTGCATAAAAAAATGCATTAATTCTATTCTAAATCAGAGCGTAAAGGATTTTGAGCTCTTGGTGATCGATAACGCATCACGAGACAAATCAATTGAATTTCTTCAAGAAATGGCTAAAAATGGGCAATTAGAGTTGATCAAAAACAGAGAAAACCTTGGATACATCAAAGCTGTGAATTTTGGCATCGAAATTACGAATTCAGAATTCATAGCGTTGGTCAACAATGATGCATTCATAAAAGAAGATTGGCTTGAACAAATGCTTTTAGCAAGCAAAGACGAGAGTGCGGGAATTTTTGCAAGCAAGATCTTGTATCCAAATGGTCTCATAAACTCTGCTGGTCATGTTATATACCGTGGGTTTGCTGTAATGGAGCGTGGATGGTTTGAAAGAGATTTAGGGCAATACGATGATGAAGCCTACGTTGCTGGGGCATGTGGGGCTGCTGCGTTTTACAGAAGGAAGCTCTTTGAGGATATCGGTTTATTCGACGAAGACTACTTTATGTATAACGAGGATGTAGATATATGCCTAAGAGCTTTGCTTTTTGGCTGGAAAATTCGTTATGTTCCAAAGGCCGTAGCTTATCATTTGCATTCCGCTTCAACAGGTTTTATGTCAGACTTCTCAGTTTACTACAATAGCAGAAACTGGGTCTGGAGTGTTCTTAAGAACGTGCCAACGAAGGTTTTGATTAAAGAATTTCCATTTTTTATACTAAGAAACTTAACATCCATAGCTTTTTTCGCTGTTAAGGGAAGATTTTCAATCCTAAAATCAAAGTTCGATGCTCTGAGGGAGATTAGAAAAGTTTTAAAAAAGCGAGAAGAACTGCAGAAAAATAGAAGGTTTGAAAGGTTTGAGGATTATATAGATGGATTTGGATGGAAGGTGCTGAAAAATGTTTGGCTTCATTCAAAAAAAAGATGTGATAATAACGCTGACGAAATACGAATTTAAGCTTAGATACAGAGGGACAATGCTTGGGGTTCTTTGGAGCCTTATTGCTCCATTTCTTTTAGCTTTGGTTTTGTATTTTGTTTTCAAAAACATATTTGCGTTTGTGGAAAACTTTGCAATATATGTTCTTGTAGGAATCTTTGTCTTTCGCTTTTTCTCGGTAGCAACCTCAGTGGGTATGCATTCGATCGTTGGAAAAGCACATTTGGTGACGAAAACCAACATCTCAAGAGAATACGTCCCTCTTTCCACAACTTTGTCCTATGCAATTAGTTCTTTTGCTGAGTTACTGATCCTTATACCTGTAGTTTTCATCTTGGGAGCTAAACTTGGATTATTGATAGCTTTACTTCCTTTTATCCATATTTTTTATACTATTTTTATTTATGGGTTGAATCTACTGTTATCAGCAGCGATGGTAAATTTTAGGGATCTGAATCAAGTTTGGGAAGTTATTACAAACATCCTTTTCTTCACAGCTCCGATTGTTTATCCGATAACAGCGATTCCTGAAGATCTACGTAGCTTACTCATGCTTAACCCTCTGACTGCGATCATTGAAGTCTATAGAGGATTAATGATCTACA
>CAYZIW010000041.1:5128-5526 GCA_964478605.1 uncultured archaeon | reverse complement strand
TTAAGTTCTTTAGGCATGTTCTTCATCGGATATTGTGTTTTCAAAAGACTTCAAAAGAGATTCGGTGAAGTCCTATGATAAAAGTAGAGGGAGTTTCAAAGAAGTTCAAAATACCGACGGAGAAAAGGTACACCATTTTTGAAGAAATCGTTGCCTTCCTTAAGGGAAAAAGAGATTTTGTTGAATTCTGGGCACTTAAAGATGTCAGTTTCAGCGTTGAAAAAGGTGAAATTTTTGGAATTATAGGTCCAAACGGCTCGGGGAAGTCAACTCTACTAAAAATACTTGCAGGAGTTCTCTTTCCAGACACTGGAACTGTTAAAGTTGAGGGAAAGGTTACACCCATCCTTGAGCTTGGAGTTGGCTTTAATCCAGAGCTTACAGCTGAGGAGAACGTT
>CAYZIW010000041.1:0-5118 GCA_964478605.1 uncultured archaeon | reverse complement strand
GAGATAAAGAGTAAAGCGGAAGAAATTTTCAGGTTTGCTGAACTTGAAAAGTTCAGAAAAATGAAACTCAAGAACTTCTCTTCTGGAATGTATGCAAGGCTCGCATTTGCAACTGCAATAGCTACCGAGCCAGAAATCCTGCTCATAGATGAAGTTTTAGCAGTTGGAGACATAAATTTTCAAAAAAAGTGTATAGAAAGGATTGAAAGTTTAAACAAAAACGGAACGACAATAGTTCTCGTGTCACACTCTCCAGAGCTCATGGTTGAGTTGTGCGATGAAGCCATGCTGTTGAAGCATGGTGAAGTTAAAGCGATTGGCGAACCAGAAAAAGTTGTAGAAGTTTACAAAAAGTCCTGAATTTAAGAGCATAAAGGATAAATTGCTCTAGCAAACGTATAATGTGGAAATTGTTTACGTTTACGATGCTGTTTATCCATGGGTGAAGGGGGGAGTGGAAAGAAGGGTTTATGAGGTTGGAAAAAGGCTTGTAGAGAAAGGTTATAAGATCAAATGGCTCTGTGTAGGATGGTGGGGAAAAGAAAAGAAAATCCTTGATGGAATAGAACTGATACCTGTTTGCAATTCCTTGAAATTATATTCGAATGAGAGAAGAAGAATAAGTCCTGCGATGATCTTTGCGATAAATTTGATGAAGAAATCGAGGATAAAAGCTGACGTAATCGATTGCCAAGTTTTTCCATATCTCTCGGTATTTCCATTTATTCTGAGAAAAAATCTTGTTTTGACTTGGCATGAGTTCTGGGGGGATTATTGGTATGAATATTTAGGGAAGATTGGTTTTTTTGGAAAGATAATCGAAAGATCCATAGCTTCGCTCGATAAAAAAATTGTTGCGGTTTCAAACACAACTGCGAAGGCTTTGAGATCTATTGGATGCAAGGTAACGGTGATCCCAAACGGAATAGACTTCGAAATGATCTCGAGCATAGAAAAATCGGAGCAGGAATTTGACGTCGTTTTTGCTGGAAGGCTTATAAGGGAGAAAAACGTAGAGTTGTTGCTCGAGGCTATGAAGCTGTTGCCAAACTACAGATGCCTTATAATTGGAAATGGTCCGGAAAAGGAAAGATTAAAGACCCTAGCTCCAGAGAACGTTGAATTCAGAGATTTTCTTGACTACAGAGATCTTATTGCAATTTTTAAAAGTTCTAAAGTATTCGTTCTACCCTCAAGAAGAGAAGGCTTTGGAATAACAGCTTTAGAGGCTAATGCATGCGGTTTGCCAGTAGTTACAGTGGAGCATGAAATGAACGCAGCAATGGAAATAGCAAAAAACACAGGATTCTTAGCTAAGATCGACGCGAGAGATCTTGCTGAAAAGATTGAAATGGCGATCGCTTCGAGAAATAAAATGAGAGAGAAATGCATAAATTATGCGAAGAATTTTGACTGGGATGTGATAACAAAAAAACTGGCTGGGTTCTATGATCAGTGTAATACTTCCGACTAAGGATGAAGAGAAAGCTATTGAGGAGATTATAAAGAAATGTAGAGATGTTGGCATCCAGGAGATAATAGTTGTGGATGATTCCAAGGATAAAACACCTGAGATCGCAGAAAAACTGGGATGTAAGGTTATAAGAAATGTAAAGGGTTATGGCAACGCGTATATAGAAGGATTAAAGCATGCAAGTGGCGAAGTCATAGTCATGATGGATGCAGATGGTAGCTACGATCCTTTGGAGATAAAAAAACTCGTCAAACCGATTTTAGAAGGAAAAGCTGATCTCGTCATAGGGAGCAGGTTCAAAGGGAAGATCATGCCAAAAGCAATGCCGTGGCATCACAGACACATTGGCAACCCTTTGCTGACCAAAATGACCAATTTTCTCTTCAAAACTAGCCTCAGCGACGTCCATAGCGGATTTAGGGCTGTTAAAAAAGAGTCCATCTCAAAGCTCAACTTAGTATGCCCCGGAATGGAGTTTGCAACTGAATTTATATTGAAAGCTGTGATAAATGGACTTAGAATAGCTGAGGTTCCAATAAGTTACTATCCTAGAAAGGGAAGGAGTAAGCTTAGGTCTTTTAGAGACGGTTGGAGACACCTAAGATTGATACTCGTCACTTCTCCAGGGAAACTTTTTTTAGCTCCTTCTGTATTTATAACATTTTTTGGAATCATTCTTTCAATCTATGTCTTGCTCATAAACCCAATAAGAACGCACACATTGATTTTAGGCTCTCTTCTCGTTCTTGTCGGAATTCAAATCTTTTTCTTTGGTATTTCTGGGAAGATGTACTCAAAGCAGATAGGATTCAGAAAAGAAGATAAAATCACTAAACTGTTTTCCAGCTATTCTTTTCTGGAAAAAATTATGGCCACCGGGACTTTTATATTAATTTTTGGACTAATTTTTGGATACAGAGTTCTTTCAACTTGGCTTAAAGTCGGATTTGGTTCCCTTTTTGAATTTAACGCTGCAATTCTGTCAATGCTGCTCATTTTTTCCGGTTTGCAGATCACCTTTAGCTCTCTTTTTCTGAGCATGTTTCTATTGGTTGAGAAGGACAAAGATTATTAGCTGAAAGAAAACCCAAATGCATGGACAGAAGAGTACTGCTTAGCTTCATTCTCATCTTAGCTCTCCTAATTAGAATGCAAAACTTTGGAGAGATCTTTGATTCGCAGATCTACTACTACGAATACGACCCATACTACCACATGCGACTGGTAGAGACTATAGTTAAAGAAGGCTATCGACCGAGTTATGATTATTATCTCAACTACCCCTATGGTTTGCAAGTGGATTGGCTACCGCTCTTCGATTATCTCTTGGCATTTCCAGGTATTTTGTTCGGAATGAAAGCTTCAGAAATTTTTGCGGTTTTTTTCCCAGTCATCCTCGGAGTTCTCTCTACTCTTTTGATCTACCTAATAAGTCTCGAGATAATTAGAAATGAAAAATTTGCCATAATTTCAGCGTTTATCTATTCTATAACACCAGTCACAGTTTGGAGAAGCGTTTTGGGATTTGCAGACCATCACTCTTGGGTCGTTTTTCTCTTCCTGCTCTCAATATATCTCTTATTGAAACCCGGAATCTGGAAAGTTCTTTTTGGAGTTCCAATGCTCTTAATGGCATTTTCATGGCTTGGAACTCCAATTTATGCCGCTATCTTAGCAATTTCATCGCTGATTCACTTTAATGTTAAAGAGTTAAGAGTTTTGGCAATTTCAAATCTCATTCCGGCGTTTTCCTTTATTCAAAATTACTACATGGGCTTATCTTTTTTAGCTTTTTCCATCTTCTTACTCGTCGGCAGTTATGTTAAAGGCTATGAGAACAGAATAAAGAACGTTACGAACTACTACATCCTGACCTCTTTGTTCTGCATTCTGATTGCATACTTTACACCAATAACTGCCTTCGAATTTCTTAGATCTGGGATTAACTACGTTTTTGGAATTGACACCTATCTCTCAACCATAAGTGAGGCAAAATCTTTCCAGATTTTAGATCTGATCGGCTCTTCTGGCTATCTTTTCTTCGTCTTAGCTTTAGTGTCGATTTTAATGATTAAAAATAGATTCTTGGTAGCATTCTTTCTTCTATCGTTTGTTTTATCGCTTCTCCAGCTAAGATTTGCCGAGGTTCTTGCAATTCCGTCAGCTATTCTTGCTTCATATACAATTTGCAACATACTCGAAAGGCTTGAATATCCTATTTTCTCCAAAACTGAGAACAGAGAAATAAAAATGAGCAAAGCTAAAAGAGCTAAAGAGAAGAAAAAAGAATTGGTAGTTACCAAGAAGGATCACTTAATTGTTTCTGCATTTCTGCTGATCCTTGCAGCACCATGCATTGTAATGTCCATCGTTAGTTTTGATCTGAGCAACGATTGGAAAAATGCTTTGAACTGGTTGGAGGAGAATGCTGAAGAGCAAAGTTATCTGAATGCTTACAAAAAGCCAGATTATAGTGTTTTAAGTTGGTGGGATTACGGGAACTGGATACTTTATATAGCGAAGAAAGCTGTGGTTTGCAACAATTTCCAAGTTGGAGCAGATGATGCAGCGAAATTCTTCGTTGCAGAAAGCGAAGAGGAAGCTATGAAGATCATAGAGAGGAGGGGTGTAAAGTTTGTAATCACTGCTGAAGAGATGGGAATCTTTGAAAATACTACTAGGACAAAATTCCATAATATAATGAAAATAGCTGGTCATAATCCAGAGATTATGACAACGAAAGAACTCTTGGCTTTCTTCAATAAAACGATGCTTTACAAGCTCCAAGTAGAGAACGCTGAAAATTTGACTCACTTCAAGCTGTTAAAAGAATTTGGAAAGGTGAAAATATTTGAGGTCGTTTAAAAATCAAAGTCTTAAACGGAAGGCCTAAACTATTTCACGGGAATTATTTTTGTATGGTAAGAGATTTGATGCCAGACTCGCAGTTTTGTAAAACTTGCTAAAAAGGATTTGAAAAGAAAATCAGCCGATCCAGAGAAGTTATGGGCAGAACAGTATAGAATCTTTAATCATTTCAATCTTACATAAAAACGATACCAATTTTTTTGTTTCCAGCCTTTAGAGATCCTATTGAAAGTTGAAAGATTAAAAATATGATTCAAACGAACTCAGAAAGCTTAACCCAGGTTCCAACTTCAAGAAAGCTGTCCTTCACATTTTCTTCCATTTCTAAAAACATTTTATATGGCACTGCAAAGGTAAAAACATTATCCCCGAGCAGTGCTCTCACATTAAGCCTTGCATCAAGATCTGTGAGCCCAACAACCGCTCGTGGCTTTTCAGAGTTTGCTTCTCTGTAAGCATAAATTCCGATCTGATGACAACCAGCTCCCATTGGAATTATCACGTTCTCGTTGTCTTCACTTGCGTAGTTCGCAAGTATAACCAATGCAGACAGCTGATGCGGATTTGCAATAAACACAACAACCTCTGGCTTTTCTTCAACCTTGCTCAAAGGCTTGAAGATAACATATTTCGTTGGAACTTCGATTGCTGGAAGCTTTTCAACGAATTTTCTGACAAGTTCAGGGCTCTTCTTATACCTCTCGCCCTTTAACATCTTTTCAAACTGTTCCTCTCTCATTATGCTTCTTAATTTCTCCAGAAGCTCTTTATTCCAG
>CAYZIW010000040.1:0-11492 GCA_964478605.1 uncultured archaeon | reverse complement strand
ATCTACTATCTCCTCCGACCTTGTATGGATTTATGTGATGTAAAACGTATGAATAAACTTCCGGATCTGGGAAATGATGATCTATTACTATCACATCCGCACCAAAAGCTAGGAATTGACTTATTGCTGGAATGTCTTCTTTTCCAGATCCATTGTCAATCAACACTACGAGGGGTATCTTGTCACCGTATCTTTCTGTATCCTCCAAACTCTCGTCTAAATCTTTAACGAGATCTTCAAGTTCGTAAAAAGGAGCTCTCGAAACTTTTCTTTTTACGAGATAGTATTTCGCCTCGCTATCTCCATGAACCTTTTCAGCAAGTTCGCATAAAGCCTTTTCAATCGCTACACCACCGCAAGTGCCATCGGCATCCCAGTGGTGCCTTATTATAATTGGCCTGGATTCATAAATCGCTTTTTTCAGTTCAGCAACTACAGCCATCATTCCATCCCTAAGCTTTTCTAGAACATCGCTCTCTATCAAAAATCCCTTGAATTCTGGTTTGCAGGCTTTTTCAATTTCTTCTCTGACCTTTTTTACTATCTCATAAGCTCCTTCGCCGAGAAGTTTTTCAATCTCCAGTATCTCCACCTGAAGCTTTGCATCCCTCTTTTTAACTATCCCCACTATCTTTACGACATCATCCACAGAAACCTCAGTAGGTTTGTCGATATCAAAATACGCTGCATTTACGCTTGCTTCTCCGTCGAGTATAGTGTAAATAATTGGTCCACCGGTTTGTTTTATATGTGTAACGATTCCCCTTACCTCTACGATCTTACCCACTTTTTTCTCGAGTTCTCTGATCTTTACAACTTCAACATCCTTTGAAACTTCCACCACTGTATAGCTTTCCATCTTCACAGGTAAGAGATCTATTTCACCGCTTGGACTTATACCTGATACCTTCACGATAACTTCCTCTTCTGGCTTAAAAGTGTATCCAGAAAAATTTTTCCTGTGTATCAGACCTTTAAGTCTTTTATTTAGCTGTACAAAAGCCCCTATGTCCGTCAAAGATTGCACAACTCCGACGTAAATTTTGTTTATCCTTATATCTTCTATTCCGCACGAGTTACGAAGTTTTAACGCGTAAGGCTTTCTTTTACAATTTTGACAAACATCGTAATCTCCAAAAATTTTACCTCCACAGATGGGACATTTTTTAACAGCTCCAGCACCGTTACAGGTTCTGCATTGTATCTGCCTTTTCACCTTTCCACTTCCCCCGCAAACTCCGCAAATGCCTTTTAAAAACATCTCCATCTGTTCCCTCGTAAGCTCGTTCATCATCTTCATGTCGAAAGACTTAGCCTTTCCACTTCCCCCACAAGTCTCACATGTTTTTTCGATATCAATGTAACCCGTGCCACCACAATCTTCGCACATCATTGTTCTCACCTTAATCGACGGATTAATTAATGTGGCGAAAGTCTAACTATCGTGATGCGAAACATGATTGAGGATGCGAAAAAAGTTGGCAAACTCCTTTTTGATGCAGAGCTGATCGATGGCGCAAGTGGAAACATGAGTTTTAAAGATGAGAAAGTATACGTAACCAAAACGGGCTGCGTACTTTTTGATCTAAGGGATGAGGACTTTGTGGAAGTAGACAGCAAATTCGCATCGAGAGATAGACTTATACATAAAAAGATTTATGAAAAAAGTTCACATAGATGCGTGATCCATTGCCACGGGGTGTACAACGTAGTTCTTAGTATGGTTGAGAAGGAAATAAAACCCGTTGACTTGGAGGGGAAGCTTTACTTTGGAAGTATAGAGGTTGTAGAAGGAGAGTTTGGTAGTGAAGAGCTTGCAGATAAGATAGCGAGCGTTCTTGCAAAAAACAAGGTTGTTTTTGTAAGGGGGCATGGAATGTACGTTGGAGCAGAGAACTTCATTGAAGCTTTCAACTTATCCTGCTACGCTGAACACTCATGCAAAGTTCTTTTCAATCTAAAGCTTCTCAACGAGCTTCATCATCGCGAACGCTGGGAAAATCTTTGAAAAATCTCCGTAAATTGAGGAAAGCAGTACGCATTCTATTCAAAGATTTTTGCAAGCTTCTTTAATTAAAAATTCTCCAATACCACATCCGAATACCTTTTTTAAGCCATAGTACTCGACTTTATCTTTAATTGCCTTTGAAACCTCTTTGACCATTTCTTTTTTAATCGTGAATGCCATCTCTTCTATCTTCTCCTCTCCAATCTCCACAACATCGCAGCAAAGTGATCTTGCAAGTCTTCTCATGCAACAAAATCTATCCTTCGCTTTCCCATCTGGGGTCTCGCATGTGTAATCTGAAGAACTTATATCGTTTGTTAATATAAAAACATCTGCTGTTATCGAAAAATATTCGGGTACGAGCTTTGCATTCTCAAATTCTCTTAATATGTAGAATACGGGTGTTCTTAGAATTCCGAAATATAACATCTCTCCTCTCTTCAACCTCTCGTAATCCGTTTTTGCGGCCTCTATTTTATCAGTAACCGGTATGATATCTGTTGTCGTGGAACCTATATCAACGAACAGAAAGTTTCTGAACCCTTCAGAAATCAGAAATTTGCACGATGCAATCCAGTTACTTGCGGCAAATTTAAGGGGATCATCTATTCTGTCCTTTAGGTTACCATCTATATCCAAAAAAACAACCTCCTCGAATGCGTTCTTGCAGGCGTTTGCAACAAAGTTTACGCCATCTTTCTTGCTTTCAAATACATCCGCAAGCTCTGCGGTCATCACAACTCCTGCTTTTATCGCATCGTATTTTTTGGAGATGTTTTTGAGCAAGCTCTCAAGTTCTCTTGCTCTTTTCCACATTGGAAAGTATATTATCTCTGCTTTGTCCTTGTGAGCGATCTTAAGGTTCGCCCCGCCGACGTCAATCCCCAAGAAACTTTTCAAGCCCATCACCGAAATTGAAGCTTTGGTAGTCTTCACCAATCGGATATATCTTCTTTGCTTCCTCGAGAGGTGGAAAGAGATGGCTCATATGTGAAAAAATGGTTCTTTTTGCCTTTAGCCTCTTAGAAAGTTGTAGAGCTTCGTATGCATTCATGTGTTTTCTGAACTTTCCGGAAGGGGCTATGGCATCAACAACAAGTAGATCTGGAGAAGACATGTCTTCGATTGATTTTTCTGGAATTTTTATATTTGTGTCTCCGCTTATTGAGATCTTATATCCATTACACTCTGCAACAACACCAACGGCATCTACGGGTGGATGGTTGACGATAACAAGTTCGAAACTTATTCTTCCAATCTCAAATTTTTCATATGGATTTACCTCTACTGCTTCGTAAGATATAAAATGCATGTATTTGTTTATCGCATCATGTATTTGGGGAGTTGTGTATACTTTGACGTTGTCCTGAACTCTGTAAAATTCCCCAAATCCTCCAAAGTGATCGTAATGACAGTGTGTCCATATCACAGCGTCTATCTTCTCTATTTTGTTTTCAAGGAGCTGCCTTCTTAAATCGGGAGAGGTATCGATGAGTATGTTTAAATTGGAATCCTGTATAAGAATTGAAAATCTCTTTCTTTCCCACCCTCTCCTTCTGGCATCCTCACAAGTCCTGCAGTGGCAATTAATAACCGGTGTGCCCGGTGAGTCGCCCGTCCCTAATAGAACAACCTTCATATTCTGCAGATTTTAGCTGCAGCCTATTTTTAACTTCTTCCACTGCGTTCAGCAGGTCCGTCTGATTAAGGGACCTTCTACCACCTAGTAGAGCCTTAAGAACAGCTTCTCTAACAACAAGTTTTATATCTGCCCCTGTAAAACCTTTAGTAGCTTTTACGAGCTCTTCTATATCGAAATTGCCGTCTATTCTTGATAAGAATATCTCAAAAAGCTTCCTTCTTATTTTCTCCTCCGGTTCAGGAAACTCAACTATCTTGTCAAATCTTCTCCAAACAGCTGGATCTAAAAGTCCGGGATGGTTTGTGGCAGCGATAAGAACAACCCCATCATTTACGAGGTTTATTTCGTCTATCGATTTTAGTAAGGTATTTACGGCCCTTTTAATCGCTGCATGTTCATCGCTTGTCCTAGTTTTTGCCACATAATCAAACTCGTCGATGAACAATATACACGGTGAAAGCTTCTTTGCGATTTCGAATATTTTCTCAATATTTTTTGAAGTTTCTCCAAGGTACTGGCTCGTAATCATCGACAGTTTAACCTCCACGAGTGGTAGATAGAGTTTTTTACTCAGAGCCTTGGCCGTCGTAGTCTTTCCCGTACCCGGTGGACCGATGAACAAAAGCTTGCCGATATCTACAAGACCTATCCTTCTCAGGTATTCCCTCTCAGATATTGCAACCTCAATTTTTCTTATCTCTTCTATCTGTTCCTCGCTGAGTGCTACTTCGTTGAAGTCAACCGGTATCTCTTCGGGAGAAAAGACTCTAACCAAACTTAACATCTCTCTAGTTTCCTCATTTTTCTCCAGCTCGTTTATTATGCTTTGAAGCCATTCTTTATCTCCGTGCTTGGGTAAGGTGTATTTTTTTGCCTCTTCGTAGGAGACTCGCAAAGAATCGTAATTTTGGTAGTAGTAGGCAAGAACGGGGTTCTTCTTTATCATCTCTCCCCCCTTTGAAACAAACCACTTCGTTGCAAGTTCGAGTGAAGTTAGCTTGTACTGTTTTGTTAGTGGATTAAAATCTACAAATGGCAGCTTTGGATCAAAATCGTTAGCGTAAACTTTAGCCATGTCTTCTCTTACAACAAGCGGTCTTTTTATTCCTGTTCTGGTGTAGAAGATCTTTCTAATCTCTTTCGGAATATCATCCTCACTCAGGTTTTCGAATCTGTTGAATATCTCAGCAGTTAGTAACAGTTCAACAAACTTCACTGATCCCACTTAGGAAGAACGGACACGATGCATTAAAATCTTTTGCTGCCTATCGACCTGAAACTTTTTTATAAATCTTATCTCTTAAATTGATGCAATCAAAGTGGGATTTAAACTTTTCCGGAATCGTTTCGCTCTTTCCAATTATCAGATAACCCTCGCTGGTTAATGACTCATAAAAATCGGCAAAAACCTTATCTTTTTGTTTATCGTTGAAGTATATTATTACATTTCTACAAAAAATTACGTCGAAATGCTTCGAGATCGGTGGATCTTTTATCAGATCATGCTTCTTAAACCTCACAAACCTTTGCAAAATCGGTTTAACCTTAAATTTTCCATTTATATTTTCGAAGTATTTTTCTGTGATCTTCGGATCTAAGTTTAGGATGCTTTTCTCCTCATAAATTCCGTTTTTTGCAAAATTCAAGCAGTTCTCGTCGATATCCGTCGCATATATTGTCACCCTCCAATCTTTAGTCAGCTCCTCCATAACACAGATAGCTATGCTGTACGGCTCCTCTCCATAAGAACAGCCTGCGCTCCATATCCGTATTATGTTGCTCCCACTCTTTCTTTTTCTTTCAGCAATTTCTTTTAAGACATTTTTTCTGAAACTCTCGAAAGGAGTTTTGTCTCTCATGAACTCCGTCACATTTATGGTTATTGCATCTAGGAGGTTCTTGATCTCCTCATCGCTTGTTCTGAGCAGCTTAAGGTAGTTTTCTACGTTATTGACTCCTGCAGATTTCATCCTGTATTCTATCCTCCTCTTTAAGTAGCTCTCTCTATATCCGCTGAGATCGGCTCCCCCTCTTCTGCTTACATAATCAACGATCGCTCTTAAAGCTAGATCGCTTATATCCATAACTCCCCTCCGTTGCTGTATTTTACGAGCATTCTCCCATCAATGGTATAGAAAAAACCGTTCTTCCAGAACTCCCGCCGATATCTTCAGATACAACCCTTATTCCAAAACTCGACAGAACTTCTTTTACAGCTTCAACGTTTCTGTCTCCTATCCGAAGCATGTCTGAAGTCATCTGCTTGAAAACCTGCGCACCTCCAGCAAGCTTTGCGATCATATCTTTTCTTCTGCAGCCGATGTTCTCCATTGCTTCAACCATCATCTCCACCGCATGATCAGCGTACTTTGCACTTCTCTTAACACTGTTGTGGGATTTCGGCAGCATTACGTGGGCTAAAGCCCCAGCTTTTTTAAAAGGATCGTAGAGTGCGAGTGCTATACAACTTCCCAAGCCTATAGTTTTCAGTACTAAACCCCTTGCAACCCTGAACTCCCCTATTCCCACTGTTATTTCGCCCATATCAACCTACCATGTTGAGCATCTCTGCGATGTATCCCATGAACTTCTCATTTGGTACGAGTATTATCAAGATCTCGATTGCATCATCCTTATCAGATATTTCTGCTTCGAATACGATTAGATAATCGCTTTTTTCAGCGAGTTGAGCAATAATAACTTGAAGTATGGCTATTGCGAAGTCCTTCGCATAGTTTGGTGGAGAAGGGATTAAAATCGTGTTCAAAAATTCTGCAATTGCATCGCAGAAGGAGGAAGATATTATGTTTCCGATCTCCATAACTGAAGATTCGACCATATCTTCACTTATATCTCCCAGAAGAATACGACAGATCTTTTCTGGAGTATCGTTCGGAAAAGCCACGAAAAGAAAACCGGAATTTCCCTTTTCCATATCTTCCAAAGCCGTCACTACAGCGGCTACGGGAAATTCGGAATCTATGTACTCGTGAAGTTTTGAAATTGCAACGATCTTCGCCTGTGGAACACTCATGTCTATCTCCTTGCCCAGCATACTCGAAATGGATGTCGCAGCTTTTCCAACACCTATGTTTCCGAGCTCTTTTATCGCATCCAGTTCCATTTCACTCAGATTGCTTAAGTCCTTCAAAAGTTATCACCTCCAATAAGGCTCGAGATATCTAAAATCGGCACGACTCTACCATCGCCCAGTATTGTTATGCCATTAAACCCCTTTACTTTCGAGAGATAGCCAGTTAGAGGTTTGATAACTATCTCCTGCTGTTCAGAAATCGAATCAACTATTAAGGCATATTTTTCACCGTTTTTTTCCACCACAATACCGACTTCTCTTTCCATCTTTCCATTTCTGATTCCAAAAATTTCTTTTATCTTAAAAGCCGGAACAAGTTTGTCTCTCACTATTATAAACGGATTTCCGTGTATCACCTTATAATTTGTGTTATCCACATATAAAGCTTCAACGACGCTTGAAATTGGAATTGCATAGGTTTCATTGCCAACATTCACAAGTAAGGCTTTTATTATGGCTATAGTAGGCGGAAGCTGGATCCTTATTTTTGTCCCCTCTCCCTTCTTTGTAGTAACCTTCAAACTTCCTCCAAGTTTTTCAACTGTTGTTTTTACAACGTCCATTCCAACTCCTCTGCCAGATATTTCGCTTACGGTATCTTTTGTCGAAAATCCAGGGAGGAAAATTAAAGAGATGATATCTTCGTTGCTTAAAGATGCTGCGGAACTCTCACTTATCAAGCCTTTCTCTATCGCCTTCTTCTTCACTTTCTCGAGATCTATTCCTCTTCCGTCGTCTTCTATTTCTATTACTATGTTGTTCCTTTCCCTCTTTGCTGATATCTTTATTTTACCAACTTCGTTCTTACCTAAAGCTCTTCTCTCCTCGGGACTCTCTATTCCGTGATCTATTGCATTTCTTAGTAGATGAATAAGCGGGTCAGTCATCTCATCAAGCACGGTTCGGTCGAGCTCCGTGTCAAGCCCTTCCATTGTAAATTCTACCTTCTTTCCCAACTTCCTTGCAAGGTCCCTTACCATCCTCGGAAATCTGTTGAAAACTCTCTCAACTTTCACCATCCTTATGCGCATTACTTCATCCTGCAAGTTCGTTATAGCTCTGTCCAGTATTGAAACAGCCTCTTTTAATTCAGCTATATCGTACTGTGAAGCTATCTGCAGAAGCCTGCCCTTTCCAATAACAAGCTCACCTACGAGGTTCATTATCTTGTCAAGCTGTGCTACGTTCACTCTTACACTTTCCGATTTCTTCTTCTCTTGGACTATCTCTCTATCTTCCTCTTTTTCCCTTATCTCAGCCTTTTCAATTTTCAATTTACTTTCTTCAACAGCTCTTGAATCTTTTTTGGACTCCTTTATTTGTTCCTGAATAGAAAACGGTTTTATGCTGTAGGAATCAATTTCTGCTATTTTTCCAAGTACTTCATCTATTTTTGAGCTATCACCTTTGACCAAAATACTAAACCTACCATCAAAATCCGCTGAGTCCATCTCGTCTTCGGAAGGCACAACAGAAACAACTTTGCAAAGTTCTTTTAGAGATTCGACAACGAGGGTTGCTCTAACACTTTTCATCATACAATCGTCAGCTATCTTGACCTCGATAACAAAATCAGCGTCTACATTCAAATTTTGATTTTCAGGAGCTTTATCTCCTTTGCAGCTCTTCTTCCAGCTTTCAAGGGAAGAAAGGATATCTGAAATATCTATTTCATCTTTTTTATTATTTTCTACTGAATTTATTATTTCAGCGATCCTATCAACGGCTTTTAAAAGTATGTCAACAAGGTTGCTGTTTATCTCGATCTTTTCATCTCTAATCTCTCCAAGCAAATTTTCGAGTTTATGGCATAGACTTTCAAGATTTTTGAACCCCATAAAGCCAGCCATTCCCTTTATTGTATGAACAGCTCTGAATACCTCATTGACAGCATCGAAGTCCCCCTTTTCTAAATTCAGAAGTTCCTGGTTCATTGTATCTAAGTACTCCTTTGCCTCGTGAATGAATTCCTGCAGCATATCTCCAAATTCATTCATTCAGTTTCACCTCCAAAAAACGAACTATCTCTTCGGCAATCTCAAAAACAGGTTTTACTGAAACGATTGCTCCTATCTCTATCGCAGCTCTTGGCATCCCAAAAACAACGCATGTATCTTCACTGCTCGCAATCGTCAAACCTCCAAGTTCCCTTATTCTCTTGAAACCCCTTGCACCATCGCAACCCATACCAGTTAAAATTGCAGCGACGCAGTTTCCTCCGTAAATTTCTGCTATGGATTCAGCTGTTACATCAACTGAAGGCTTCACAGCATTTACGGGTTTATCATCGACTATCTTTATCCTTACGATGTTTTCAGCGATCTTCTTCAGTTTCATATGATAACCGCCGGGAGCTATGTAAACAATACCCTCCTTCACCCTCTCGTTATCTTCAGCCTCCTTCACCTTCACCTCCGAAATCGCTGCAAGTCTTTCCGCAAGCTGTTTTGTAAATCCCAAGGGCATGTGCTGTACTACAAAAACAGGAGCCGGGATATCTCCAGGTAGGCGAGGAATTACCATTTCTAAAGCCGAAGGGCCACCGGTTGAAGAGCCAATTAAAACACAAACACTTTTATTTTTTTTCCAGGTTCCTCTCACCACTCCTAGCTTGATTTTTTTCAAATTTTGTAATCTTAAAGCGTTTAGATTTGAATCTGCAGCGGTTTTTACTTTGCTTACGATCTCTTCCCTTATAGAATCCAGATCTGGAACAACTCCAGATGGTTTGGTTATAAAATCTACCGCCCCGAGCTTTAAAGCATCTATCGTCTCTTTTGCTCCCTCCCTTGTAAGGGAGCTAAGCATAACTACGGGCGTTGGCTTTTTCTCCATTATAAGCTTCAGGGCTGTTAATCCATCCATCACCGGCATGTTTATGTCTAGCGTAACGACTTTCGGGTTAAGAGCTAGAACTTTTTCCACCGCTTCCTTGCCATTCTTTGCACTAACAACTTCGAATCCTGCCTTTGAAAGTATCTCGGAGAGGGCCATCCTTATGAGGGCCGAATCATCAACTACGAGTACCCTCATGTTCCAGCCACTTTCTTAAGCTCCTCAACCACCTTCGCCGCTTGGAAAGGCTTGACGATGTACCCTCTTGCTCCTAACTTTATTGCAGTTTTAACCATCTGTTCCTGACCCACAGCTGTACACATCACAACTTTTGCATTAGGATCGATCTTTTTTATCTCCTTCAGAGCATCTATTCCGTTCATCTCCGGCATTACTATGTCCATTGTCACAACATCTGGCTTTAGTTGCTTGTAAAGCTCAACTGCTTGCTTTCCGTTCTCCGCTTCGCCGGCTATATCGAAGCCTGCTGAGAACAGTATGTTTTTCAAGAGCTTCCTCATAAAGGCCGTATCATCAACAATAAGTACGCGAACCAATTTAACCACCCCTTGAGACCTTCTCAACTAACTCGCTCACAATCGCCACACCCTTCGGTGTAAGCTCAACCTCTTTTCTAACCTTAACGACTCTAACCAAGCCCAAGGATATCAGTTTATCGTATATAGCGTTCAGTTCGTCCGTGCTTATTCCAAGGATGGATTCTATGTTGCTTGAATCAACCCCCGTGTAGACCATCTGCAGAACCTGCTCTTCAATTTCTGAAAGCTTTTCTTTGGGTTTTTGCAAGTTTATTATCTTTCTTAGATACTCCTGAAGCATCTCCAAGGTCGTTTCCGGGCAGAGAACGAAACTTACAACCACCTCTCCTCCATCTATGTGCGTCACTGCAAGAACTCTCCTCTCCTTTTTGCCCACAGTTCTTATATCTCCTTTTACACTTCCTATAGCGTCTATTGGAATCCTTAGCTGCTTTGTTGGTGATAAAAACCAGATAGCTCTCTCTGTTACGCTCAAATATCCCTTCTCCCACTTTGAAGTGTTTACAAAAACTCCTCCACGGAAAGCTGGAGATAAAAAATAAACTGCAAACCTGTCAGACTTTAAATTGAAGGCTAAATAGCGAAACACGCTTCTCTGCTTTTCTTTGAAGTTGAAGTAGAAGTCAACCTCTTTTTTTATTCTAATGGCCTCTTTTCCGTCAATTTGGACGATCTCAATATCTTCGATCTCTTTAAGAGGAATAGCATTTTTTTCAAAGACTATTTCCCTATCACTAATAATAACATCCACCTCTCTCCACCCTTTTTCGTGTACCTCTGCCCTCAGTTTTAGAGCCTTCATGATCTGAACTTTTCAACCTCGTCATCGCTCAGAACTTTGTTTAAGTCTATGAGGATCATCAGACCATCGGGAAGTTTTCCAATTCCCTTCAAAAACTTCACCTCACTTCTCGAAGTTATTATCGATGGTAGCGATTCGATCTCCTTTTCGCTCAGATACTTGACCTCATTAACTGAATCGACCATCATCCCTATCACTGCATTGTCGTGTTCAACGACTATTATCCTCGTATCGTTATCTATGGGCTTAGCTTCCATTCCAAAACGCTTTCTTAGATTTACTATCGTTGTTATCTGTCCTCTCAGGTTTATCACACCCTCAACAAAGTCTGGAGCGTTTGGAATTCTCGTAATCTGAGTTGGCCTTATTATCTCTCTAACCTGAGATATTTCAACTCCGTATCTCTCGTCACCAAGCCTGAAAACTATGACCTGCGTGGCCCTATCCATCTACATCACCTTAAAAATTTTATTTTAGACTTAGTTCATATTCAACCTGAAGTTCTCGGCAATTATCTTCAGTATGTTCTCGCTGAACTCGTGTATCTTCTT
>CAYZIW010000039.1:0-11875 GCA_964478605.1 uncultured archaeon | reverse complement strand
TTGAGGCTGCTGTGATTGGCGTACCCGATCCGTACAGAGGAGAGACTGTTAAGGCCTTCATTGTACTAAAGCCTGAGTACAGGGGGAAGGTCAAAAGCGAAGACATAGTAGAATTCTGCAAAGAAAGATTGGCAGCTTACAAGATTCCAAAGATCATTGAATTCAGGGGAGAGTTGCCAAAATCGGCTGTTGGAAAGATCTTGAGGAGAGCTTTAAAAGAGGAAGAGATTAAAAAGCTTAAACAAAAAACTTAAATTTTTATTTTTATATCTAGATAATTACTTCAAAAGTCTTTTTTATTTTAAGTATGGGCTGTTCCATGTACTGCGGGATAGATGTTGGTATCAAGAAGTGCGTGGCCGCGGTTGTTACAGATAAAGTTCTTTGGGTGGGAGAGTACGAGGAACTAAAACTCGAAGATCTAAAAGCCGCAGGCATCGATGCTCCACTCTCCTTTCCGGATTCAGGAAGCTACAGAGAATGTGAACGGAAGTTGATAGCAATGGGTATAAGACTTTTTCCACCCAAAGCGAATTTTTTTGAAAAAATATCTTTAAAGGGTATGGAGATCGCCAAAGAATTGAAATTAAAAGGTGTTAGAGTCTTTGAGGTCTATCCTTACGCGACGAGAGTTATTTTGGACATAGCTCCAAAGGCTAAGAAGAGAAAGAAATCGGAAGCTGAAAAGATCAGAAAAGAACTCGAAAGGTTTGTTGAAATTCCAAAATCTTTTCAAAAAATGAATCACGACGAAATAGATGCCATAATATCTGCACTGACTGTTAAACTCTTTTTTGAAGGAGATGGAATGGAGGTTTGGGGAAGAGATGGTTCAATAATCATCCCAAAAAAATAGATTCACTCAACCTTGTAGCCCAATTTTTCGCAGAGCTCTCTTCTTTGCTTCTTTTCCTCCTCGCTCTCTATCTTTTTTACAGCACTACCATCTACAGCTCCAAGTACAGCTCTTCCAAGCTCTGTCTCTGCAACAATGATCTGTATTGGGTTGGCAGAGGCTACGAAGATGTTGCAAACGGCTGGATGCAGTTTGATCGTATTGAGAACGTTTATTGGAAAAGCATTCGATGTGACTACAACAAATACGTGACTTGCAGCTATTTTCAGCGCATTCTCTGCTGCAATCTTTTTTAAATTTTCGTCGTTTCCCGTCACTCTGACAAGTTTTGGTGCCGCTTCATTCATCGCAACCGCTACTTTGATGTTCGGAACCGAAGTCAAAAGAGCCCTGAACAGATCATCCACCGTAAAAACCGTAAAATTTGCCTGGCCAATGATTACTTGGTACCTCTGTTCCGGATTCAATATATCTATCTTTTCAAGCTTCATGGGATCTTTTAAACTCTACCTGTTTAATTTTTTTGCGATCTCGTACATCAGTATCCCAGCGGCAACGGAAAGATTAAGACTCTCTACTCTACCTAATCCAGGAATTCTTACTATCGAATCGCATCTCCTCTTTATATGATGTGAAATTCCCTTATCTTCCCCTCCAACCACAAGAGCGAGTGGAGAAGAGAAGTTCACAATTTCTAACCTTTCTCCATCTAAATCTGCTGCGACGATATAGAATCCATATTTTTTCAACTTTTTAATAGCAGAAACTAGATTTTCTTCTCTTGCAATGTCCATGTGAAAAACGGCACCAGCTGACGTCTTTACAGCGCCTTCATTAATCTGTGCAGCCCTTCTTTTTGGTATCAAAACTCCAGCTGCACCAAAAAATTCGGCAGTTCTTATACATGCACCAAGGTTTCTCTGATCTGTCACGTTGTCCAGTATGAGAATAAATCCATTATTTTCCAAAGCCTTTCTCATGATTTCGTCTACTTTCTTGTAAGTTATCGGAGATACGTCTGCAGCTATCTTTCCCGGAAGGTTTTCAACAGTGTAAACAGGTATACCCTTTGACTTGGCTTCGCTGATCAAGTTCCTGATCTTTAAATCCCCTTCTTCTTTAGCCACATATATCTTGTTCACTTTCTTTGCCTTCAAAGCTTCCGAAACACTGTTGTATCCGTAGACCTTCATCTCCCACACCGAAATCACGTTAAGGGCTTAGAGATTTATTAATCTAAGCCATAGCTCTGGAATTTTGGTAAAGCTTAAATAGTGAAAATCTCCAATATTTAATATGAGAAAAATTATTGATGGGACACCTTCTACGATGAACGATGAATACCAGCTAAATCTGCACAAGATCCTTCAACACGCGGCAAAAGTTCACGATGAAGTGGAAGTCATCTCCTACAGAACTCTGCAAGGCGGTGGAGTTTATGCGATGAACTACTCTATGATCTACGAAAGGGTCTGCAAGATGGCGAACGCCCTTGAAGATCTAGGTATTAACGCAAAGGACCATATAGCAATTTTAGGCTGGAACGATCATAGATACTTCGAAAGTTACTTCAGCGTTTCTGGCGTTGGAGCTGTTCTGGTTCAGTTGAACTCCAGACTTCACAGGGATGAGCTAGCGTACATAGTAAAGCATTCAAATTCAAAAGCCCTATTTGTAGATGAGACGCTAGTTCCGATAGCAGAAGCTTTGGCTGAGAAGCACAACTTCGAATTCTTCGTGATTATGTCTGATAAATCTGAGCCAACATCAAAACTGAAGCCCGTTTATTATTATGAAGAATTAATAAAAGAATATCCAAAGAAAAGGAGCTGGCCAGAGATAGATGAAAGATCTGCAGCCACAGCCTGCTACACACAGGGAACAACAGGTATGCCGAAAGGTGTTTTTTATTCGCACAGAGCATTAATCCTTCACATGCTTGTTTCGGCAAATATGCTATCTTTAAATCCAAAGGATGTCTTCTTGCAGATCGTTCCTTTTTATCACGTGAACGGATGGGGTTTTCACTTTGCCTGCCCAGCCTTCGGTGTTAAACTTGTATTACCAGGCATGTACAACCCAGTACATTTAGCTAATGTTATAATAAATGAAAAAGTTACGATAGCTCCTGCAGCACCGGCGATACTCATACCGATGCTTGAAGTTTTTAGAAGAATCGAGCCCAACATAGATCTTAGAAATTTAAGGCTAGTAAGCGGTGCAAACGAGCCTCCGCTGGCTATGCAGAGGGGTTACGCTAGGATGGGGGCCAAAGTTATCCATGCGTACGGCGCAACTGAGGCTACCCCTCTCATTTCGATAAACATAGCCAAACCGCAGATACTAAAGCTGGACGAAGAAGCTCAGTGGGAGCACATGAAGAAGCAGGGTTTGATAATCTTTGGCATAGAGGCCAAACTTGTCAATCCATCCACCAGCGAAGAAATCCCATGGGATGGAAAAAGCGTAGGAGAGCTCTGGGTCAGGGGACCTTGGGTTATAAAGGAATATTACCAAGACCCACGCTCAAAGGAGAGTGTAACGGAAGATGGATGGTGGAGAACTGGCGATGCTGGAACAATAGACGAGCTTGGTTACTTCCAGATCCTTGACAGATTGAAAGATCTGATAAAGAGCGGTGGAGAATGGATATCAAGCCTGAATTTGGAGACTACTCTGATGAAGCATCCTTACGTTCTTGAAGCCGTAGTTATAGGAGTACAACATCCAAGATGGGGTGAAAGACCCTTAGCTCTCGTGGTACTGAAGGATCAATACAAAGGCAAGCCAAAGGACGTTATAGAAAAAGATCTCAAGCAATTTCTGCTAGGAAAATTTGCGGAGTGGCAGATACCAGATAGGATACTTTTTATCGATGAAATACCAAGAACAAGTGTTGGAAAGATAAACAAAAGGTTGCTAAGGGAAAAGTATAGGGACTACTACCTAAGGCTTGAAGTTAACCCTTAAAGCTGATTTTCAACAATTTTCTGATTTTTCTCATCATCTCTGGTATGTTTATCTTCATCGGACAAACTTCCCTGCATTTCCCACAGAGTGTGGATAGAAAACAGATTTCAGATTTCTTCTCAGTTATCGCTGTCCAAACAATACCCATAGGTCCGCCGTAAGCGCTACCACCCCATACATTACCGAGGTTTTGAAATACTGGACATTCAAGTTGGCATCTACCGCAACGAATGCAGAATAGCTGTTCTCTGAATTCTGTAACTTTTCTACCGTTATCAATGAAGATCGCATACATCTCCTGTCCATCCACTTTCTCATTCACGTTTATGTAGGTTGGGGGAAAAGTTCCGAAGAAAGCTGCCTGAACTAGAACGCTTTTTAAAGCCAACTCATCGTTTGGCAGAATTTTTTCAATACCTATTAGTACAATATACCTTTTCGGAAGAGTGGTTGATAAACGGATGTTCCCCTCGTTTTCTATAAGAAAAATCCTTCCCGTTTCCGCTGACAAAGCGTTGCAACCAGATATACTAACATCCGCATTAAGAAACTTCTTTCTCATAAAGTTTCTAACTCCTCTGGCAAGTTCTTCAGCATTTTTTCCGCTAATTCCAATTTTTTTCAGAATTTCCGCTACTTGCTCTTCAGAGTAATGTAAAGCTGGAATGACGCTGTGCATAGGTTTATCATTTGCAAGTTGAACTATTAGCTCTCCAAGGTCTGTCTCCCAAACTTCATTGCCCATCTTTTCGAGATGTTCTCTGAGATGAATTTCTTCAGAAACCATCGATTTCGCTTTTACTACAATTTTATTGGATCCAACAATTTTTTCTGCGATATTTCTAGCTTCATTGGCATCCTTTGCGTAGAAGACTTCAACACCCTTAGCTTGCAGAATTTTTGAAGCCTTATCTATCCAGAAATCGAAGTTCTCCATAACTTCACTTTTTGCCTTTTTTAACTCTTCCGCATATTCAAGCAAATATGGATGCTCCTGAAGATTTTTCTCCACCTGAGGACTTAAATTTCCAAGAGAGCGCAGAATTCCGTTTCTTATGGAGCTGTTAGCTAAGGCTTCATATATATCCATTTTTATACCTCCTCTTTAATTTCCAATATTACAGTAAGCTTTCTTGGTCCATGCATTCCGAAAACTGTTTTTCCCTCGATATCTGCAGTTTTTGATGGGCTACTTGAGGCGAATATGCAGTCTGATTTTGAAGATGCGAGCCTATAAGCTGAAATTGCGTCCTTTTTAATATCCTCAGCCTTAAGAACTATTACATGATGTTCTGCGAGCGAAGCTTCTTTTTTACTCTCAAATCCACCCATAAAAATTAGTCCTGTCTTTTCATCCGCACTTAGGGCGTTAGTAACGACAAAATCGTTCCCCTTAAAATTTTGCAGCTCTTTATGGGCATCCGTAGATACGATCACCTCTACATTACGGCTTCGGAGGATTTCGACAAACCTACTCAGCTCTGCTAAATTCATCGCACAACACCACTGAAATGTCTATGGCATCGACATTAACTCTTCGTAGATTTGCCAAACATATAGGGCACATCGTTAATATTTTAAAATTTCCGAGTTCTCTGGCTCTAAGTTCTGCAACAGCCCTGGATATCTTGGGAGTTAAAGCTTCTATCGGCCCACCACAACAGTTAGTCAGCTTTTTGCTATATCTGACATCTTTGTAATTTATCTCAGCTTTTTTCAGTTTTTCCCTCACCAAATCTGAGATCTCCAGATATCTTCCGTAATAACAGGGATCGTGAATAACAAATTCTTCGTTCTTCGAAACCTTCTTAGGATTTATGAGCTCCAGATAGCTTTTAACTTCAAAATCAGCTTCACTAAACTTCGGGTATAGGATCTTAAGAGCGTAGGTGGTATGTGGATCGGCCGTTACTATCTTTTTGATATTCGCTTCTTTCAGTTTTTTAACGACGAATTTTGCATGTGCTGCAAAGCTCTCATCATCTCCGTAATCGTAAAGCAGGATTCCGTTGTAAGTATCAAGCTCTGGAATGTAAAAAACGTCGATACTTGAATCAAGCAGCGAATATATATTTCTCAGGATTCTGTTAGCTTCTTCAACACTTTTCTTTGGTGTAATCAGCTTAAGTGTTGGAAAAGTCAAGAACCTAAAAGAACCTGCAAACTTCAAAATCGACTGAATTTTTGAGTTCTCCAATTTTTCCAGATAACTAACAAGGGATTCAATGTAGGGTGTAAGCTGATAAAGCATTCCCGTAAAAAACAACCACTCTCCTCTGCTTTTTATCTTAGTATCCTTCCACCAGTTGTTTATCTTTTCATTACTTACTCCAAGAGGATTTCCAGTCTCAAGAACGTTTTTTGAAAGTAAATCGACAATTAAGCTGGGATCGATCATTTTACCACCCCATATTTATTTTTATTCAGCTTAGCTCTAAAAGATCTGACAGCCTCCGGGATATCAACTCCTGCTGGACAGTGAATCTTGCATGCACCGCAACCCAAGCAAGTAAAAATACCTTTGAGCATTTCTTCAGATTTCAAATTTTCGCCTCTCGCCTCTGAATCAACGAAAACAATTATGGAATTTATCCTGCCTCTTGGTGTGTAATTCCTTTTGGCTAAAAACCTTGTTGGACAAGAAATTTCACAAAAACCGCAAAATGAGCATTTTGAGATGTTCTTCAAAAGTTCTTCAACCATCAAATCACCTTTCCCGGATTCAGAATGTTTTTAGGATCGAATACAGACTTTATCTTTCTCATAAGCTCTAAAGCATACTCACTTTTTCTGTAACCCATCTCCATCTCCAAACCCTTCTTTTTCATAACCCCTATTCCATGTTCTGCACTTATAGTACCTTCGTTCTCAAGTGCGATCTTCATTACATCCATGTAAAAGCTCTCTGCCCTTCTCATCATCTCGCTATCATCCAAGAGGGTCCATATCGTTGGATGGAGGTTTCCATCGCCCACATGTCCAGCTATAAGAACCCTGAATCCATACTTCGCAGCGCAGGCTTTTATATCTTTTACAACTCGAGGCAACCTTGAAACAGGGACTGCAATGTCTTCGATAAGAACGAGGTGCTTTTTAGTCCCAAAATCATGCGAAGCTAATTTTAAAGCTAAAGGATAGAAAGCCCTTCTTAATCCTAGAAGATTTCTTTCTTCTGCTTCTTTTGTCGTTTTTGCAACCTCTACATCCAATGCATTCTTTCTCAAGATCTCTTTCAACTTTTCGGCGATTCTATCCTTAGCTTCAAAGTTGCACTCTATTCCAACTAGCAGCATATCTCCTTCCTCTTTCAGCTGAACTATATCTCTTCCAGCTTTTACTAGATCTGAATCCAGAAATTCCATCACCGCTGGTAATAATTTTGCTTTTTTGATCTCTACAACAGCCTCCATCGCATCTTCCGGACTTCTAAATATGCCCAATCCATAAACCATATTTTCTGGCATTGGAATAATTTTAAGGATGGCTTTTGTTACTACAGCTAAAGTCCCCTCACTTCCAACTATAAGTTTCGTTAGATAGTAACCTTGACGACATTTTAATGTCTTGGAGCCTACATTCAAAATCTTGCCATCGGCCATGACTATCTCAAGACCCAAAACCCAGTCGACGATAGTTCCATATTTTGCTCCTTTCATCCCTCCTGCACCAGTACTAATTGCTCCTCCAACAGTTGCAGCTCTTAAAGATCCAGGATCTACAGGAAAAGTAAAACCAAAATCGTTCAATTTTTCCTCTATCTCCAAAAGTCTAACTCCAGCTTGAGCTACCACATAACCGTCAAGTATATTTATCTCTTCTATTTTATTCATTTTTGATAAATTTAAAACTAGGCCATTCTCCGGAATGGAGGAACCGCTCAGTTCAGTAGAGCTTCCCTGAGGATAAACTTTTATATTATTCTCATAACAGAACTTCATCACTTTAGAAACCTGTTCAGTATTTTCGGGAAAAACGACTAGATTCGTTTTTCCACTCTTTTTAATAGCATCCATACTGTGAAGCCTAAGAACGATCAAATCTTTGCTCACGTTTTCTTTTCCAACTATCTTGGATATTTCCTGGATAATATCCATAGATTTTTTTAACTCAAAAGATTATTGAAATATTTGGCTTACATATTAGCTATCAACTTAAAAAGCAAAAATGCTCAACTACTCACATGAAAACCATCGATGAATTCATCTCAGAAGCAAAGATAGAATTAGAAAAGAAAGGTGTAAATCTTAAAGTACTTGAAGGTGGAACAGAAAGAGGGATTAGCACTTTAAGAAACAGACAAATTTTAGATTCGATCGCAATAAAAATGCATCTGGTTAGCGATTGCGAATTTGAAGTAACAACAGAGACCACTTTTCTTGGTAAAAAGATCGCCTTACCCGTTATGCCCGCACCGCTTTCCGGACTTATAAGGGCTATAGATGAGAACTGCTTCAGAAGAATCGTTGAAGAGTCGTGGATGGCGGGTGTTGTTCCTTGGCTCGGTTATCCTATTCAGCAAGATGTAGAAGAATTTGAAAAAGAATTCGTGTGGATTATAAAACCTCTAAGCGACAGAAAAAAAATTTTAAACGAAATTGAAAAGGCAGAAAGATCGAAAGCTCTCGCCATAGGTGTAGATATAGATTCATCTGCAGGCGTGAAGATCGGTGGATCCATATTGGACTACGGTGGAACAAAAAACTTTACAAAAAAAGAGCTTAAAGATCTGGTTTCAACCACAAAGTTACCCTTTATAGCTAAGGGGGTTTTAAGTGAAGTAGATTACTACACCTTAGCGGATTTTTGCTCTGCAGTAGTATTGTCGAACCATGGAGGAAGAGTTATGGATTCTGCAGTTTCACCACTTGAAGTACTGCGCAAAATAGAAAAAGTTGCAGTTACAGGAATTGACAGCGGTTTTAGATATGGCACGGATGTTTTCAAAGCTCTTGCACTTGGTGCCGACTTTGTACTTGTGGGTAGGCTTATAGTCTATGCTTTAGCAGTTGAAAACGGGATTTATAAGGTTCTCGAAATTTTGAGGGAGGAACTTAAACGCATTATGCAATTGACGTGCTCAAAGGGCGTTAAAGAAATATCTAAAGATTTAATAATTTTTTAAATTAAAAATTTAAATTTTTGGAATTCCAAGAGCTAGCAATATTATTGCTATTACTCCAGCGGCGATACCGTATATTGCGCAAGGTAGTAAATTTCTCCTTAATATTACTCCTTCCTTTCCTAATATACCTACAGTTGTACAGACGGCAACTATGTTGTGTACGCAAATCATATTTCCAGCCGCTCCACCGACGTTTTGAAGTGCTACTATAATCGACTTCGGATATCCAGCAACACTTGCAGCCTCAAATTGGAATCCTCCGAACATTATGTTGGAGACTGTATTGCTACCTGCCATGTATGCGCCGATGATTCCTACGAAGGCTGCAACCAGTATATATGCCGGACCAGTTGCAGATGCTAAAGCCTCTGCCATCGCCCTCAGCATGCTTGGATATCCGTACACGTTATTTCCAGAAGTCATCATAATTTGTGAGAAGCCTATTGCAAACATCAAAGCTATTGCAGCAGGTGCAACAGCTTTCAAAGATACTTTAAAACTTTCTAAAGTAGTTTTGGTATCCACTTTAAGAATCAGGTTAGATATTAGGACTGCTATTATAAATATCGAACCTGGACTATAGAGAAGCTTGTAACTCTGAGAAAGGTTTGTACCTAAGATGTTAGACACTACTATAACACCCACGCTGTTTACAAAGCTGTTCACCTGTGGAATCACCCTTGTGACAACTAATCCTAAGGCTACAAGAACGTAGGGTAGTGTGGCAGCCAAAAATCCAAATTTTTTGCCAGTGAACTCTTCTTTTGCTTCATACTTTTCGGAAAATTCCCAGACTCTCTTCGGAACACCAAAACCTTTTTTAAGTAGCAAGACATAGATCAAAAGTCCGATCGCTGCTCCGAGCAGAGAGGGAAACTCTGGTCCAAGAAACTTAGCTATTGTCCAGTAAGGTACTGCAAAGCATAGTCCTGCAAGCAAGAGCGTTGGAACAACATCCTTTACATCTTTCAGTTTTCCGCCTCCCCACTTTACCATAAAAGTGACACCAAGTAGTGGGACAAAGACAGCAAGTATGCCATGAAGCGTCGCAGTTAATAATGTAATATCTTTATAAAGAAAATCTTTCAGAGTGTAGCCGTATTCAGCTAGTGTAGCATGCACCACGGGATTATCAAGGGACGCCCCAAGACCACCCCAAACTGGTATTCCTACGCATCCAAAAGATACTGGAGAGGAGTTATATATGAGCACAAGAGCCGCTGCAATCAAAGGTGGAAATCCAATGCCAACCAATAACGGACCTACAATAGCCCCGGGCGTTCCAAATCCCGCAGCACCTTCAAAGAATGCACCCAGTAAAAATGCCAAACCTGTCTGTACTCTTCTATCTTTTGAAACTTTTGCTATCGATTCAGTTATGCTATTGAGAACGCCACTCAGCTTTGCGTTGTAGTACAAAAATATTGCTCCAAAAACGACAAGCATAATGTCCAAAGCATTCAAAAATCCTTTTATTGTAGCTCCAGCTATCCAATTCGCCTTTACTCCCCAGAAGAAGTACGCTATTAGCACAGTTAAAAGCCAGCCTATTGGCATCGCTTTCATTGCTGACATCCTAAGACCAGCCATGAGAACTAAGACAACAACTATCGGTGCCACTGCAAACAAAGCTAAAGTTACCAGTTCCATACTCTCACCCCCCGACCCCTGTTAATTTTACATTAAAAAAGTGCACAGATAAAACGAAAGGTAGATATGTAACCTAAAAGTTTTAAATAAAGAGAGAGCGTAGAATCATTATGGCAGGATTAATCATGGTAAAAGTTCATCAAGAAGATTGCTCCAACATCGAGATAAGTGAAAGATTGAAAGATTCAGAGATAGTAATAACCGACGTAAAGGATAAGGGCAACTTCTGTCGAATTTATGCTGAATACTCAGGCGAACCAACAAAAACGCTGGATGCAATAGAACATTCCGGAGTTCAAAACATCCAGCTTATTTCAAAATCAAAAAACGAGATACAGGTAAGCTACGACATAACAACCACTAAAGCTTGGAAACTTTTTAACAGCTTGGGTAGAGTGATATATCCTCTTAAGGTTGTCGAAGGGACGGAGACTTTTTTAATACACGTCGATGAAGATGGACAAAAATTTATAAAACTCAAAAATTTAAAGAACGAAATAGAGAAGACAAGCGGTACAGAGGTTATAAAAATCAAAGAGATAGATCTAAAAGTGTTGTCGAAGGTATTAGAGGAGATGGAAGTTCTAGCAGCTATAAGTGAAGCCTTGAAGGATCTTACAAAACTTCAGTATTCTGCATTAAGGTCGGCGTACATAATGGGATACTACGATTTCCCAAGGAGAAGAAATTTAGATGACTTAGCGGCTTTGCATGGCGTTTCAAAGAATGCCTTCGTAAAAAGACTCCGATCCGCTGAAAAGAAGATAATTTCCGCAATCTTTCATCCGTACAAAGAAAAAAATAGTCGTTAATATTTTATCACAAACAATTTTTAAAGTAGTTCTCTAATTCTGCCTCTAAATAGTCGACGTTTTTCCAACTTTCTTCTATCTTCATGACCAATCGTTCTATCCTTTGAACCTGCATTTTTATATGTTCTTGAACATTTTTTTCTGAAATCATTTCGGAATGGAGATATATCACTGCTAAAGGGTTTCTTATACCATCAACAAGTATCGCAAAATCCTTAGCAGCTTCTTTTAACGTAAAAATTGCCTTATCTATTATTTTTTGATATCTTTTCATAACAAAAATTTTTCCTATATCTAATGCCAATATTTTTAGAAGTTCTCTTATCTCTTCGTCTAAAACAAACCATTCTGGAAAAGTTATCTTTAAAAATCCAAAAACTTCGTTTTGAAAAGTTATTGGAATTTCCAGCTCGTTGGGGGGGGGGGGGGGGGGGGGGGGGGGGGGGGGGGGGGGGGGGGGGGGGG
>CAYZIW010000038.1:0-12919 GCA_964478605.1 uncultured archaeon | reverse complement strand
TAACATAGTAGATTCGATACTATTTTGCCTTGGACTGTCAACTTCAACGAAACAGTTGAGAGCCGATAGACTGACAGACTTGATACACAACGGAAGAAAAGACGTAGAAGTATCAGTAATATTCAACGACAACAACAACAAGATCGAGATAACGAGAAAAATTAAAACGACCGACAAAAATTACTACAGCTACTACTACTTGAATGGAAAACCAAGCAGTTTGGCTGAGATACACAAAACGCTGGAAAAGTACGGTATTTACAGCGAGGCGTACAACATAGTAATGCAAGGAGATGTGACAAGAATTATAGAGATGTCGCCATACCAAAGAAGAAAGATAATCGAAGATATAGCTGGTATATCTGAATTTGATGAAAAAAAAGAACAAGCTTTGGGAGAACTTGAAAAAGTTAGAGGAGATATTGAAAAAATAGATGCAATACTTTCTGAGATAGAGAAGCAGCTTGAAGTGTTGAGGAGGGATAGAGACGAGGCTTTAAGATACAAAAATCTTCTAGAGATTAGAAAAGAGCTTGAATATTATTTGAAAGTGCATCGATACTTAGATGTAGAGGGCGAAAAACGAAAAATTGAGAATGAAATAAAAAAAATTGAATTTGAAAAGGATGCTACTACAGCTAAATTATCTCAGGTAATCTCTCAAGCTTCAGAACTAGCTAAAGAACTCGAGAGAGTAACAAAGGAGATCTCTAACAAAGGGGATAGTAAAATTTTAGAGATAAACTCTAGAATCTTAGAACTAACCAGTCAATTAGAAACAATCAAAAAAACAAATTCAATATACCTCGAAGAAATAAAGAGACTTGATTCTGAAAATATATCCCTACTTGCTGAGATCTCAAACATAAAAGGAGAGTTAGAAAAAACAACGTCTGAAATTGAAGAAAATAGTATTAAAAGGGTTCAAACATCTGAAATTCTACACGAGATAGAAAAAAAGCTCAATGCGCTACAGGAAAAAATAGATGCCGCAGAAAGGGAGAACAAGGAATTGAAAGAAAACTTGATTAATAAAAAAGAAAAATTAGAAGAGTTAAAACAACAGAAACTCTCCAAATTAAGAGAAAAGGACAGGTTGGTGGAAACTCTAAGAATGCTTGAATTAGAAATTGATAATTTAAGCTTGGAAACTGAAAAGAGCACTTTGAAAAAATACGAGTTTGAGAAAAGAGTTTCAGAACTTAAAAGTAGATTGGAAGAGCTCGATGGAATGTACAAAAATCTGCAAAACAAATTTTCCGAAATTGATAAGAGACTTTTCTCAGTACGATCTTCACTTTCAGATTTAGAGGAGGAACTTAAAAATTCTGAGATAGAGTTGGCCAAAATTAGGGCAAAACTTTCCACTCTGCAAACTTTTTCTAAGTCGGTTGAAGCGATACTTGAAGCCAAAAGAAGGGGAGAGCTGTTGGGGATCCACGGCACTGTAGCTCAGCTTGGCGAAGTGAGCCAAGAATACGTGAACGCTATAGAAGCTGCTGCGGGTAGTGCTTTACAGTACATAGTTGTGGAGAATGAAGATGTTGCTGTTGAGGCAATCAAGTATTTGAAAGCTATAAAAGCTGGAAGAGCGAGTTTTTTACCGTTAAGAAGGATAAAAGAATACAGTTTAAAACTAGATAAGTCTATCCTTAACGAAAAAGGGGTTATAGGTTACGCTGTAAACCTTGTAAATTGTGAAAAAACTTTCAGACCAGTTTTTGAGTTTGTCTTACGTGACACTCTTGTGGTTGATACTGTAGATACTGCGAGGAGGTTGATGGATAAGGGTTACAGGATGGTTACTTTGGATGGAGACTTAGTAGAGAGAAGTGGACTGATGACGGGCGGTAGTAGCGAAAAAAGAAATCTTCTCATATCTAAAGAAATCCTTGAAAGCGAAAGAGAACTCGAAAATAGAGTTATCGAACTCCAAAGAAAACGTGAAGCCCTTTTAAAAGAACTTAACGATCTTGAAAGCATCAGAAAAGAATATAGAAACAATCTTGAAGATTTAAAACAGAAGATCTCTGATACATCGAAAGATCTCGAGCTAGAAAAGCAAAAACTAGCTGAGAATACGGAGAAACTTGAACAAATGAGGGTTAAAATTTTGGAAAAGAACAAAGATAGAGAAGAGAAGCTAAAAATACTTAAAAATATAGAAAACGAGATATCTCAACTAGATGAGTTGATTGCAGCCTACAAGAGAGATATTGAGATTGTTGAGAAAAAGCTTGGGAAAGTAGAGGTTAGCAGACTCCTCTTTGAGGCAGATAATTTAAGATCGGAAAGTATAAAGTATCGCGAAATCCTTATATCTATTGAAAAAAAGCTTGAAACTCTCGAATTCAAAAAAACTCAACTTGAAAAAAGCTTGAACGATCGTAAAAAGAAACTATCTGAAATTAGCGGTAAAGTTGAAGAGTTTAAACTGAAGATCGATAGTAACGAAAAGAGTAAAGAAAGAATTAAAAAAGAGCTGGAAAGACTTAAAGAAGAGGAAAAAGGATTACATTCTGAAATTTCGAAACTTAGAGAGGTTAGAGATAATTTGTTAAGTAAACTGAAGGGACTAGAAGAGGAGAAGGCTAGAATAGAGAAAGAAGTCGAAAAACTTGAAAACAGATTTATGTTATACCACGAAAAGCTAGAAAAACTAATCTCTGAACTCAAAAACTTCGAAGATATTACAATTCCAGAGAAGATTCCGGAAAAGGATATTGTTGAAAAAGAGTATTTAAATGTACTATCCGAGCTTGAAAAGTTTGGCGACGTTAATTTGAAAGCAATCCAGGAGTATGAAGACGTTTGGAAAAGAAGGGAGGATCTGATAAATAAAAGGAGCATTTTAGAAAGAGAAAGAGAGGATATAATTAGAAAAATCAATGAGTATGAGCAGAAAAAGAGAGAAGTCTTTTACGAAGTATTCAACGCTGTTAGAAGGAATTTCATTGAAATAGTAAAAGAAATAACAAACGGTGAGGGGGATATATATCTCGATTCCGACGATCCGTTCTCTAGCGGTTTACATATAAAGGTAAAACCTAACAATAAACCAGTTCAAAAACTTGAATCCATGAGTGGTGGGGAGAAAAGTTTGGTAGCATTGGCCTTAATATTTGCTATTCAGATGTACAGACCTGCTCCTTTTTACGCCTTCGATGAAGTGGACATGTTTTTAGATGGTGTAAACGTTGGTAGAGTCGCAAAAATGATAAAGAGGATGTCAAAGGATGCTCAATTTATAGTAATATCCCTAAGAAAACCCATGCTTGAAAACGCTGATGCTATAGTAGGTGTTACAATGGGAGGTGACAATTCATCGATAGTGACTGGAATAAAACTCGTGACTTAGAGGACCCGATAGAGGTACTCATAGAGATGGCAAAAGCTGGAGAAATAGACCCTTGGAGTGTAGATATTATTGATGTCACGGATAAATTTTTAAGAAAGCTTGAAGAAGCAAAAAAAATGGATCTTCGAATTTCTGGTAGAGTATTGTTATATGCAGCAATACTTGTTAGAATGAAGTCCGAAGCAATAATTATGGAGATAACTAGAAACCAAGAAGTGAAAAATGATTTAGACACCGAATTAGATAAAAACTTTTTAGTTGAAAAAGAGTTTCAAGCGTTAGACTTCACTTCGAATGAATTTTTACTCGATGATGCAGATAACTTTGCAAGAGAGGTTTTAGAGGTTAGAAAAGCTGTGAGAAAGATAGTAACTCTTGGAGATTTGATTGAAGAACTTAAAAAAGCGGAAGAGATCGAAAACAGGAGAAAAAAAAGGAAAAAAGTGAAAAAAGAATTTGTAGAGGAACCTTTGCAGTATCCTCATCCGGAAAGTATAGAGGAGACGATTACGAAAGTTGAAAGCGAGATAAATAAGATCCTTTCGAGGGTGAGTTTTACAACTTTGTTCTCTATTGTTAACATAAAAGAAATTGATAAACTCGTAGATTACTATGTTTCGGTGCTTTATCTTTGCTTTAGGAGGAAGATAAACATAAAGCAGGAGAAAATATTCGAAAGTGACATAGAAATATCTCGAGTGTTTTTTTAATCCTAAGAAGTTTGGATATTCTTTAGATGGTCAAAAAGGAACAGAAGTGAAGATGTGGTTTTTTATCGTTCAGAAAAGTTATTTTTATCTTTTTAGCTATACTTGCTAGCTGGAAATTACTATTTATGTAGAAAAAATATATGTAATTCTAAACTTACTTAAATGTAAAACAGAAGTGGTAGTTATGACAGATAAAATCTTCGAAACTCTTACGAATTATTTTGAGAGCTTGGAGAACTTAATTGAAAAATCAGCTAAATTGATAAAACTCAGCAACACAGATCCAACATCGATTGTAGAGGGTTTTAGAGCAATAACTTACTGGAATTTGAAGATCTTTGACCTCATTTTTGACTACATTCTTTCCTCTCCAAAGTTAAGCACGAAAATAAGTTTGGCATCTGAAAAAATACAGTCGAATCCCGATGCTTTATACTTTTATATGGGCTTAGCTCAGAAGCTTTTGACCCTATTCTTTTAAATCTCAACTACTTAATTTTTTTATGAATCTCAAGCTAGTTGTAGAGGCGATACTTTTCTCTTCTCCGGACCCCGTATCGATTTCAGATTTGTGTAGAATTACTAAATCCAGTAAAGAAGAGGTAGAAAAAGCTGTATCAGAACTCTTAAGATCTTACTCAGAAAGGGAAAGTTCTATAGAGATAATAAAACTTGGTGAAGGCTATCTAATGAGGGTGAAACCTGATTTCTATTCTTACGTAGGTAACTTATCAGAGAAGGGGCTTGATAGAGGTACTATTAGAACTCTAGCCGTAATTGCAGCAAGACAGCCTATAACTCTTTCAAAACTAGCTAAGATAAGAGGAAATAAATGCTATGAGCATGTAAAAAATTTAAAAAAGCTTGGATTGATAAGCAGCGAAAGAAAAGGACGTTCAACTATATTAAAAACTACAGAAGCGTTTTTATCCTACTTTGGAGTTGATTCACGCAGTTTAAATGATTTAAAGGTGCTTCTAAAAGAATTTGCTGGACAAAATGAAGTTGAAAAGCAAAGTTGAAGTTTAGATTGTTTTGAACAATCCAGTGATTTTTGCTGCGTATCTGGTTTGGATCACCATTTCAACTTTTGAAATCAATCGAACTTCTAAAAATCAAAGATTTAGACTTATTTTTATTATTTCATTAATCTCTTCACTTCAATCTTTTTTAAAAGCCGATAGAATCAATTTCAATCTTTTGAAACTGCTGAAAAATCTTTTCCACCATCTCCACAGGAAATGAAGGGGGAGGGGGTAGGTAGTGCTGGGGATGCCTTCTATAGAAGAGAAGAAAATAAAGATATCTACCTGTATATGATAATGCTGCAGGTTGGGAAGGTGGAAAAGCGCTTTTTGACAAATTATGCTGATAGTTAAAGTAAGAGGACCAGTTCTTTGAGGAGAATTACATCTTAGGTGTACGTCACTAATTTTTTATGTTGTATTTTCAAAGGATAGTTTATTTTACAAGCTTTTTAGAAGAGCTCTAAGAGTGGACCTCCTAAAAACCTGAGATTCTAAAAAATGCGGCAACTAGTGGTTACCACTGAACCTAAATTTAAAATATGGGGATAGAGGGAAGCTTTTAAATTGGGAGCTTAAAAGTTTTGGATATTTATTTATGGTTGATAGTTATACTCTCCCGGACTTCATGGGTGTTTTTGGGAATGATCAAAGATGCAATTGAAGGTGTAAAAATTGGATTTATATATTTCTGGAATTAATTACTTCGGAAGTTCTAAATCTCTTCTAAAAGCTGAAATTCCAGTTATTGCTCTACCTAAAATCAGCGTATGAATGTCATCAGTACCCTCGTAAGTGTAAACACTTTCGATGTTTGCCATGTGTCTTATTGGAGAATAATCTAAGCTTATACCATTTGCCCCCAGTATCTCTCTCGCTGTCCTTGCACAGAACCTTGCAACCCTTACGTTGTTCTTTTTTGCGAGGGATATCTGTTCTGTTGAAGCCTTTCCTTCATCCATCAGTTTTCCTAATCTCCATGAAACAAGCTGTGCTTTGGTTATTTCTATGAGCATCTCTACAAGCTTCTCTTGCACAAGCTGAAACGCTGCTATTGGTACTCCAAACTGTTTTCTACTCTTTGCATAATTTAAAGCCGTTTCAAAGCAGTCCATCGCTGCCCCAATCGCTCCCCAAGAGATTCCATACCTCGCTTGGTCTAGACAACTCAATGGAGCTCTTAAACCTACAGCATTGGGTAATCTGTTTTCTTCAGATACCTCGCAGTTGATCAAACCTAGCTCTCCAACCCCACCCGCCCTCATCGATCCTTTTTTAGTTATTGCATGCTGCTGAAAACCTTTAGTACCCTTTTCGACTATAAAACCTTTGATTTTCCCATCTTCAACATCCTTTGCCCAGACAATTGCTATATCTGCTATATCTGCTTCTGTTATCCAGGTCTTGGTTCCGTTAAGTATCCATCTCTCTCCTATCTTTCTTGCGGTAGTTTTTATGCTTCCTGCATCGCTTCCGATGTCAGGTTCTGTGAGGCCGAAGCAGCCAACTATCTCACCTTTTGCAAGTTTTGGTAGGTATTTTTTCTTCTGTTCTTCACTCCCATAGCGCCATATAGGGTACATAACTAATCCAGAAGTTACAGCGACGAAACTTCGCAAGGAGCTATCCACTCTTTCTACCTCTTGACATATCAATCCAAAACACATGTAGTTCATCCCCGGACAACCGTATTCTTCAGGTATGAACGTTCCAAGCATTCCAAGTTCTCCAAACCTTTTTGCAATGTCTTTAAAATTTAAAGGTTTTTCCTCATGCCACGCGTTGATTACGAGCGGTGAGATCTCCTTCTCTAGGAACTCTCTTACAGAATTCCTAACAAGTTTCTCTTCGTTGGTTAAAAGTTCATCCACTGTGTAAAAATCCACTCCTCGAAACATCCTTATCCCTCGATCAAAGTTGGTCAAGCTCAATATAAATCTTTCCAATATTATGAACTTATAAAGTTCTTCAATTCGTAAATTACGAAGTATTTTTTGTAAGTTAGATCCTCTTACTTTAAATTGTAAAAGTTGAATCCACGAAACTTATATATTCAGAAACAATATCATATTTTGAGTGACGACGATAAAATTCCTTGGTGGATGCAAAGAGGTAGGAAGATCAGCCGTAATGGTGGATTCGATAGTTTTAGATTATGGTATCAAACCTTCCGATCCACCTGAGTTTCCCCTTAATGGTTTATCTCCCTCGGCAGTAGTTATATCTCATGCTCATCTGGATCACGTAGGTGTAGCGCCGAACTTGATGTACTACAATCCAAGGGTGTTCATAACTCCTCCCTCTACAGAACTTTCCCTAGTCCTTTTAAGAGACTCCATGAAGGTTATGCATCCCCCTCCGTATACAAAGAAGGAATTAAGACAGTTTGAGAGCAACATACATGAGTGCGAATATGAAGAAGTCGTGGAACACGAAGGCTTGGAGATCACGTTTTTTAACGCTGGCCACATTCCTGGAAGTGCAAGTGTACATGTAAGAACCAAGGAATTGAGCATCTTGTATTCAGGGGATATAAGACTTGAGGATACTAACCTTCTAGAGGGTGCCGAAACGAATTATCCGGAAACTGATATATTAATAGTAGAGAGCACGTATTTTGGAGTCAAGCATCCTCCGAGAAAGGAACTTGAAAAAGCTTTTGTTGAAAGTATACTACAAACACTCGATAATGGTGGGCACGCTATAGTTCCAGCTTTTGCAGTTGGAAGGACTCAGGAAGTTCTTATGATTCTCGAAAAGTACGGGATAACTGCTTATGTAGATGGGCTTGGAAAAGAAGTTGGAGAAATAATTCAGAAGTATCCTGACTTTATAAAAAGTCCTAAACTGCTTAAGAAAGCGTTAAAGAGTGCGATTCCGATTAGCTGGAAGAAAAGAGAAGAGGTATTAGAGCAGCCGAGCGTTATTGTAACCACAGCTGGAATGCTGAATGGTGGACCAGCACTCTTTTACATCTCAAGGCTTTATAACGATGAAAAATCGAAGATACTGCTTACAGGTTATCAGGTCGATGGTACCAACGGTGCAATGGCACTTAAAAGTGGAATGTTGAATCTTGGCACAAGGACTGTAAAGTTGAAGATGAAGGTAGAACAGTACGACTTCTCAGCTCACGGAGATGATGAACAACTCAAAGAGTACGTTAGAAGAGTAGCTGACAAGGGGGCTGAATTTGTTTTTGCAATTCATGGAGAGGAGCCTGAAAAGTTTGCTGAATGGATAAAGACCGAAATAGGAATAGAAGCTTACGCCCCCAATAACGGAGAAGTATATGTGATCTGAAATATGAAGATTTTAGCTGTTGCAGATATCCATTCTCAATTTTCGAATCTAAAAAAGATCCTCCAAAATGTAGATTTTGACATTCTGCTGATCGCCGGAGATATAACGAACTTTAAGGCTGAAGATGTTTTTAAGGTAGATGAACTCATATCTGAATTTGTGGATCGCTGTTATGCAGTACATGGAAACTGCGACAGCGAGAAGATATTAAGCTATGAGTTGAATTCAATAGAATTTATTCACAAGAGAAGTTTAAAGATTGAAGATTTTACACTTCACGGCCTTGGTGGTTCGGGAATAACTCCTTTCAGGACACTTTCAGAATATACAGATGAGCAAATTGAGAGTATAATTTCAAACTTCAAGTTAGAAAACAGTTTCAATGTTTTGCTCTCCCACTGCCCGCCAAAAGGTGTTTTAGATCTTACAAGTAGAGGGGTAAATGCTGGTTGCGAAGCTATAAGAAAACATGCGAAAAAATTCAAGTTGATAATTTGTGGCCATATACATGAAGCTTTTGGAATCTACAGAGGAGAGTACATAGCGGTAAATCCTGGGCCGGCTTTTTCTGGTAGGTATGCATTGATCGAAACGGAAAATCTTAAAGTTGAAACGTTTAAGATTTAATATGGATTTGGTAGAGAAGGTAAAAAACTGGCTTGTCGACGAGGGAATATATAAGGATCGTATTCCGGATGATACAGCTAGAGTTCATTTTTTGGCCGAAATTCCGCCAAATTCCCAACAGATTATAGATATTATTTTCCCAAAAAATAGAGAAGATATGATAATAATAGGAAGCGGTATAAAGTTAGCAGATGAACATTATAGGGCTCTTATGACTTTAAACAAAGAAAAAAGAGAGGAGATACTTTGGGAGATGAGGTTTACATTACTTTTTTTAGAGACAGGATTTCAGATAATACCCAGTGCTGAAGATCCACAGATATTCAACTTCACAAGAGAAATTTACGCTGATGGGCTGAATAAAAACCTCTTCATGGATGCCATTAAGCAAGTGCATAGGTGCAAGCTTTACGTGGTATGGATGATGCAGAAGTTGTTTGGAAAAGTTAAAAGCGAAAATTACATGTATCGCTAGAAAATTCCCTTTCTGATCAATTCAACAGGAACTCTTCCAAGATGGACGGCTGTCGCTAAAAGAACCCCATCGAGTCCAAGATCTTTTGCAATCTCCAAATCTTTAACGTCAGAAATTCCTCCGCCAAGCATTACTGGATGGTCAGAAAGTTTTAAAACTTTGGTTGCTAAATCAAAGTTTGCGTTTAGACTTCCAACATTTCTTAGTGGTAAAACTATCACTCCGAGGATATCAAGAGTGTTTAGAAATTCAACAGCCCTTTGCCAGTTTGAAAATTTTTTTGAAGCATCCAAAAATCCATCCCTAAAATCCAAGCTTACGTAACATTTTTTATTCAGTTGGGTTATGTCGAAGGTTTCGGTTCCAACTACAGGTGTGAACTTCAACCCTTCAAGTTCTTCACAACTCCTAAAACCACAATCTGCAATCAATTCGCTCACTTTTTCTGCCATCGAGTTGATGAGAGATGTGTTGTCTCCCTTCTCTTCAATCCTATTCAAGTCTGCAACGTAGAGGTACTTTGGCTTTATTTCTTCCAATAAAGCGAGTGGGACAGAATTTTTGGTTATGAGGCTCACCTCCCTTATTGGGCGGTATTTTTCTCTTTCTCCCCCCTTTGCAGCTACAACTTCCCCGTTTTTTATATCCATCACAAAAAACAGTTTCATAGAAAATTCTTTTCTGGATTTCTTAAAAATTTGTCGAGGCTTTGGTATTTATATACTCTCAGTGTAAGTTTAAAGATGAGTCCAGAAGAGTTAATAAAGGTGATAGAGGAGGAGGCGTTAAGGAGGGATGCACCGGTTTATAAACTTAAAAATCGGCTTTCGAATCCATTTAAGGTCCTCGTTGGTGCTATTTTAAGCACAAGAACAAGAGATGAAGAAACTTTAGAAGCATTGGAAAAGTTGTTTTCCGAAATAAAAGATCCTAAAGATTTAGCTAAGATGGATGTTAAAAGGATCGAGGAGTTAATAAAGAATGTTGGATTTTATCGAGTGAAAGCGAGAAAACTCAAAGAGTTGGCAGAGATCATTGTTAAAGAGTACAACTCCAAAATCCCCGAAAATTTTGAAGAACTTTTAAATTTGCCTGGGGTCGGGAGAAAAGTAGCTAACGTTTTTTTAATTGAAATGGGGTATGACACGATAGCTGTAGATACTCATGTGCATAGAATAGCCAACAGGTTGGGGATTGTTAAGGCTAAAAGCGTTGAAGAAACCGAAGAAGAGTTAAAAAAGATCTTCCCGAAGACTCTGTGGCGAAGAGTTAACAGAGCATTTGTCGGTTTTGGACAAACAGTTTGTAGACCACAAAAACCTTTATGCTCAGAATGTCCTCTCTTTGAATTGTGCAAGAAGGTGGGAGTAGATGCTAAAACATCCATGCATAATTCAGCTGAGATTTTGCAAAGAGGATGAGGAAAAAGCTCTGAAAATCGTAGAAAGTTTTGATGTTACGATAGAAAAAGTAAAAAATGGGGTTGATATCTACTTTGGAGATGTAAATGATGCACGCAGCTATTTATCAAAACTAGCTAAAGTTATCAAATTCAAAAGCAGGATGAGTACGAGTTATGCCGGTACTTTTAAAGGTCGAGTTAGAATTTTGTTTGTTTACTCGGTGAAGTGCAATGAAAATAAAGCTGAATGAGTACTTTGAGTTGAGAAGATCTTTGAAGAGTATTAAAAGTCTAGATTATCTGCCCTATCCTAGGGCTCTTCTTCATTCAATTCTCATCCAAAAAAGGATGGATAGCGTTAGGAAAAAATACCACCTTTTCATTAAAAGGAGCGCTGAGATAGTTGATCTTTGGAGAAGGGAGAAAAAATTCCCGGAATGGCTTTCTTTACCTCCAGTAATGAAGACTAGACTTTTAATGAAGGGACTTGGATATTCTGCAAGGGAAATAAGTAGAGCGCTCAGAAATCCAGAAGTTGCTGAAGATGATGAACTAAGGAACATTCTTTGGAAGGCCGTTACGACTGATTATGCGTATTCTCCAATTGCAGCCAAAATACAAACTGTAAGAGGTAAGATGGGCGAAAAACTTCTCAGAGAGTTGGTTGACGAATTAGGTGTGGAATACAAAACTGAGCACGAAATTGGAAAGACCTATAGGAAAACACCGGATATTCTATTCGAGAAGGTGGTAAAATTGAACGGTCGGGAAGTGAGATGGATAGAGAGCAAGGCACTTTTTGGAGATATCATTTCTCACAGTAGATATTTTTCGAAACAGTATTCCCACTACAAGGAGCTTTTTGGTGATGGTGTTGTTATTTACTGGCTTGGATGCATCGATGAAATAGATGCCCTAACTTGGAGCGATCTGAATTGTGATACAGCCAGGCTTTTAAATATGGAGATAGTTCTAAGTGAAGATGGGGTTAAGTTGGAAGGAAATGAGATCGAAGCAGCTATGAAAGCGGTAGACGCTTACGCTGAAGGTTTTTGTGTTGCTACAAGCAATCAAAAAGTTTTAAAGATACTAAGAAATATGGGATTTAAATTAAAAAATGCTAAAAATTCCTAAAGTTGCACTAGTTACTATCAATCCTGCGATAAAAACTCCAGCAGAGATGTAAAGGAACGCTTTTAGTTTGTTCAACCTCATCAAAAAAGCTATCAAGCTTGCAGTCCAGGCACCTGTAACTGGAGCAGGTATAGCAACGAAGATCGTTAATCCAAGATAGCCGTACTTTTCGATCGCCCCTTTCCTTTTCTCAGCCATCTTTACCACGTAGTTGTAGAGGGAATTTATTATCGGGATCTTTTTGAAGATCCAGTCGAATTTTTCGAGAACTATTAGAATTACTGGTATGGGAGCTATGTTTGCAGCTACGCAAAGCATGTAAGAAGTTAAGGGGCTAAGTCCATAGTAGATTGCAAGCGGTATTCCGCCTCTAAGTTCAGATATAGGTAGTGCTGAGAGTAACAGAATGTTAACTATCTCCATATGCCCTTATCAACCTCCAAACTATCTCGTTAGCTGTAGATTCTAAACCGAGTTCAGTAGCTTTTTTGACAAAGACACCATTTATATAATCAATTTCTGTCTTTTTTCCCTTCATCACGTCTTGAAGCATCGAGGATCTGTTCATAGCAGTCATTTCAGCGACTTTTTTTACTTCGTCGTACACTTTAAACTCATAACCCATCTTCTTCAAAACGTTTTCGCATTCCATCGCTAGCTTTTTAGCCAAAACGTTCAGATCGAAGTTTTCGATGATTTTTCCATTTCTTACCCTGCATAGAGCTGTGATTGGATTTATAACTGCATTAATGGCAGCTTTTAGCCATATCCTTCTTTCTATATCTTTCACAACTTCTACATGGATTCCGGATTTTTTAAAAACTGATGCAACCTCCTCAGCCCCGTTTCCAACCCAGTTTCCTATGTAAGTGTCTCCTCTACCAG
>CAYZIW010000037.1:0-13358 GCA_964478605.1 uncultured archaeon | reverse complement strand
CTTAGCATTGAAATCTTCAGCTATTTTTGGCAAAGCAACGTTGAGAACGCTAACATCAAGTAGAACCATGAACAAGCCAAAGCTTACTGGTAAGAATGCTATCCAGCTTTTTATTAAGCTATCCTTTTGGTTCATGCTTTTCTTCTTTTTCTCGCAAATTTTACAATTGCAAGGATTGCGAAAAAGATCAGGATCAAGGTTGTGATGCTGACGAGGTTCAGTAGTGGTCTTTCCTTAACTTCGATGGAAACAGTTACAGGATTTGACTTCTGTTTGTATCCGTCTTCATTTTCAAAGCTCAAGGTAATAGTAGCGGGATAAAATCCTACTGCAGCATCCTTGCTAGCTTCAATCCTGAACTTAGCTACAGCCACATCTCCCGGGTTCATAGTTCCAACAAAGTAAAGTCCCGGCTGAGATGCACCGATCATATTTGCAATTGAGCTTATCCCAGCAACGCTGAGTGGTGGTGAAACTTGCAATTCTACAACAGCATTCTTCGCAACAGTACTTCCAGCATTCTTTATCTTAACTGCTATCTCTCCAGTTGAATCTGGATAAAGTTCTCCATCCACGCTAAGAACTTCAAAGGCTGAAACCTTCGGTGCAACGAAAACGGGAACTTCTATTATGCTTACAAGATCTTCAGCTTTTCCAAGTTTATATTTTGCAAGGAGGTAAAGCTTGTAATATCCACTGAGAGCATCTTCAGATACAGAAAGTCTGAATTTTAGCTCTCCGAGATCATTTGGGTCTAATTTCTGCAGGTATGAGCTCTGACTCAAGCTTGTTATAAACGAGGGGGTAAAAATGTAGAAGTCTGCCGACTCTAAAGCACGGTCGAGTTCATTTCTAAGCAAAACTTTCAGATCTCCTTTTAAGCCAACAATCAACTGAGAATCAACCCTTTCAACATCTATAAGCGATGGACTCACTTTTACTTCAACAAATTCAGGCGAAGTAAAAATTTCATTGCCAAATTCATCTTTGTATTTCAGCAAAAAACTTCCCCGATAACTCCCAGTTGGAGCTAAAGATTTCACATAGAACAATGCAGTCTTCTTCTCACCTTTTTTAACATCGCCTAAATAGGGGGCATTCTCTGGCTGAAGAAGTTGGTTATCAAAGTAGAGTATTGCAACAGCATTCTGGAGTTCTTCGTAGCTTTCAAATTCAACGCTTATAATTCCTCTCGAAGCTAAAGTCACGAATTGTGTTGAACTTTGCGATTGAGTTTGCATCAAGCTTGATAGCAAAGAAGATTGGCTAAGAGATAATGCTTGTGTGGTTTGAGAAGTCTGAATGGATTTCGCCGGAGTTAGAAAGCTATCGACTTTTGATATTGAGAATAAATTCTCTTTCTCAACTCTTAAACCGATCTGCTTTGAAATTGTGATTTGTCCAGAATTCGTGCTGAATTTGATGATCAGCGATGCGGGATAATCTTGGTTCAACGTTTTATCGCTCACGAAGACTTTAAAAGATACCGAGATCTTTTCGCCCGCTTTTAGCTCGCCGATGTAGGTTGAACTCGCATCTGGGTTTGGTAGAATCGGAGCAGAGACGTTCAAGATCGCTACTGCATCTTTTATATCCTTTTCACCGACGTTCTCTATAATCAAATCAACCTTTCCTTCTCTTCCAGCCTTTAATGAACCGCTTACAACCCTAGCACTGAAATCGTAGTCCTTTTTTGTGATTTTGATTTTAAAGTACTCTGTAACTTTCTGACCGCTCGAATAGCTTATAAAGTAATCTGAACCCATGATGTTGAGAGAAACTTTTGTATAGCTGATTTCAACTGGAATCGAGTATTCGCCAAGCAGAGCATTTTCATCAACTTTTATTCTAAAAGTGACACTTGCAACTCTTCCAGCAGGAAGATCCCCGATTATTTGTGCGTTAGCTGTTTCAACACGCAGCGGATAACTGCTTTCAAGATCAACTATCACATCTTTAGCAGTTGTTAGCAAAGTTAGAAGTTGTGAAGCGTTCTCATTTGCAGGAAAGTTGGCTATTTTTCCCTCGTTCTCGATCAAGAGGGTTAGTGCAGTATCATCGCCAAGATAAAGCTTTCCATCTCCAGCAACTGAAACATGAAAATCTATTTGGGGTTCAATTGCAGAGGTTGGAGGTATTGTTAAAATGAAAGCTATTAGAATGAAAACCATAAATTTACTCGATCCTACAGATCTTTTTATTTGATTCAACTTTCCACCTCTTTTTTGTTTTATTTTAGACTTGAATTCAGATTATAACGGTTTTGGGCATCTTTTTGTCATGCTGGGGATAAAAACTTTTGAAATGCGGGGGGAGGGATTCGAACCCCCGAACCCCTACGGGACTGGACCCTAAATCCAGCGCCTTTGTCCACTCGGCAACCCCCGCTTTTAGTAAGTTGAGCAATCGTTTTATGTGCTTTTTGGTGTTGAAGTATCTTTTGGTAAGGTATTTAGTTTGGGAGTGCTGTGGCAAAATTATGATAGAGGTTGAAGAAAAAATTGTAAAGAAAGCGAATTTTTGCAAGAAGAGGTGCCCCATCTGTACAAAAGGGAGGAGAGGTAACAAAATTGCGAGAGGATTTACAAAACATGTTTGTCGAAAAGTTTGTCCCTACTGCAAAGCTTACGAACAGGTTTTCAAAAAGAAGGCTTACGAGTGACCAAATTTTTCTCGGAATAAGGGAGTCTCATAATAATAATTACTATTACAATTTTTATAGAAAAATTTAAATAGGTTTGAAATAAAACAATTTTGGGTGGTTAGATGGAGGTCTTGATAGTAGCAACGATCTTAGTAGTGGGGGTTAGTATACTGCAGTTTGTACATTTAAGAAAAACGAAGGCAAAAATGGAAGCAATAAAAAGAAGGGCTTTAGAGATAGAAAATGAAAGTAAAAAATTAAAAATAGATTGCAGTTAGTAAAAATAGTTTAAAACTTTTTCTTCAGTGCAGCGGCACTCATTCCTGCCAAAGTTAGTGCTATCTCAAATCCAGGGACTTTTTTAGCCGCTTTAACTTCTATCATGAGATTCTCTATCTTCCTTCTAGTTGCATCGTCTATGGATGGGGTGTACCACATCTTCCTGTAAAGCTCTGTGGGTATGTAGATGGCAGGATTGTTAAGAACTTCTTCGCTTATGTATTCTTTAGCCTCTGTTACTGGGCTCGCATATTTTATGTATTCAGAATTTCGTGCTGAGATCTCAGGTTCCAGCATGAAATTTATAAACTCATGGGCAAGTTCTACGTTTTCGGCATCTCTGGGAATACACATACTATCTGTCCAGATTGTTGCTCCCTCTTCGGGAATAGCAAAGCTAACCTCTTTTAGTCCCTCTTCATACTGAAGCCTCACGATATCCCCGTTATAAGCATGAGCCACATAAATGGAGGCATTTTTTAGCCCCTCATAATATACGTTAGCTCCAGCGTAGGCTGCCAAGTAATAGTTTTGTTTTATAAGTACCTCTTTCACTTCATTCATCGTACTATCACTCCAGTCGTCTGGAGCTTTTCCAAGATATGCTTTACAAGATAGAATCACTTCCATTGGTTCTTCAAGCATAGTAATTTTCTTTTTGTATTTCTCCAAGAAACCGTAGCTTGGATCAAAGATCTGTTTCAGGCTTGTAATTTTTTCTGCAAGATCGCTTCTATACCCAAACCCCGTGGAACCCCACATGTATACTACGCTGTACTTTCCTTCTGGGTCGTAGGGTGTACTTCTAAACTTTTCATCAACCTTTGAATAATTCGGAATTAGACTTTTGTTCAATTCTAAAAGCAGGTTTTTTCTTCTAGCGATATCAAGCACGTAATCTGGGAGAATGACCACATCATAGCCACTTTTCCCTGCTTCAAGCTTTGAGAGTACTACGTTTGGATCATCGTATTCATCGTAAACTATCTTACTTCTCGGTATTCCTGCATATTCTGAGAACTCGTCAAGAAGCGTCTCATCTATGTAGTACGACCAGTTGTAAATTTTTAAGCTCTTTTCTGATTTAACTTGGGCTCTTGCAATTTTTGCACCACTTAAGCTAACAATTCCTACTACTACTGCCTTTAAGAAGTCTCTCCTGCTAAGTTTTGCCATGTTTAAAGCAGATTTTCTAAGAATAAAAAAATTACTCCTCTCTGATAGATATCCGCACGTAAAGGTAGGACAGTAGAATCGATACCAGGAGCATTAAAGATGCCAAAGCGTTTATCGACGGGCTTACGACACCCCTTGCTGCCTGGGACCATATTAAAAGTGGAAGAGTGTTGAACCCGGGTCCAGTTGTAAATGCAGTTTTTATAAAATTATCCCAGGAAAGTGTAAAGGCGATAAGGGATGCTGCCACGATTCCTGGCATTAGAAGTGGTAGTACCACTTTTATGAAGGTCTGAAATTCGTTGGCTCCAAGAGTGTAAGATGCCTCTTCAATTGATTTTTCAATCGAGGATGCCCTTGCGTAGACTACCACGTAAACGAAGGCAACGTTAAAAGCTATGTGCCCTGTTAGAACAGAATAGTAGCCTAATGGAAACTCTAAAATCTTGAAGAACAAAAGTAAAGCTACAGCTTCGGTTATTTCTGGTATAACAATTGGAGGATAAAAAAGAAACTCCAAAAAGTGTCCTCTTTTTGTAAAGCTGTATGCAGCTAATGTGCCTAAGAGCACGGAGATCAAAGTTGAGAAGATCGCGACGTTTAAGCTGTTAAAAAAAGCAGTTGTTACGTTTCTATCATTTAAAATCGCTTCGTAGTTGCGAAAGGTAAACCCATCATCGTAGAACGATGAAAAGACCAGATATACTATTGGAACGTAAAGAAATGCAAAAACAGCCATTGTTAGGATTTTTAGGATCATATCTCTAGCCTCCCAACCCTCTTTATGTAATATAAAATTGCCGCAATTACTATGACCATGTAGACAACAGATAATGCAGACCCTCTCCACCAGTTGTGGTATTTTATAAAAAGATCCCAAGTTAGTGTTCCAAGCGTTGTGATCGAAACACCGCCGAGCATTGTTGGAACTACAAACTCCCCAAGTGCTGGAACAAAAACGAGTAAACACCCAGCTACCATCCCTGGTTTGGAGAGAGGAACTATTACCTTGTAGAAGGTTTCGAGTGGTTTAGCACCCAAGGTGTAGGATGCTTCAATAATAGAAACTTTCAGTTTTTCCAGAGATGCGTACAGAGGTAAGATCATGAAAGGTAGATAGTCGTATACCATACCTATTATCACGGCTGTAAACGTAAAAAGTAGGTCGAATTTTGAAAGAATTGCCATTAAAGCGTAAGTTCTTAGAAGAAAGCTGATCCAAAAGGGCAGTATTATAAGTATCAAAAGTGTGTTTTTCCATTTTTTTGATTTTACTGCGATGTAGTAAGCTACGGGATAGGCTATTAATAAACAAAGAAGCGTTGTAATTGCTGCTATTATTAATGAATTCAAAAAGAATTGCGCGTAGATCGGATTGAAAATTTCGTAGAAATGTTTTAGAGTAAATTCAGGATATCCAAAGCCGTAAGCGACCACTATGGCAAATGGTAGGTAGAAAAAAATTGCTAGATAAGCTATCGCTGGAAGAGACAGCTTCATGCTTCGAGCAATATTGCGTCTTCACTATTCCAACCAGCCACAACCTTTTCCGCTTCTTTGATCCTGAAACTGGATGGTGCCAAGGCTTTAAGATATGAATTTCCAACTTTTAGTTTAAGCAGGAGGTGACTTCCGAAATAGTTCACCTCTTCAACCACCGCTTCAAACGAGTTTTCGGCAGAATCATTTATTCTCACTTTTTCCGGTCTTATAGAGATCAGAAATTCTCTAGATCCGTTCAATTTGTTAACTCTAACTTTACCTATCTCACTTAAAACTTCTCCATTTTCAACCCTCGCACTGATGAAGTTCATCTCTCCTATGAATGAAGCGACAAATCTTGTAGCTGGTTTTTCGTAGATCTCCTGTGGCGTTCCTATTTGTTCTATTTTTCCAGAATTAATAACTGCAATCCTGTCTGATAACGTCAGAGCTTCGCTCTGGTCGTGGGTTACATATATAAACGTAGTTCCAACGGTTTTTTGAATTCTTTTAAGTTCCATGGCCATATGTTGCCTTACTTTAAAATCTAAAGCTCCAAGTGGTTCATCGAGCAGTAAAACTGAAGGTTCGGTAATTAGAGCCCTCGCTATTGCCACTCTTTGCTGTTGACCCCCTGAGAGTTGATTGATCTTTCTTTTAGCATATATTTTGGGGTCTAAGTTTACTAACTCAAGGTATTTGAATACTTTCTCTCTTATCTCTCTTTCATCAACTTTTCTGATCCTTAAACCATATGCAACGTTGTCATAGACGTTTAAGTGTGGAAATAAAGCTAGATCTTGAAAAACCATTCCTATATTTCTTTTGTACGGAGGTTTATTCGTGCAGTCTTCCCCGTTAAATTTTACACAACCTCTATCCGGGGATACAAGCCCTGCAATAATTTTTATTATCGTTGTTTTTCCAGATCCGCTTGGGCCAAGAATTGAAAAGAATTCACTTTTGCGGATGCGTAGAGTTACGTCCTTCAGAACTTCGTAACTGCCGTAGTGCTTTGATACGTTTTCGAGTTCGACGGCATACGTAACCACGTATTAGTTTCGATCCTTTTTGTATAAAAACCTTGCGTCTTAGGCAATTTTTTTGTAGGACAGTAAATTAAACTTCTAGTAGACTTTTTAACAATTTTTTTGCCTTAAACGGCTTTAGAAAATTTAAAAAGATATTAAATACCGTTTAGACTTTTAAAAAAGACAAAAACTGGTGAAATAATTATCTTGCTATAAATCATTTCAAAGCCACGCTAAATGCTAAAAAACGTGAATTGCAGTGGATTTGAAGCTTACATAAACCTCTTCACCTTCTTTAATACCCATATCGACAAAAGATGCTTTTGTAAGATGTGCTACCAACTTAACTCCATTAACACGTAATTTAAGTTTAATCAATGCTCCTAAATCTTCAAATTCTTCTACAATAGCCTTAAAATTGTTCCTTGCGGAACTAAATATTATGCTCTTTGAGATCAGTATGTTCTGAGGTGAAATCATAATTCTAACTCTGCCGTAAAACTCTTGGGGCAACTCAATTTTGATGTCCTCGGTGTATAAAATTCTTCCTTCAGCATAACCCTCTAGAATGTTCTCATAACCTAAAAATCTCGCGATATCTTCTGTTTTGGGTTTAGTGAGCACTTCCTTCACATCTCCAACTTGATCCATTTTTCCATTCATCATTATACCCAGCTTATCTCCCAAGCTGAGTGCTTCATCAAAAGAATGTGTCACATGAATAGCTGTAAAATTTAGTTCTCTTCTCCATCTTTTCATCTCTCTCACAAGCTTGTTTTTTAAGTTCACATCTAAGTTTGAGAACGGCTCGTCGAGCAACATAACCTGCGGGCTTATAACCATCGCCCGCGCTATTGCTACTCTTTGCTGTTCCCCACCACTTAAATTTTTAACTTTTCTGTCTAGTAGATGTTTAATATCTAGAACCTTTGCTATCTCTTCTACCTGTTTTCTTATCTCCTCTCTAGCAAATTTTCTTATCTTTAAACCGTAAGCTATGTTATCGAAAACTTTCATATGGTCAAAAAGGCCGTAATTTTGGGGAATATAAGCTATCTCTCTTTTTTCTGGTGGTTTTTCAGTTATATCTTCATCATTTAGCAAGATCCTTCCACTGTCTGGTTTAAAGATCCCAGCAATTGCTTCAAGTAAAAGAGTCTTTCCAGCACCGCTCGGGCCGAGAATAACAAAATATTCTCCTTTTTGGACTTCAAAATTGATTCTTTTTAAGCTAAAGTCTTTCCAACTTTTAGATAGATCTTCCACCTTTAGCAACAGCAACCCTCCTTAGGGTTATAAATATAACCAGACTCATAAGAATTAAAATAACTGCAATTGGTCTCGAAGTGCTCAGGCCGTAGTTGTTGAAATAATCCATAACTAAAACCTGTGCGGTTTTTGGGTAATAGGCGACTATTAAAATAGCTCCAACTTCACTAATAGCTCTTGCCCAGCTCATTATAGCTCCAGTAAGGATAGAATGCAAAGCGAGTGGTAATGAAATTGTAAAGAATACTCTCGCTTTACTCGCACCGAGAGTTCTTGCTACGTATTCGATTTTTTCGTTCACAGCCATAAAACCATCTTTTGCCGAGTTTACAGTAAAGGATGCAGAAACGAATAGCATTGCAGCTATTATACCTAAATAGTTATCCAATATAGCTTCTGAATAAGCAAAGAGGAGCATGATACCGACGACGGAGTGTGGGATGACGACTGGGATATCTACAATGGCTTGAACAAAGTTTTTTCCTTTAAAGTTCTTTCTTGCAAGAACATAACCCAAAGGAACACCAAAAACCAGAGAAATTAATGTGGAAACTGTCGAAGTAAAAATTGAGTTGAACAGGGAGTTTAATACGGCTTCATCGTTTAGAGCTTTGATTAAAGCATTTAAATCGAATAACTGAGTACTTACAGTTACTGCTATTGGTATCATTATAAAGACCACCAAAAAAGCTCCCAAGGAAGCAAGAAAAACTGAAAAATTGTCTTTCATCTTATCACCAAACCATCAGGGGGTATGCCAACAATAACTGGAGGATCCAAAGGCTCATGAAAGTTGGCCTTGAAGGTCTTTCTACCCTCATCGCTTAGCAAAAAGTTCAGGTATTCAACAGCTAGCTTTTTATTTTGAGAATTTTTTAGAATCGTTACGGCGTAAGTTATCGGCTGTACTTTGAAGCTCTCGTTTCTGATAAAAATATCTATCTTTGCGTAGTTGTCTGCAAGTTCGTAGCTTCCAAGATTTATCTCAGCTGGAAGTTCGACGTAGCTCAAATTGTGTTGTTTTGCAACACTTTTGTATATGAAGTAGTAATCTAAAGCTCCAGTTTCTACGAGAGCTGTCAATTCAACTTCTTTTGGTCTTAAAACTATTTTCGAGTTACTTTCGACCCGTTCGGGAATAAATATGGTATTGTTTGAGGATCTGATGTTTGAGTTTCTCTCTATGAGCGTCTCAAAGATCGATTTTTTATAGTAAAGATCTGAAAGCTTTAAAACCGCCAGCGCTCTGTAACCGCAAGGATCCATATTCGGATCGCTGAAACCAAAGATAACATCATCTCGCTGAAGTATTTCAAACCAGTTTGTTTCATTTATTGTCTCTGCATACTTGCTTTTTTCGGAGAAGGCTATTACCATCTCGTTTCTTGCAAATAGGATGTAAAAGTCGGTATAGTTCGGGATCAACATTTGGGGGATCAAAAAATAATCTGCAACTGCAATTATATCTGCACTTTTCTTTAAATCCGTAACCTTTCGTACGGCCTCGATACTTCCACTGGATTCCAGAAGAACGTCAACTCTGTACTTTTTCTGAAATTCTCTACTTACTTCCGAAATAGGAACACTTAAAGAACCAGCATGAAAAATTTTTATCTTATTCTCAGTTTCTTGAGCTATACAGCAAAATATCAAAGTACAAAGTAAAACCGCCAATATTGCAAGCCCCCTCATAGAATTGTTTTTACATGTTCGCTGAAAAATTTTTCGTTATTAAAAAACGGATAACGCTTTTATTACTGCTAACCACATGAATTATGGATGAATTAAACATAGTATATGAAGTTTTTGTAGAATATAAGGGAGAGAAAATCGTTGATTCAGAGATTGCAAACATTCTCAGAGAGATAAGAGAAAATAAATCTCTTCTTTCAGTCTCAAAATTGCTCGGAATATCTTACGCAAAGCTTTGGAGTACTATCAGCAAAATAGAACGACTATCTGGTAGAAAGATAGTAGATGCTAGGAGAGGAGGTAGAGGTGGTGGAAAAGCCGAACTTACGGACTTCGGAATGAAACTACTAGAACTTTATGAAAGAGCAGTAGCTAATCTTGAAAAGAGCGGTCTTAAGGGAAAAATTCATGAAATTGCTGAAAAACCAGAATTTACGGTAGCTCACAGCAGCGACCCAGTATTTTCCGCAGTTTTAGAAAAGTTAGGTGAAGAAATGAGCATAGAAAGTTTTTGTGTTGGTTCCGGAATGGCCTTGGCAATGTTAACACTAGGTGAAGCAGACGTTGCGTGCATTCACCTCTATGATGCTGAGGATAGAAGCTACAACAAAAGGTACTTGGAAAGATTTTGGCTCAAAGATAAGGTCGAGAAAATAGGTTCATTCGAGAGAGAACTTGTAATCGCCTACAGGAAAAATCTGAATTTTGAAAGTTTGGAAGAAATTATACATGAAATACTTAAGGGGAATCTTACAGTTGCTAACAGAAATAGGGGCTCAGGAACGAGAGTTTACTTTGATCAAATCCTTTTAGATTATTCAAAGAAGCTCAATATGAGTCTAAATGACATAAAAGGCTATAAGACGGAGTTTTATTCCCATGAAGAAGTTGCAAAACAGATATTTGATTCGAAATCCGATGTAGGTGTTTTGCTTCGCTATCATGCTGCAAAATACAATCTGAAGTTCATTCATCTGACATGGGAAAAATACGAATGTTATGCGCTTAGGGACAGATTGTGTAAGGTTAAGCGTTTAAAAGAGCTCATGGATTCCCAGTGGTTCAAGAGCTTGATTGAATTAACTCCGGGGTATACTTTAAAACACGAATAGATTCATTTAGGTTTCACTTAAGGTTTTGAAATCTAGCAGAGGTGTTAGATATAGAAAGATTTAAATAATTTAAAAAACAATTTGAAAAAGTTACCTGTCATAGACTAAATGGAGGTGCTTAGTGTGAGCGATAGCGATTCTCTAGGTAGGGTATTTGGTAAGGTCGTAGTGTATGCTGTACTTGTTGTATTGGTAATGGGTGTGTTACAATGGTTCTTCGTACAAGGAGTAGACTTAATAGTGACAGAAACAGGTTTAGAAAGTTTGTCTATTATAAAAGACTATGCTGTTTATGTTTACATAATTGTGCTGCTACTTCTGGGCTGGTTGATAGTTTCATCGGTAGCATCACTTTTCTATGCGCTTACAGCACCAAAATACGGTATATCGACAGCAGCCGCCGTAAAAAGCTTGGTGAGAATACTTGGGTTAGGAGCTCTTATAGCAGGAATAGCCGGGGGAGTTGCAGGTGGAGCGGCTGGTGTGGCTTTGGGTGGTTTTATAGGCATAGTAATAGGCTTCGCTACACAGCAAGTCTTAGGACAGGCCGTGGCGGGGTTGTTCATTCTACTTGCCCGACCCTTCAAGATCGGCGACGTTGTCGATATGGCTGGAGAATCGGAGGTCAAAGTTGAAGATATCGGCGCTCTATTCACTGTCGTCAAGAGAAAAGACGATATGACCGTGCTAATTCCGAGTTCAATGATAATCGGACAAAAGATAGTTATCCGTCAGAGATCTAGTTAAAGACCATATTAAATTTTTATTATTTCTAAAGATAATTTTGTTCAAAAAATCCTAAATTTCTTTCAATCCCATCTTGGTCTGATTTGAACTAGTTGTACTAAATCAGGGTAATTTTTGGCCATATAGCTTTCAATCCCATCTTGGTCTGATTTGAACAATGTGGGAGAGTCTTTTGACGAACAAATGATAACACCTTTCAATCCCATCTTGGTCTGATTTGAACCAAAACCAGAAAAATCTCAATCCTTGTCGTTGAGTATCTTTCAATCCCATCTTGGTCTGATTTGAACCTTTTAATCTCAACCTAACAGCTTCTTTTACAAATTCCTTTCAATCCCATCTTGGTCTGATTTGAACTTCGGTCTTCCAAAAAAGTAGGGGGGTGGTAAGAAACTTTCAATCCCATCTTGGTCTGATTTGAACGCGGAGCCTTCGCTCCGCCCTCGGCGGCGGGGCGGGCCTTTCAATCCCATCTTGGTCTGATTTGAACTATAAATTTATTTAGATATATAAGAGTAACGCTAACCTTTCAATCCCATCTTGGTCTGATTTGAACAACCCTGGATGTTGAAGATAAAGTGTTGGTGGTGCATCTTTCAATCCCATCTTGGTCTGATTTGAACACAATATCATAGAGAACAACAAAATTGAGTCTGCAGTCTTTCAATCCCATCTTGGTCTGATTTGAACCCGTTTGCAAATTCGAAGATCTTGCTCGGAACTCTGTCTTTCAATCCCATCTTGGTCTGATTTGAACTTACTCCAACCCGCACTCTGTAACTCTAAGTTAAATGCGCTTTCAATCCCATCTTGGTCTGATTTGAACGATATCTCAGAAGAATCCTGGAGATTTGGCTGAAGTTTCTTTCAATCCCATCTTGGTCTGATTTGAACTAGCCGAGAAGTTCGTTAATTGTCTTCGCATAATCCTCGTTCTTTCAATCCCATCTTGGTCTGATTTGAACAAAAGTAATAGTTATCTGCAACAAGTTCGGTGAAATTGCTTTCAATCCCATCTTGGTCTGATTTGAACGTGGATTGAGTTCAGCGTGAAGGCAGAGGAGAGTGTTTATCTCTTTCAATCCCATCTTGGTCTGATTTGAACGAATCCAGTCGCTTCCGTCACTTAGTTTATGACACTCCTTTCAATCCCATCTTGGTCTGATTTGAACCATCGTAATCTCTGTATTCTTCTACAATGACGATAGTCTTTCAATCCCATCTTGGTCTGATTTGAACGGACAGAGTTTGTGCCGATACTGAAGAACTACATGAGGCTTTCAATCCCATCTTGGTCTGATTTGAACTTACCACTCACCACATGCCCTGTCCTTTTGTTCCATACTATCTTTCAATCCCATCTTGGTCTGATTTGAACATGCAGTCATAGAATCAATATTGAGTGTAAAGAATGCCTTTCAATCCCATCTTGGTCTGATTTGAACTGGTTGCTGACAGTTTAATGCTGAATACGATCGTGAAGAACTCTTTCAATCCCATCTTGGTCTGATTTGAACGGATATTTGAGCGGTGAGAATTGGAAGTGTCCAACATGCTTTCAATCCCATCTTGGTCTGATTTGAACAGCTTCCACTTTATCTCCTCTATTTCGTGAGAATCCACTTTCAATCCCATCTTGGTCTGATTTGAACGAGGGATGGTTACGAGATCGATGCAAGTAATAAACATCCTTTCAATCCCATCTTGGTCTGATTTGAACATGTTGCAGATTTTGGATAAAAGGGCAGGTGAGAGCACTTTCAATCCCATCTTGGTCTGATTTGAACAGTGAAAAGTTAATGAGTTTGTTACAGCAAGCGATAACTTTCAATCCCATCTTGGTCTGATTTGAACCAGTAACAAAAGAGTTTAGGACAATATTAAGGCTTATATATCAATCAGATCTGTGTCTGATTTGAACCTCTC
>CAYZIW010000036.1:0-15393 GCA_964478605.1 uncultured archaeon | reverse complement strand
CATCTTCTCCTACCTCTTTGGCCATCGACTTCATTATTGCTGCAGTTGCAATGCAGTGCTTTCGAAGTCCATCATCTTTTACGTACTTTTGGAGTATAAGTAGCGGATCCATAACTGCAGTGTAACAACAAGTTAAATTGGCTTTCGCTTTTGTTTAGTGATTTACTTCTCAAAGTCTATCTCTCTATTCAACTGATCATCGAGTTCTATAAGAAAACTTATAAGCGTAAAGTACAGCTCCGAAAGAGATTCCTTGCTCCAACTGGTGTGCTTAACTATAAGCTGATCTATCCTACTCTGGATTCTACCTATCCTGTATAGAATATACAGCAGATCCTCGATGTTGCTGCTGTAAGTGTACTCGCTGCCTCTTTTCCTTTCGTTAAGCCAAGCTCTCCTTATAGCTTCTCCCAGAGTCCCATAATCGATCTGAAGGAAGTCTTTTCTTGTTCTGAATAGTTCTTTAATCTCATAGCTGTTAGGTAGCACAACCTCGTTTAAAATGGCTGAAAGTTCAACTAATCTTGTAAACAAAATATAAAATATTGGATTAAAGATATGACGGGATTTTTTTAGAGCTTTTGTCCTTCGGATAAAGTCTTCGTCAAATATCTCTCTTATTTCTTTCTCGAAACTCTCTTTGTTCACAAATTAATTTAGTAGAACAAAATAAAACGATTTCGAATTTTGTTGGTGTTTATGATTATTATGATAGTGCTCGTTAGCATTATAACTATTATTAGCATAATGAGAATGTATATATAAACGAAAAGTTTAAATAACATGATGATGAAATATAAATATGAGACCTGTGCTAGAAGTTAGAGATGTTGGCATACTCATCGTAATGGCCCTGATACTGCTCGCTCTGCAGCTAAGGTTTGTATAATTTTTTAAATGTCTCTTGCTAGCAACTGATCGAAAAGTTAAAAAGTTTAAAAACCAAGAATTTAAAATTGTGGGAGTTGAGACTGCGAAATCGGATACAATTAACTTAGAAAAACTCATAAACGAGCTTATAGAAAGAGTTGCTGGGGAAGTAGGAGTTCTTCTTTATTCCCTACAGCTAAACGGTGAATTTACCGACGATCAGCTTGCTCTGGAACTGGGGATAGAGATAAACGAGATCAGAAGAGCGTTGTTTGCAATGTATGAAGTGGGGATCGCCGAATACAGAAGAAAAAGAGATGATGAAACAGGCTGGATGGAATACTACTGGAAGATAAACTACCAGAAAGTCAAAGAAGTACTAAAGAAAGAATTAGAAAAGACTAAGTCGAAGCTGAAAGAGAAACTGGAGGCTGAGAGTAACAACATATACTATATATGCCCCAATATTTGTATAAAAGTCCCCTACGATGATGCGATGGATCTCAACTTTACCTGCCCCAAGTGTGGTTCCACTTTAATTTATCTTGACTGCTCAAAAGCCGTTGAAAAAACTCTGGAGGAGATAAAGAAGATTGAAAAACTAATTTCCGAATTGTCTTGATCCCTCAACTTTTGTTTGCAACGATCTCTCTTATCTTTCTCGCGTTCTTTATGCTAACTTCTAAAAGCTCATCGAAAAGCTCCTCTGAAAGTAGGTAACCCCCACTTTTTTGTATAGCTACTATATAATCTTTCTGGTTTGTTGAAATCGTTAGCGTATAATCTCCTATGCTCATCTCATCTTTGTTCGGGTCGACAAGGTATTTGCTTCCTGCTATTAAGGACGTAACCGAGATAGGTATATCTCTAACAGGTAGAGGGTAATCTTCACCCAAGCCAAAACGCGAAGCAGGTACCTTTGTATTCAAAAGTGCTGAGATTGCAGCTATGCTTGACGCATCAAGCAAATTTCCATCATCATCTATAGCATGTATATCTACAAAGACTATCCAAACGTTCTTGCCGTCCTCAATGCAAAGTTTCTCAAGATCGATGGCTTCACTTTCTCTTATTCCTCTATCCACAACCCTTGCCAGTTCGACCGAATTCTCATCTGGTGGTCCGGGTTCAAAGGTTGGAGATGCTAATGGTACAAGTTCGGCATTGGTTATTATAACACCCTTATTTGGAGCGTCTGGATATGGCTCACCGGGCTGCATCTTAATTCCCACTACAACCTGCGTATTCCCTAGTTTTACTAGCGCTGAACCCTCAGCTTTGGCAATTATATTTGGATAAATCTCTATATTTCTGAACTCATCTAGCTTTCTACCATCGATCCTTTCTCCATCCCTCAGCTTTGAAAGAACATAGTCTCTCTTTATCTCTGCCAGAGCATCTTCAGGCATCTGTATTCACCTCTTCTACTTCTATTCCTTCCTCAGTTACATACCTCTTCATTATTGCCTCCCTTTGCAGTTTGTATATCTCCATAGCTCCTTTCTTTGCCAACTCCAAAGCATTCTTTATTTCCTCCTTCGTCATTTGACCGTCCATTTGAAGTAAAGCTATCGATTCGATCTTGCTGTTCCTTATAAGGAAGGCAAAGGGCATATCTGCTTCTCCATAGTTATCTTCCTCCTTCATAGGATCTAAAACCAGCTGACCGTCTATCTTAGCTACCGCTACAGAAGTTAAGATACCTTTCATTGGGACCCCAGCATCTACTAAAGCTACGCTTGCAGCGTTTATGCATGCAGTTCTACTTCCAGCATCAGCTTGCAGAACCTCTACGAAGATGTCTATTGCTGATCGTGGAAATAACTCTTTCATTATCACAGCTTCGAAGGCTTCTTTGCTAACCTTGGAAATTTCTATGCTTCTCCTATCTGGTCCCGGTCTTTTTCTTTCTTCAACACTAAATGGGGCCATGTTGTAGCGATATCTTATTATTGCTTTACTTGGATCTTGAAGATGCCTTGGGTGTACTTCTCGAGGTCCGTAAACTGCAGCCACAACTTTATTTTTTCCCATTTCAAGATAACAAGATCCGTCGGCTCTTTTCAAGACGTCAACTTCTATTTTTATCGGTCTTAATTCGTCGAATTTCCTTCCATCTAGCCTTTTACCGTCGATTATAAGTTTCTCAGGTTTCGATTCCGGCATCCGATTTCCTCCTCCTAATAAACTCACCGATTCTATCAGTCAAACCCTCTGTATGGGCTTCCTGTTCTATTAAATAGATTGCCTCTTCAGCTATTGAAACTTTTCTCCTATCTCCATTCAACCATATGAGTCCATTCTTTCCCACAACAATCTGGACACTAAGCTCGCTTTTTAGAAGCTTTATCATGCTCCCTTTTTTCCCTATTACTCTTGGAACCCTAGCTGGGTTGATTGCTATTATTCTTCCGAATCTTATCGGGTTACACATCTTATCCTTCATTGTCAGCGTAATTCTCATGTTTGGATCTATATTCTGAACCTTCGCGATTATTGCATCTCCTATGTCTAAGATGTCGTTCAACTTTTTGTTTGGTTTTACTTCTGGATTTTCTTGCGAAGGTAAAAAAGCCTGGTAAGGGGAGTTTATGTTTACAACCCACCCATTTGAAGTTACTTCCTTCACGATCCCAACGACTACATCATTCAGAGAGGGAGCATACCTTCCCTTGAGTGGTATTACTCTTACTTGGTTCTCATTTTTGTCCAGTATTCCCAAAGTTTTCGCATAGACTTTCCCGTTTTCTACGTAAGTCCCACTACCAGCAGCTTTGGGATTCGTAGAGATCAAATCACCGGGAAGTACGATCTCTCTCATGCTACATCCTCTTTAGAATCTTCGTCAATGCCTCACCCTTTGCAACCTTGCCGAGAAGATCCATCAACTCGCCGTACATTGCTGAAGGTATTTTAAGAACGCATATCCAACTTCCGTCGCTCTGCCACTCCTCTCTAACAACTCCTCCAAAGTTGTAAATCGCAGATACTGCTTTTCCTGCGTAGGCAGGAGGTATTTTTACAGCAACTTCCATCTCTTCAAACTTCAATGGTAGTATTGGTTTCAAAGCTTTTAAGATGTCCTTGATTTGCGCTTCTACGGATTTGTAGATGTCTATATGTACTCTAGCCTCTTCAAGTGCCCTTTCGATTCTTGCAGGTGGATGCGGTGCGTTAGTTCTCGGATCTATAGCGTTTCTACTTATGAAGTGAACTATCTGTCTCTTTTTGTTTTCAAGCATTTCTTTTCTTTGTTCAGCGGTTATCTGAACTTCTCCCTCCTCTATAATAATCCTAGCTATTTTTCTGATATCTGAAGTACCGAAAACCTTGGTCAATTCTTCAGCAGAAACCCTTTCGCCTTTTTTGGCATTCTTGAAAACCTCTTCCACAGCTAAAAGTTCTTCGAAGTCCACTTCTTTTCCTTCCTTTAGATCTCTTGCCAAGTAAGGATCTACAAGTATCTCGAATTCCATTCCTCCTTTCTTTAATTTAGCAATTACCGCTTTTTCAAGTGTCACCATACTACTTCTTCAGCTCCGCCCTAATAACTTCATTTGCCCTCTCTACATAAACTTCAAGCTCTTTCGGAGTCATTTCTCTGTACTTCCGGTCTTCTATCTTCACATAGCCGACTTCTATGCCATCTACTTTCAACTCGCTTTCTATAGCCTTACCCATCGCTATGAGACCCATCATCAACGCTTCTTCAAAGCTGAGTTCTGGCTTGTATTCCTTCTCGAAGAACTCCATTACCACATTACGTCCCATTCCAATAGCTGTAGCTTTGTACTCTAAGAGAGCTCCACTTGGGTCTGTTTCATACAACTTTGGTACATCATCTATTCCCGCGATCAGCAGAGAGACTCCAAATGGTCTCACACCTCCATACTGCGTATACTGCTGCTTGAAATCGCATATTCTCCTTGCAAGTTCTTTGACGCTTATGGGTTCATCGAAGGTAAGTCTATTTATTTGCGCCTCCAATCGGGCTCTTTCAATTAAAACCCTTGCATCTGCAACCAACCCAGATGTAGCAGCACAGATGTGCTCATCGATCTTGTAAATTTTCTCTATAGTGTCTACTTCCATCAACTTGCTCGAAACTCTTCTATCTGCTATAAGTACAACACCATCTTTACACTTCAATCCTATTGCAGTCGCACCTCTTTTTACAGCTTCTCTCGCATACTCAACTTGAAAAAGTCTCCCGTCCGGGCTGAATACAGTTATCGCCCGATCGTATCCCATCTGCGGAATGTGCATCACTAACACCTCCTACATATTTTCTTTTACATGACTTTATTGTTCCGCTAACACCCAGTGTTAGCGGAAGCACTCTCGAATTTCCAATTGAATCGAGTAGCGTAATTGCAAGCATAACCTTTTCTAATGCTTCAAGACTGCACCGAATTATACCTCTCTCTCCATCGAAGTACTCCAATTTGAAGTTACTTTTTGCTGCGAAACATTCTCCAAAGAGTTCCAACATTTTTTCGTTGATCGCTCTTGATACCATCTTCTCCTCCAAAGGTTTTTCAGATATAATCCGAAATGCAATATATCTTTTTCTGCTTTTTAATGATGGTGGTAGTCCTTGCACAAAAATTTTCTTTAGCGCAAAATTTATACTCTTCTAAACCGTATCAACAAAATTTAATAAAAAACTTACTCTACTTTCCTGAAGTTTGCCCTAAGACTTGGCCGCACCTTCTCAGCTCCTCTGCCCTTCCTTCTTAATCCACGAGATTTTTTGCCTGCTGAGGTTAAACCTCTATAAACTCTTCCTTTTTGTTTTGCGATCTCTCTAAGTCTTGGATCGCTTAAAACTGCTGGATGAGTTCTATCTACGAGGATGACTTCAAACCACTTGTATACTCCATCCTCTCCAACCCAGTAAGATCCAAGCACCTCCATGTTGGGATATTTTCTATTTGCCTTCTCTTCAGCGATCCACTGCAAACTCTTTTTTGGCGTTTTTTTGCTGACCATCATTCTTTTTGTCTTCCTTCCTCTACTGGGCCTTTTCGCTATTCTTCCTCCTCTTCTAACTCTAACCCTTACAACAATTACTCCCTTCTTTGCTTTGTAACCCAAACTTCTAGCCCTATCTACCCTTGTTGGCCTTTCGAGTCTAACAACTACAGGCTCCCTTCTCCATCTCTGAAGCCTTAACCACATTAGCTGTCTCATTTCTCCATCCCAAGGGTCTTTCCAGGCCTCTCTGACGTAGGCGTACATGGACTTCATAAAATCACCCCGCAACAGCTTCAGCCACAGTTGGTGTTTCTTCTTTAGGTTTCGATTCAGCCAATAGTTCGATTTTTCTTATCTCTACTCTTCTAAGCGGATAGATCTTCTTTGCGTTCTTATATATCTCTGCAGGCACTTTTCCAAGAATGCACTCCTGCAAAAACTGAACAAAATTCAATTCAGAACTTCTTTTGGTTACTATCTCCCTCATAATTGCCCTTATAGCTCTTTTCTGGCTGCTTTGACATCTCTTCACAGTAAAAGCTACTGACTTGACTCTAAGCTTGTATCCATCAGTGGTTGTAACATCCACAACATCTTCGATCTTGCTAGTCCTCCTCCTAGTAAGGCTGTTGATGTATTCTCTGACCAACTCGAACCTATGGAACTTCGTATATGCGTTATCTCCCGCAACTTTATACACCTTGAAAGTTAGCTTCTTGTACGGATTCTGCTCAGAGTAGTCACCGGTAAGCTCTGAAAGGGTTACCTCTACGGTTCTATCTATAACTTTTTCCGGATCATCTGCTGGAGTCTCTCCAAGCTCAGCTAATCCAAAGTATTCAGGAGCGATGAGCGTATACCATTTCTTTGATGCCCATTTATCCTTAACTCTCGTTACCCTCTTTTTTCGCGCCATGCAGCAGTGAACTCTAAAGGACAATTAATAAAGCTTTCTGTAAACTTAAAAAATGTTCTCAAAACTTCTTCAGACTTATTTGCTACTTTTTATCAGACTCAGAAAGATAAAAAAAGGTTATAGTTGGTCAGAATTCAGAAAATGGTAATTAACAGTACGATCACGCGATGTTTTCCTTACAACAAAAAAGAATCAAAAGTTTTATAGAAGATATTAGCAGTAGTTTATGAGAGAGACGCAGAGTATTTCAAAAATGAAGAGAAAGGTTATATTCGCAAACGTTAAAGGAAAACGTGTTCTGTCTGTTGATGTGTGGTGGAAAAGGAAGCAGACTGAAAGCTGGCGAAAAACCGCTTTTCAAAGTATGCGGAAAAGCGTTGATAGATCACGCAATATCCCAGATATCTGGATTTGAGGTGATTGCAATCACCTCTACAAACACCCCGAAAACAGAAGAGTACCTTAAAAAATTGGGAGTAAGAATATATAGAAGCGCTGGCAGGGGGTTTATAGAGGACTACATCGAAGCCTGCAAAGTTTTGCAGATCTTAGAACCCGTTCTAGTGTTATCATCAGACATAGTCTACTTCAGAGAAGGAATCATCAGAGAAGTTACCGAACACTACAAGAAATGCAAAAAAGATGCCTTGAAAGTTCTTGTAGAGGAAGAACCTGTAGGTATAAACATCGTAAACGCCGCCCTAATAGATTACGAACAAGAAGAAGATATATTTAGGCTGAGTGAGTATGACGTTATGAACGTCAACACGCTACAAGATGCTAAAAGAGCTGAGGAAATATGGACATATACGAGGAAAAAAGAAAAAAACTCGCAGAAAATTTGAAATACGAGTTAAACTTGAGTGAAAAAGTCTACAAAGCGATAGCAAAAGTTCCAAGACATCTTTTTGTTCCGCCAAGATACAAAAGTGAAGCTTACATCGACACCCCATTACCTATCGGCTTTGGGCAAACTATCAGCGCGCCGCATATGGTTGCAATAATGTGTGAACTCCTAGACTTAAAAGAAGGGGAGAAGGTACTTGAAATAGGCACTGGCTGCGGTTATCACGCCGCTGTCGTGGCTGAAATTGTTGGAAATGAAGGAAAGGTAGTAAGCATAGAGTACATCCCAGAATTGGCGGAGATCGCAAAGAGGAATCTTGAAATGCTCGGATACAAGAACATAGAAATAATCGTCGGCGATGGTAGTAAAGGTTACGAGCTTGAAGCCCCCTACGACAAAATATACGTCACAGCTTCTGCCCCGGAAATACCGAAACCTTTAATAGATCAACTAAAAGCCGGTGGAAGGATGGTCATACCTGTAGGCGATGTTGTGCAGTACCTCTACATTGTATTGAAAGATTGCAGTGGCAGGATTGAGAAGAAGAATTGGGGTAGTGTGAGATTCGTACCTTTAAGAGGAGAATATGGGTTTAAGTAATATTTTGGGTGGTTTAAAAGCAGCAATAGCCTTTCTGACGACGATTCCAATAGAGGGCGAGTTTGAACATTTCAAAAGAAACCTTTGGATGATGCCCTACGTTGGGGCATTGATAGGATTTCTTATATCTCTCCCCTACCTGCTGAAGGATGCGGGATATTTTATCCCTTTTTTATCTTTTTTTGCCATTTTGATCTACATAGCCATAGAAGGTATAAACCACATGGACGGACTTGCAGACTTTGGAGATGCCTTCTTTGCACCTGAGAGTAAAAAAATTCAAGCTTTAAAAGATACAAGAACGGGAGCGGGAGGAGTTGTATTCTTAACCCTCTATCTAGTACTTCTCTTCCATCTTTTAGATAAAGCTCAAGCTTTAGATTTGATAATTTCGCAGTTCTCTGCAAAGTATAGTATGCTCCTGATGCTTGTGTTCTCAAAACCAGCTTGGGAAGGCATAGCTTCGGAACTTATGAAGTACGCAAGAAAAAGAGACGTTTTAATAGCTTCTCTGCCAATTTCCCTATTCATCATCACTCCCGACTTCGTTTTGTCTGCATTGGTCTCAATTCTTATAGCGTTTTTCTTAAAGAAATATGGAGAAAAAAATTTTGGCGGTATTAATGGGGATCTGGCTGGAGCCGCCAACTGTCTATCTTTCCTGCTATCTCTTGGTCTTTTGCAGCTTTTAGATTACATTAACACCATCTGAGCATGTGGACAGTTGGCAATATATAGTATCCTATCCTTATCAATCAAACCCATTTTTAAAGCTAAATCTACAGCTCTCTGGCCAGTTATATTCGCAATCGTCGCTCTTCTTAGCATCTTCTTCACTTCTTCTTCATCAAAATCCTCAGAACCGTAGAAGTCTTCCTTCACTTCGATCTTCAACTCACCTTCTTTGAAAACTTTCCCGACTAACTCCGAATCACATACCGCAACCAGAACTTCCCCCCGAACTCTGTAAACTTTCATTCTAAACATTTCAGACGCTTCTTAACGGATGTTTAGCACCACATGCCAGGCATCGAAGCATTAAAACTCTCTCTTCTTTGACAAATTCAGTATCGGGAGCGTTGCACTCTTTGCATAAGACGTAAAGTTTTACATACTCATTTATCTCCTTCTGTACTTCTTCCTCGCTGAACTTACCCTGCAAGATCAGTCTTCCACCTTCGATCAAACCGGCGGTTCCAAGGGACTTCACGAGGTATTTGTAGAGGTGGTCTTCCTTTCTGTTTAGAGTTTTTGCTATCTGAGAGAAATTCTTTATAGTAGTTTTCGAACCCTCTCTAAGAATGCTAACCTTCGGTATTTCGAATCTGCTTTTTCTCGAAACGACCCTGTTTTCAAGTTTACTAAAAGCTCTATCAACCAGTTCCTCGTAACTTCTCATCTATCTCAGTTACTGGTAGTGTTTAAAATTTTGCTCCTCTTGTGTACTTTTGTATGTATAATACACTCTCTGCAAAGCTGTAATGTGGCTCAAAAAGGCTATCAAAACTACCGCTTCGTAAGTGTAGCCTACTATTATACCAGCAGCCAAGATCAACATCCTTTCTCCCCTCTCAGCGATCCCTACATTGCATTTCTCTATTATTTGCTCTGCTCTAGCCCTTGCATAGCTCACCATCAACGAACCGCTGAGTGCAAAAGCAATTACAATCCAATCAACTTTTGCGTAGCCTAGGGCTATAAAAATTGCAATTTCTACATAGCGATCGGCGATACTGTCCACAAAACCACCAAACTTTGTTACCATGTTGCAACTTCTTGCGACCATCCCATCAAGGGTGTCGAATATACCGCTAACTAAAATTAAAATGGCGCCCAATTTTGGATATCCTCCAATTATACTGAAAGCAGCTGAAAATCCTGTCAACAATCCTAAAAAACTAAGCTGGTTTGGTTTTATGCCTTGCTTAGCGATAGCAACTGCTAAAGGTGAAAATTTTTGATTTGCCTTTTCTTTAAACCTGCTAAGCATTAAACCGTCACCCTTTGAGCTTTTTAGCGCAACCATACAACTTCACTCTTATCTTAAAAAATTAGCGGAAATAAATTTACGCAGACTACATATCTACATGCGTACAATATTCTGGAACGAAGGAGTAGCGTTTATAGATCAAACAAAGCTACCGGAAAAGCTGGAAGTTGTAGTTTGCAAAAAAGTGGAGGAGCTTGTTGACGCTATTAAAAGGCTCGCAATTCGTGGTGCTCCAGCTCTCGAAGCTGCTGGAGGCTATGGAATTGCGCTTGCAACCGTCGAAAGGGAGTTCAAAAGTTTGGAAGAACTGAAGAAACACGTTGAAAAAGCTGCTGAGATGATAATTTCTGCAAGACCAACAGCTATTAACTTGTCTGTCGGAGTTAAAAGAGTACTCAAGGTCGCTTTAAAGGGAGAAAATATCGAAGAAGTTAGAAATTTAGCTATTAAAGAAGCAGAAAAAATAGCCGATGAAGATGTCGAGAGAAACAGGAAAATAGGAGAATTTGGAGCTGAATTGCTTGAGGATGGAGACACGGTTCTAACTTACTGCAACACTGGAAGGTTTGCAACGGTTGACTGGGGAACAGCTTTGGGGGTTATAAGAAGTGCTATAAAAAAAGGGAAGAACATAAAGGTGATAGCATGCGAAACCAGACCACTTAATCAGGGCTCTCGTCTGACTTGCTATGAGCTGATAGAAGATAAGATAGATGTAACTCTAATCACAGACGCAATGGTGGGTATTGTCATGAAGATGGGGTTGGTAGACAAGGTTTTGGTTGGTGCTGACAGGATCGTAAAAGACGGTGTTTTTAATAAAATTGGAACTTACACGCTTTCAATCGTTTCTAAGGAACATAAAGTTCCATTCTACGTTGCAGCACCTACTACAACTTTTGATTGGGACAAAACGTCAAAAGAAGTAATTATAGAGGAGAGGCCAAAAGAGGAATTAATTTACTGTGGAACAAAGCTACTTGCCCCACCTAACGTTAAGGTTTTCAATCCAGCATTCGATTGCACACCTCTCAGCTACGTTAACGCAATAATAACGGAGTTTGGGATTATTCGACCGCCTTATGAATCCAACGTACCAAAGTTCTTAGGTTTAAAAAGCTTTTAAACACTCGGCACTCAAAGAGTTTGCAATACTCTTGTAATTACCAATAGTAATTTTTTTGAATCCAATAATTCCAAAAGTTTATATATGCGCACCAGTTTCCCAGATCTATGAAAACTGTCCAAGAAATAAACAGGAAAATACTCGATGGCAACGTCTGCGTAGTCACTGCAAAGAAAATGAAAGAGATAGTCGAAGAGCTCGGAACTGAAAAAGCAGCAAAGGAAGTTGACGTTGTTACAACAGCTACATTTGGTGCCATGTGTTCAAGCGGTGTATTCTTCAACTTCGGACATGCAGATCCGCCGATAAAATTTCGAAAAGTTTGGCTAAACGATGTCGAAGCCTATGCAGGAATAGCTGCAGTTGATGCTTACCTTGGTGCTACAAAGCTATCTGAATCTAATGAAAAATATGGTGGAGCTCACGTAATTGAAGATCTAGTTAAGGGAAAGGAGGTAGAACTTAGAGCAATAGGATATGGTACAGATTGCTATCCAAGAAAAGAAATAAAAACTGAGATCTCTCTTGAAGATGTTAATCAAGCCATAATGGTAAACCCAAGAAATGCTTACCAGCGATACAATGCTGCAACAAATTCAAGTAACAGACTTTTGAAGACTTATATGGGAACGCTTCTTCCAAACTTTGGAAACGTTACCTTCGCAGGAACTGGAGAGATATCTCCATTGAACAACGATCCTGAGTTCAGAACTATAGGTGTAGGAACAAGAATATTTCTATGCGGCGCTAAAGGATACGTAATTGGAGAAGGGACTCAGCACTCTCCCCCATATGCAACTTTAATGGTAAAAGGTAATTTGAAAGATATGAAAGCAGAATATATGCGGGCTGCTTTCTTTTCTGGCTATGCACCAACGCTTTTTGTAGGTATAGGTATCCCAATCCCCGTACTGGATGAAAACGTAGCAAAAGCTACATCAATAAGAAATTCACAGATAGAAACGAAGATACTTGACTTTGGTGTAGCAAGGAGAAATAGACCGGTTGTAAGAAAGGTAACATACGAAGAACTCGTAAATGGAAAGGTTGAGATCAACGGCCAAGAAGTGCGCACGTCGTCGCTTTCAAGTTTCTATATGGCAGAAAAAATAATGAACGATCTAAAAAAACTGATCGAAAAAGGTGAATTTCTGCTTTCAGAACCAATAGAGAAGTTACCAGCAGTGCAGGAAGTTAAACCAATGAGGCAAAGAGAAGTTGTAGTTGTCAAAAAAGTTATGAATCCCGCCATCACTATAAGGTCGGATACGAAGATAGAAGAAGCTGCAAAAATAATAATAGAGAAGAACATAAACCATCTACCCGTTGTCGATGACGAGCAGAAGTTGGTAGGGATAGTTACATCTTGGGACATAGCAAGGGCTGTTGCATTGGAAATTGAAGGAGCAGTGAGTAAGATTATGACAAAAAACGTAATTACTGTATATCCTGACGATCCAATAGAGATTGCCGCTTCTAAGATGGAAAAATATAAAATCTCGGCTCTGCCGGTGATTGACATAAAGAAAAGAGTTTTGGGGATAGTTACGAGCGAAGATCTGAGCAGGCTGATTGCGAGGTGAGAAAATGAAACTACTTTTAAGTTTCGACTCCATTACCGTCAAGAAACCCATAATCTCCAAGGTCACCCTAGAAAGTGGAGCACTCATAAACATCTTGCGAGCCTCAGTCGGAGCGAGAAAAGGGGAGATAATAATCGAGGTTCCAGAAGAAAAGGTTGAGATTGTCGAGAAAATTCTCAAAGCTGAGGGAGTTTTTGTATCTGAACTTAAAAAGGCTGTAGAAAAAAATGAGGAAAGATGTGTACATTGTGGAGCATGTATAAGCGTCTGTCCGACAGAGGCTATCAGAAAGAACGAAGAAAACAAGGTAATTGTTGAAGAAAAACTCTGCATCCATTGCGGAACTTGTGTTACCTCTTGCCCTACTCAAGCGCTAAACTTGCCAAGCATATGATTTTTTAAAAAATTTTAAAGCAAAGCAGAGAAATCTTTCCCTCTGTCTGCCAATAGCTGTTGAATGTAGGTTCTGTGATCCGGAATTTCTGGCTTATCTTCTCTCTCAATGAGTTCTATTGCTTCTACTGGACAAGTTGGAACGCAGACCCCGCAACCAAGGCATTTCTTAGCATCGATGCTTGCAGGCTCCCGATTTATCTTAACTCTAATGGCTTTCATTGGACACCGGAGCATGCAAATACCACATGCAAGGCATTTGCCAAGATCGACGCTTGCAACGTAGCTTGAATGTGCTATCGTGTTTGGATGCTTTGCTTCGTGCACAGCTTTAAAGAAAGCACAGCAGTCAGCACAGCAGTTGCAGATCGTGCTTATTGGTCCCTGGCTTCTCTCGGTTGTGTGCACAAGCCCTTCGCGATTTGCCTGCTTTAAAATTGCAATTGCTTCGTCAGCGGTGATCTTCTTTGCGTAGCCATGCTCGACCATGTATTTTGCAAGCGAACCAAAGTGGAGGCAGTTCTCCAAGGAATGCCTGCAACCCTCACCGTGAAACTTTGCGATGATTCTGCAAGCACAGTAGCCGACCGCATGATAATCGCGATCTTTAACCAGTTTAACCGCATCTTCAAAAGGCAAAATTACGGTTTTTTCAGATATAGTATCTCTTTCGGGCAAAGCTCTCATTATAGCATGTTTTCTGTCACCAAGCTCATGAAGAAATCCTTCTTTGTGGTATTTATAGTAAAGCGGAGCCAGCTTTTTCTGCATGGCTTCATTTCTTGGACCTGGCAAAAATTGCATCTCAAAAAGTCCTACAACAGTTGGAAAGAGCCTGAACTCTACTTTACCCTTTCTTTCACCCTTCCAAACTGTTCCCTTTTTTGCCATCTCGTTCAAAATTTTCTCAACGTAATCCAGACTTTTTCCAGTTCTTTCAGCAAGCTGTTCAGCTGTGAATGGAATGAAGGGCATATGCAAAGCTATCTTTGCCTCTTCTTCGCTGAAAAGAACGCTAAGAATCTCCTTTTCGACTCCACTTACAGTTTTCGGCATTCCTACCGGGGCTTTGTCGAGCTTCTCCCTCAGCTTTTCGTAAATTTCCAGATGGTGCGAGTAGTGCATGTTCTCACCAAAAGCCAATTTGATTTAAATGTATATAGATTTGTCGTATTTGCTATAGTTTTATATAGTTGCGAACAACTTGGATTATGAAGAGCCTTCTTGAGTATAAGATTGAAGAGATTGCAAAGAAGCTCGATGAAATACTCAGAGCTGTCAACTTACTTCAGGACTCTCTTTTGCAGTTGAATGCGGTTGTTGAAGCAACAAGCATGAAGATGAATGAAAGGGAGCTTATATACAGCGTTACGGCTGAGATAAGCGAAAAACTCGACAAATTCAAAGCTGAAAGCTCGAAAGCTTGCAATTTAAAGGAGATCTGCACAAGAAAAATGGAAAAAATCTCTTTTAGAATTCTGCAAACAATCGCCATAAAAGGCGTGGAAGAGGGTTTAGTGGAGATTAGAAAACAGCTCCAGGCTGTTGAAAGATACAAAGAGGTTTGCAAAGATGACAGCTGTATGAAAAATGCAATAGAAGTGTTCAAAAGTCTCGAGAAAATTCTTGAAAGATCTGTGGCAGAAAGGCAGGCGATGAGAAAAGAAATAATCCAATTGGATCCGTCATCGCTCAGTGAAGAGGTAGCGCAGAAACTATCTTCGGTTTCAAATCCTCTCAGGATTCGAATACTCAAGGCTCTGGCTAAAGGCAGAAAGAGCTACGCTGAATTGGAGCGTTTAACATCAATTAAGGGTGGGCACCTTCAGTTCCATCTTCGTACGCTTATTAAATCTGGTTACGTTGCTCAAGAAGAACCTCAGGGCAAATATATGCTTACGAACAACGGTTTGAGAATTCTAAAACTTCTGCATCAGCTAGAGATGTAACACATTTTTAAAATAGCAGAAAACATTTAGCTAGCTAAAATTTGCCGTGTAAAGATCTGCCCCCAGTTTATGCCCGAGATCGACCCATCGGCGCGGGCGATTAGTGACCGCGGGCTGAACGGCTCGCCGAAGCTTGCCGCTT
>CAYZIW010000035.1:0-15657 GCA_964478605.1 uncultured archaeon | reverse complement strand
TTATAGCTGGAGAGCTGCTGAAGAAGGCTGAGGAGTTACTTGATCAGGATATTCATCCAGCAGTAATTGCGAACGGTTTCAGATATGCTTTAGAAAAGTCTCTAGAGATACTGGACGGTATGGCGATAAAGGTAAGCAAAGACAATGATGCAATGCTCAAAAAGGTCGCTGCTACAGCTATGACTGGAAAGGGTGCTGAAGTTGCACTAGATAGGCTTTCTGAAATAGCGGTAAAAGCCTGTAAGATGGTTGCCGAAGAGGTCAATGGAAAGATAAAGGTAGATACGGAAAACATAAAGATCGAAAAGAGGCAGGGCGGAAGTGTTGAAGATACTGAACTCGTAGACGGTATAGTGCTCGATAAAGAAGTCGTGCATCCAGGAATGCCGAAGAGAGTAGAAAATGCAAAGATCTTGCTTTTAGATGCTGCTTTGGAAGTTAAAGAGACTGAAATCGATGCAAAGATTAGAATAACAGATCCAGAGAAGTTGCAGAAATTCATTGAGCAGGAAGAGGCTATGCTGAAGGAGATGGTAGATAAGATAGCGAGAGCTGGTGCAAACGTTGTTTTCTGCCAGAAGGGTATAGACGATCTTGCACAGTACTACTTGGCAAAGGCTGGAATTCTCGCAGTTAGAAGGGTTAAGCAGAGCGATATTGAGAAGCTTGCAAAGGCTACTGGGGCGAAGATTCTCACAGACCTTAGAGATATAAAGCCAGAGGATCTTGGAGAAGCTGAGCTTGTTGAGGAAAGAAAAGTCGGCGATGAAAAGATGGTTTTTGTTACAGGATGCAAGAATCCAAAGGCTGTAACGATACTTGTAAGAGGTGGAACTGAACACGTTGTGGAAGAAATTGCAAGAGGTATAGAGGATGCAGTGAGAGTTGTTGGATGTGCACTTGAAGATGGCAAGGTAGTTCCAGGCGCCGGAGCTCCAGAGATAGAGGTAGGACTAAGACTTAGAGAATTTGCACCAAAACTTGGTGGCAGAGAACAACTTGCAGTAGAAGCGTTTGCTTCAGCTCTTGAAATAATTCCAAAGACTCTCGCCGAAAACGCAGGTATAGATCCAATAGATGTGCTTGTAGAGCTAAAGGCTGCTCATGAAAAAGGTAACAAGTATGCTGGTGTAGATGTTGAGACAGGAAAGGCAGTAGACATGCTCGAAAGGGCTGTGATTGAACCTCTTAGAGTAAAGACTCAAGCCCTAAGAAGTGCAACCGAAGTTGCAATAATGTTGCTACGCATTGATGACATAATCGCCGCAAAGGGATTGGAGAAGGAGAAGGAGAAAGGTAAGGGCGCCGAAGGTGAAATGCCTGAATTCTAAATTTTTAATTTTTGATTTTTGATCAATTTTCCGTTCTTTGTTTTGTAATATATTATAATACAAAAATGCGAAAAATTTAAAGCTCCTCTGAACTTCAACTGAACACATTAGGAGGTGAGAGATTGGAGCTACTAATACCTCTTTCGGCATCGATACTTGCAATCGTCGTAGCTTTGTTGCTTGGGATGTGGGTCTTAAGGCAAAACCCGGGAAACCAAAAGATGATCGAAATATCTGAAGCTGTACATGCAGGTGGTTCGGCGTTTCTCAAAAGAGAATACAGCTATATACTTCCAATAGCGATAGCCATAGCATTAGTTATCTACTTAGCACTACCAATAGCCGGTGAATCCGTCGGTTTGACTGGTAAAATAGCTGGTTTTTCTTGGGAAGATAGTTGGAAAGTTGCGGTTGATTTCTTGATAGGTGCAGCACTGTCAGCTTTGGCAGGATATTTAGGCATGGCAGTGACGACTAGATCAGCAAGCAGAGCTGCAGAAGCTGCAAAGAAGGGAATGGGAGCATGCTTAACAGTTGCTTTCAGAGCTGGAGCAGTAATGGGAATGAGTGTTGTTGGCTTAGCTCTTCTAGGAGTTACAGGGTTGTACATTGCATTTGGAGCTACACCAGAAGTTGTACCATTGATCGTTGGTTTAGGATTTGGTGCAAGCTTGATATCGATGTTTATAAGAGTTGGGGGAGGAATATACACAAAAGCCGCAGATTTGGCTGCTGATCTAGTTGGAAAGGTAGAAGCGGGAATTCCAGAAGATGATCCAAGGAATCCTGCAGTAATTGCAGATAACGTAGGAGATAACGTTGGCGATTGTGCAGGTATGGGTTCTGATGTTTTCGAATCGTACATAGTGATAGCAATAGCTGCGATGCTGCTTGGATACTTTGCATTCCACAATTCAGAGCTTTGGAATTCAGCAGTGATATTCCCGCTTCTGATTTGCGCTGCTGGCATTTTCAGCTCAATAGTTGGTCTGTTCGTTGTACGCAGTGGATGGAAGGGTAAACCGATGAGTGCTCTGAACCTTTCCTTCTACGTCACGGTTATTGTTGCTGCCATCCTTACATACATCTTCGCATCCTGGCTTTTTGCTTCAAAGCCGACGTTGATGAACACACTAGTACTTTGCAGCATAATGGGATTCCTAGTTGTAATATTGCTCGAAAAGATAGCCGATTACTACACGTCCTACGCTTATCCGCCAGTAAGATCAATCTCTGAGGCTTCACAAACCGGAGCGCCAACTAATTTCCTCACAGGTTTATCCGTAGGTCTTAAAAGTACATTTCCAAGCATGCTCGTTTTAGTTACAGCTATAATCTTGTCCTACGCTTTGGGATACGTCACCGCTCCACAGGATGTAGATAGAACTCTTGCAGGAATCTACGCAACCGCAATAACAACTGCTGCAATGCTGTCTCTTTCAGGAATAATCATGTCTATAGACTCCTTTGGACCGGTTTCAGACAACGCAAACGGTATTGTGGAGATGGCAAACCTTGGAGAAGAGATAAGAAAAGTCACTGATGTACTTGATGCACTTGGAAATACAACAAAAGCTACAACAAAGGGATTTGCGATAGGTAGTGCAGCACTTTCAGCATTGGCTCTATTCCACGCATTCAGAGTAGATGCCGTAAAGGGTTTGAATTACCTTGGAATGCAGATACCTGAGTTCTCCCTTACAGATCCTCTCGTGATCATAGGCCTGCTTGTAGGGGGGCTTCTGCCGTTCTACTTTAGCTCCTTCTTACTGCTTGCTGTAGGAAAGACAGGAATGAAGATGGTGGAAGAAGTTAGGAGACAGTTTAGAGAGATCAAGGGGATACTTGAAGGAACTGCAAAGCCAGATTATGCGAGATGCGTCGACATCGCTACAAGGGGAGCGCTTAGAGAGTTAGCAGTTCCAGCAGTATTAGCTATTATAACACCCATACTGCTCGGTGTTTTATTCGGAGTAAGGGCTGTAGGCGGACTGTTGATAGGATCGATAGTCTCTGGAGTGTTCCTAGCATTCTGGATGACAAATGCCGGTGGCGCACTTGACAACGCTAAGAAGTACATAGAACTTGGAAACTACGGTGGAAAGGGTTCTGAAGCGCATAAGGTAGCAGTAATGGGAGATACAGTCGGGGATCCACTAAAAGATACAGCCGGTCCTGCAATCAATCCATTGATTAAGGTTTTGCAGACAATATCAATAATATTCTTACCGTTGTTCTTGGCAACTGGATTTTTTGCACTTTATCTTTAAAATTTTATTTTTTGCTTTTTTATTCTTTGAGAAAACGATATAAGCATTCAAAATTACCTAACCCGTGGATGTTGAAGAGCTAGCTCAAGCATTGAAGGTCGAAAAGCTGGCGATAGTGGGTGAGAAGATAGAAGTTTACAACCTAGATAGAGAGACTGCTGTAGAGATACTCGAAGTTTTGAAATCCATCGCAGGCAAAAGATCAACTGGATACGTGGCTTTTAAGGATTCAAGCATAGTTTTTAGGATGGAGGAAGATAGATGTTTAATCGCAGTAGCAGCGAGGGACAAAACCTTCGGAGTTTTAAAGAGGATGAGAGAGATATGACAGAATACGCATACTTCGATTCGATATACAAGGGAAACTCCAAGAAAGCCATAGAGAAACTTAGGCAAATTTGTGATACTATGAAGGCCGCGGGGATCGAGGAGATCGTTGTGGAATGCGATAGCGAAGTTTTTGTAGCTGTGAGTGAACCCATACCGGCGATAGTTATAGCGAACAGATTTACAGAAGCGAAAATTTTTTTGAGAAAGTTGTTAAAAAGCTTAGGTTACGAGCAGAAGATGGATCTTGACCGCATATTCAAACTTGCGGAAGAAATAGACAAGATGCCGATAGAGGAAGTTATTAAAAAATATAGGGCTGAGGAATGACTACTACTTCCTAAGGCTTTCAGCTACCATCTTCCTTATGTTCTTCTTATCTATCTTACCAACACTAGTTCTCGGCAATTCTTTGACTAAAAGGAATTTATCCGGCACAGCCCACTTCGTTATAACTCCCTGTTCGACGAATTTGAGCAGATGATTTCTCAGCTCATCTTCGCTAAGATTCTCGTTCATCGGTACGACGACAGCTAAAGGCCTCTCACCCCACTTCTCATCTGGAACGCCAACTACGGCCGCTTCTCTAACCTTTGGATGCAAACTCAATAGGTTTTCTAGAGTTAATGAGGAGATCCACTCTCCACCGCTCTTTATTACATCCTTTAGCCTGTCAACTATAGTTATGTAGCCTTCTGAATCCATTACGGCTATATCTCCAGTATGCAACCATCCTCCAGCCCAAAGTTCCTTCGTTTTTTCCTCATCGTTGAGGTAGCTGTCTGTAAGCCAAGGAGCTCTTACTACAATTTCTCCCATATCCTTCTCATCTTTCTCTACATCTTTGAAGTCGTCATGTACAACCCTCACGTAAACAAGCGGGAAGGGTATTCCTGTTTTCACAGACATTTTTAACATATCTTCCATCGGCAAGTCGAGTAAATGTGGCTTTACAAAAGCTCCAGTAAGAGCTGGACAGGTTTCGGACATACCGTAGGCGGCCATCGTATAGATACCTTTTTCCCTTGCCCTCTTCGCCAATCCTTCCGGTAGTTTAGCACCACCAATGAGCATCTTCCAACCGTTAAACTTGAAACCTTCTGGCAAATTATCAACGATCATCTGCAAAATCGTCGGAACGCAGTGCGTGTATGTAACACCTTCAGTAAGAACCAGTTTAACGATCATCATCGGTTCATATCTGCCTGGATAAACATGCTTTATACCCATAAGCCACATCATGTACGGAACACCCCAGGCATGGACGTGGAACATCGGAGTGAGGGGCATGTAAACTTCCTTATCATCTTTAAGCCTTAGTGGAGATCTTATACCTGTCATCGCTATGCAACCGCTTAATGTGTGAAGTACAAGCTTTCTATGCGTAAACCAAACACCCTTGGGTCTTCCCGTTGTACCGGTTGTGTAGCTGAGTGTTGCCATCGTGTTTTCGCTAAAATCTGGGAATTCGTAATCTTTACTTGCCTTCTTTATAAGTTCTTCGTATTCCAGATCAGTTAAACTGGTTTCCGGCATTTTGTCGTCGGTCATCACTACGTAGTGCTTAACTTTGGGCAACTTGGGTTTTAGAGACTCCATAAGTGGCACGAAGTCTTTGTAGACCAAAATTATCTCATCTTCAGCGTGCTGGATCGTGTAAAGTATGTCTTCAGGGCTCAGTCTGACATTCACAGTATGCAGAACAGCCCCCATGCATGGAATCGCAAAGTAGCATTCTAAATAGCGGTGTGAATCCCATTCTAAGACGCCTATTCGGGTTTCCTTTTTAACTCCCAGCTCTTCTAAAGCACTTGCAAGTCTGTGAACTCGGTTGTAGAGGTCTTTGTAAGTGTAGCGGTGCAGATCCCTGTATACTATCTCCTGCTTTGGTGCATAATTTACTCCATATTCCAGTATATGTTTTATTAACAACTGGTAGTCGTATGCATAGCTCATATTTCATTATTAAGCAATATCTAATTTAAAAAACTTTCGATTTTTGATTGATACTCATTTTCTAATCTAATAGCTGAACACTTAGAATGCAGCCCCAACCAAAAAGCACATAAAACGACTGCTCAACTTACTGCAAGCGGGGGTTGCCGAGTGGACAAAGGCGCTGGATTGAGGGTCCAGTCCCGTAGGGGTTCGGGGGTTCGAATCCCTCCCCCCGCATGTCATTAACAAAAGAAAAACGATAGAATTCAACTCGCATTTAAGTGATTGATCTTCTAAGCAGAAATCTGGAGCTCTCAGGAAAGCCTACTTCAAAGATAACGCCCTTTATCTTTAAAATTGAGTTAAGTTGCATAACAAAATTTAAAAAGCCTTTTTTAGCACTTCAACTCTTAAAACTTCATCATGGCGTTTAGTTGCTATGTAGATGCCGAAAATCAAGAATGGGAGGAAATAAATTGACCAAAAAACGTTTACAAGCGTAGCAAGTTTTTGCTGAGAATGATCGAGGTTCAGTAGGATAAAAAGCCCCTTTACAGAAGAAGCAATAAGCAGAATCAATATTGTAATATAAGGTAGAAAGAGCTTAAAGGGTACCTTTCCTACCTTCTTTGGCGTTACAGCAAAAGGTCTTTTTCTTTTCGATAACCAAGATATAAAGGATGCGGTTATTGCTGGGAAGGATAAAAGTTCAATAGCTTGATGATAAATAAAACCTTTAATGCCATAGAACTCCCTTGCTGCTACTACAAAAACAGCTAAGCTAGATAAGAAAAAAGGCATGTAAGCCAAAAGATATAAAGAAGCGTCCATTTTTATGAATGGTTTTTCAAGAAGCAAAAAAACAACAGGAGCTACGAGTTCAACAACTGTCAGAGGCCCCTCTTTAAACCAGTACATCCATCCGGCGATGTAATCTACAAAAACGGAGAACTCTAGCTTCGACTTTAAAAGCCTTGGAAGCAACTGAAAGCCTCCAAAAGACCACCTTGATTGCTGAATAAGATAAGATCTAAGATCTTTTGGTGGCTCACCATACCATAGAAGAGGTTTATCTACGTAAATACTCTTCCATTTCCTTGAATGCAACTCAACTGAGGTTGCTACATCTTCTGTAACTGTATCCTCACATAACCCTCCAATCTCCTCAAGAACTTTAATTCTGAAAACAGATCCAGATCCAAGGCTAAAAGCGGATTTTTCCCTACCACGCATAACTATCCTCAGAAAAGGCTGTTGCTGCCAGTAAGATGCGATGCTGACCCCTGTTTCTATCTCAGTATACGCCTGCGGAACCTGAACTACAGCCACACTTTTATCGAAAAAATAGTGTAGTATTTCATCAAAAAATGTACTAACTGGTCTTTGATCTGCATCAAATATGGCTAAGAGATCGTAATTGCTCCCAAAAGTTTTTAAAAAGTCGTTGATAGCTCCAGCCTTGTAGCCTCTTCTTGTTTTTCTCCTGAAAACTTTTACTCCAAGCTCTTGAAGCGAGTCTATTTCTTTTTTTATCTCTTCTATAGATGAGTCGTCAAGAATGAAGACGTCTCCCCTACCTTTTAGAGCTATAAGAGCAGAAATGGCAGTGTCTTTTACAAGTTTTGGATCTTCATTGTATGTGGGTATAACAACAGCTATTCTGTACTCAGCATACTTGCTTATCAGAGGCACCTTGTAGCGTCTAAAGGAAATGTACTGCTTCAAATACACTAAAAAAGTAAAAACTCCCACAACCATTCCAAGAAATACAAGATAAGAAAAGATCAAAATCCATCCAGAAATTGAAAAAAAGTATTTTAGTGCTGCAGAAACCAAGAAAGGTGTAAGAAAAGCCGCAAAGTTTAAAACCTTCATTCAAATACACTCCAAACTTGTGGGGAGTGGTCCATAACAACTACGGCATCCGCAAACTGTGAAAGTATATCTGGCCTGTATTCTACTTTCTCGTAAACCAGCATGAACGTAGCATCCAAACTTCGGAGATCCATAGTAAGCAGCCTCCAGAACTCCTCTTCAACAATGTTTTGATCCATACCCAATATCGTCGGAGGTAGATCGTTCGCTCTGTAGATGATTACAGTGTCAAAATTGAATTTTTTCATCTCTGTTGTTATCTCATTCACGAGCTGTTTTACAAGTCGTTGCAGATCTCTTACATTTGTTATATGCAGTCTTATATCGAAGTATTTTTCAGAAAGAATGTACAAAGCGGAGTTCGAAAGTTTATCTCTCAGGATCTTTTCGTATCCACTCATGGTAAGTATAAATAGAACATCGTAGCCAAGATGATCAACGACGCTCTTGAACAATCCTTTACTTCTTACACCTACAACTTCAACTACCCTTTTCCCTTTAACTCGAGACCTAATGAATCTACCGAAATCGTGATGTATGGAGGTCATGCCGATCAGCATCCACTTTTCATTCTTATTAACTTTTTTGAAGATTTTTGTCTTTTATATTGACTATATTTTTACTCATTGTACTTATGCTAAAGGCAGGATTTTAGTTGATGCGGCTCATTCGGCCTTTTCATCTTCTATCGTTATTCCAGCCTGCCTTAAAGCTTCCCTAACCTTGTCTTCAAGCTCCGATTTGCTCAACTCACCCTGAGTTGCCTTGAAATAAACTTCGATCTCCAAAGAACCGAATTTTCCCCTCAGAAAGGTCACGAGCTTTGCAACGTCTGAAATTTTCGTTGAAGGGACTTTTAATTTGTATTCAAGAGTTTTAATTGTTTCTCCACGAATTTCTTTTCTAATTTGCTCCTTTTCTTCCCTCTCTTTCTCTTCCTTAGGCTTTTCTATGAGCTTTTGTTCTTCTTTCTTTTCGACGAAAAACTCGGGCTTAATTATAACCTCCTCCTCTTTCAGCTCAATCCTCGGCTCTTTTTTAATTGCAACGCACTCCATTTTTCCTTCAGAAACGTAGCCAAAGCCAAAAAGCCCGGCTTTAACGCCCTCTTTGACACCTTCAATGAATCCCTCTTTCTTTAAAATCCTGAGCTCTCCTGGAGTCGTAAGGAATGCCCTGTAAAGCTTTGAAATTTCAAGATAATCCCCCTTTAGAAATCTGTCCTTCAAAAGCTTGGCAGAGATCTTTTCTATGAGTTCCCCCTCACTTTTCAGCCTTTCGAAGATCTCACTCTCAAGTTCCTTTTCACCATAAGACGGTATTCCAAGATCTATCTCTCTGAAGCCATCCTTCTTTGGGAGATAAAGACGTCTGTATAACTTCCGGAGTTCCTCGTAAATTCTACTCTCGAAGTCCTTCAGCTTCTCCTGTAGAACTTTCCTCTGCGAATCAGTAAGCCTTAGCCTCTTATCATCCTTCAAAGACCTTAAAGCAATTAAAGTCCTCAAAAATCTCGAAAAATGCTCTTCATAACTTTTATCTCTGCACAAAAAGAATAGAGTGTTCCTGTAAACCCTCGGAACCTCACCGCATCTCTCCAAAAGCTCTTGCTCAGGTTTCTCCTCCCTTAGGATTACCAGCTTGAGGTCCTCGGTATCGGGGATATCTCGAGAAGAATCTGGATGGATTATGATTTTGAACCTGCCCGCCTTCTTAAGGGCTTCCTTTATAAATTTAAGCTCTTCTTCGTAGATTATACTCTCTGCAACATTTTCCTCCATTGTTACTATCATTCTGTTCAGATTCGGCTGATTTGTGAAGTAAAAGCCTTCGTCCGATAAGTAGAATAGCCTTTCTCTAACGCCATTTATTACCGTATCCACTACGTTGCTTGGAAACTCAGGATAACAGACATTCAGCTTGATCTCTCGAACACTTACACCTTTCTCGCCCCTGCCAGAGAAAGAGGTCATGAAGATAGTTGTTGCAACTGCAGTTCCCAGTTTATAAGTTGAGTAAGAAGCTCCAAGGCTTTTATCGACCTTTTTTGCCCCAGAATCGTTCGAAGTTATGTCCTGAGCGACAATGCTGTCCCATTCTTGGCCAATGTGCTTTATGAGCTCTCTCCTTATCTCGTCGTTCTCCAGCTCAAAATCCGCAAGTCGAATAAATGGGACATTTTTGTCGGAAAGGCTGTGAATTACGATAGAAAGCAGTCTTAAAACTCCTCTTGTCCTCTGAAAAGTTGGAAATGAGCCCCATCTTTTGTAAAGAACATCTATCACTTCTGGTTTGAATGGATAGGTCTTTAAAAATCTCTCCCTATAAGCCGAGATTTCGTCATTTGTGAGCAAATTTTCCCGCTTGGCGTATTCGATGAATTCCTCAACCGCAATTGCAACTTCCTTTTCATCTATCCAGCTGAAGAGTCTTGCTCTTACAACCTGTTCGATTTCGTCGTCTTCAACCGGATTATAGATCTTCTCCATCCTCCCGACAACTTTCTGGAGTTGCTGAAAAGCTCTTTCAGCATTTTCATCGTAGTGCTCAAGAACGCTTGAAGGCAGAGTTAGCACAAGCATCGCATTACCCACGCTTGCAACCGCTGACATTAGCTCTTGCAAAAAAGCAAGCGTTTGGGCTCCGAGATTTGAATCGCCCACCTTAATAGCGGAAGCTTTCGTTATGTATTGTAGCACTTCATCCATCAAAATTAGCAATGGCGAATTTTCAGAAATTAGCCCGATCAGCTTTTCCTTGCCCGGTGGGGCGTTACCTTTAGTTATCTCAACCCTTCCAGAAAGCTGTCTTTCGAGTTCTTCCCAGAGTCTGATTTCAGGACTAAGTGCAGTTCCATCAAAAACCGCTACTTTTGCCTTCCATTCCTTAGCCTTGTGATAAAGTGCTATGAGAGCGTGAGTTTTTCCTCCACCAAAAGGAGTTTGAAGCTGAACAACTGCATCCCCTGTTTTGCCAAGAAGCCTGTTTTTAGCGACTTCGATCAGATTCTTAAGTCCTTTTGTTAGATAGGTTTTCCTGAAGAAAAGTTCGGGGTTTCGATACTCTGCTGGAGCATTACCAAACGCAACCTGCCAGAGATCTGCTGCAAAGACATCCATTGTAAGCCTTCCTTCGAGAATGTCATCATGAGGTCTTGCAATCAGAGTAAATGGTTTCATGAGCTTCACCTTCTCTATTTGGATCAAAAAATTTTTAATTTCCTACTTTATAAAGTTTTCATTCAAATAGCTTTGTCTGCCTTGCATTCCTCACCTTCTCCTTCATCTCACTTACCAGCTTCTCTTTACTACTCAGAAATCCATCTAGAAGCTTTTTCTCTCCACTTTCCAGTGGAAGAGTTTCACTTATTGCCTGAGCAACCCTATAAAAAGCCTCCTTTAGCCCATATCCGCTCTCGCTCAGCACTTCCTTCATTTCATCCTTTTGCCCCGCTTTCCAGAGTAAAAGAACTTTGTGAAGCACGTCGATGAGTTCGTTACCCCTTATCTCGTCAATCTTCCTTTCCTGTGGTCCAAGGACCCTTATGAATTCCTTCTCTTTCCTTATAAATCCCTTATTCCACTCCCTTTCAAGATCGACTCCAACGCTCTGGGCGAGCTTTCTCGCATCGTCGAACTGAATTTTAGTTTCTCCAAAGCTCCAGCGATAAAGCAGATAAAACCTCGTGAGTGGTGATAGTTCTCCTACGATCCCGTTCTGTATAATTTGCCTAACTACATAATCCGTAACGATTTCCCGAACGATTTCTATGAGTTTCCCAGCTGAAACTTCGTTTCCCTCGTAGTCCATGATTTTGCGGTATTTTCCAAAGACTTCTATTGCAGAACCAATAGCTGAAATGAAGAAGTCTGATCCGCTTATCCCTTCCTTCCATAACTCTTCGAGCTTTTTCGGCAATCTTTTGTTCAGCTCTTCCTTAACCTCACTCAACCAGCCAACTTCTTCCCTTTTCATCTTCCTGCATACGAAGTAGATCGAAGATGCAAGAGCTGCGGATTCTTTAGCCCTAAGCCTTGCCTCCATTTCCGTGTCTATTGGCCAAGTTGCTGTAGGAACAAGATCTGAATCGAGCAAAGAGTTTATCAGCGTTTCCCAGCCAGCTGTGGATTTGTGGGTGTAAACGATCACCGCTATTCCGTTTGGCTTTAAAACCCTCGAAATCTCTTTAAATGCCTTCCTGAGCATGTCTTCAAAGAACTTCTTCCCCTCTTCGTATCCGCTCTCGTGTGAGTAGGCAACAATCTCCTTCGACTTCGGAGTTAAAGGAGTTGCAAACAAATCGGGATAAAGATCTCCAATCGTTCTCTTTAGCCAAACGTAAAAGAAATCCGAGAGATAAGAATACGGAACATTGTCGTAGTAGGGCGGATCCGTAAAGACCGCATCAAAGTATTCGTCTGGAAAAGGAAGCTCTGTTGCTGAAGCGTGGATGACATTCGGAATTCTTATCGCATTCATAAACCCTCAGCCTCCTGCTTAATTCTGCAAATCTGGCGCATTTAAAATCTTCAATTTTACTCTGTTTATGTAACCTTCTTTTCAAGAATCTCTTCCTCAATGAGATTTAAAACTCCATTAAGTGACTTCCAAATCGTAAGATTTGCCCTTTAAGCACCCCCTGCTAAAATTTGCCCAGATTGGCTTTCTCCGATTTAAAATAAGCGGAATCGCATAGGTAATATCGCTTTGCGTTTTACCTTGGAAAACTCTCAATCCACGCCAATCCCCATAGTTGATGAAAAACTTAAATATGTGAATTCACACAAATATTATGCCAAACATGACTTTATCCATTCCGCCTGAAATTTACGAGAGAATGAAGAAGTTCAGAGAAGTGAAGTGGAGCGAAGTTGCACGAAGAGCGATAATCGAATACCTTGAAAAACTCGAAAAGGGAACGATTTCAGGTGAAGAAATAATCAAGATGCTCGGAAAGGATTTCAGAGAGGCGGTTGAAAAAACAGGGCTTGATAAATACGAAGAATACTATGAAAAGTCAAAGGTGGTAGAATGGGGGAGGATGCGATCCTTTACGACACGAACGAAATGATAAAAGCGATGAAAGAGGGTGGAAAACTTAAAGGTTTCACTACAATACTCAATTTGATCGAATTCCCAAAAGGGATCATGCTTGATCTGAGCGTCATTGTCCCCTCACTCAAAGATTACGCGCTCGCTCTCGAAATGTCGCAAAAGATGGTGGAAACAGGAAGCCCTATCCCTGCGGTTGACCTGATCATTGCAGCTGTGGCACTTAACAATGATTTAACTCTGAAAACAGCTGATAAACATTTTATTGCTATCAAGAAAAGCTATCCATCGATCAAACTTGAAATCAGCTGAATCAGATTGGATCTGCATTTGAAAAATTGGCTCTTAATTCTCTGAAACTCATCAAGGCTCGAATAACTCAAGTCCAAAGGTCGCTAACTTTTCGAAGTGCTTTTTGTTTTTCTTGAACAGCTTTAAGCCTTTTACAATGGCTGTTGAGGCGACGATCAGATCTGCATCGCTCAGCAAGTCGCTCGAAGTCTTCAGCTTTCTGTAAATCCCACTTGTTCTCTCAATTATTTCGTTATCGTTCCAGAAGACAATAAACTCCTCCTCAAGAATTTTCTTAGCAATCCTTTGGTCTAAAAATCCTCACAGAAATTCATAGAGAGTTATTTCAACTGAAATTGTAATTGTAGTTTCCATAATGTAATAGGTCAGCTATTCCTCAGACTGACTAAGCATCGCGTTAAAGCTTCTAATTCTCCTCAAAATCTCGTAATAGATGTTGGAGAATTACAGTCCTATCCCTGCTATCGGCTTTTCAAAAAGTGCTCATGAAGCCTGCAAATACCTTGGCTTTGCAGATCAAAAGAATCGGATTGTTGTTAACTGACCCTTTAGCTTTTGTTCAAAAATGCTAACTGTTTTAATCTTATTTCGAGTTTGGTAGAAACCCTTGGAAACTCAGATTTTCGCCTCACAAAACTCTCTTGGAATCGCCCATCTTTTATTAGATGTTCAAGCACTCATAAAACTTAATAATTATGCATATTTTCAAAAGTGACTGTCAACCCGGCAGACCGGCTTTTAAAAATTTTAGAGCGTTCATGTGGGGTGGGACTTTTGTTAGGTGGTGTAATGCATTTAACATATCTAATAGGTTTGTTGACATCCCGCCAGAGGAAATATTAAATGGGTTTATTTCAACGTAATCCCATACCATTGGTAAAGCTTGCCTTGAGAATGTCGGTTGAACCTTTTCACCAGGAATAAACCAATATGTTAGAGTAGACATCCTATTAGTTAGGCGACTCAAAGCAAGAGCTAAATAACTCACAACAGCTTTTGCAAATTCTTCTTCATAACCTTCAGCGATCATTTTGCTGTAAGCCTTTCTAACCTTCTCCGCGAAGGTTATGAGAGCGAGCTTCTGGCGGGAGTTGAAAAGGTCGCCATAAGTAGTTAGACCAAAATTTCTCACAGAAAATGCCCTTTCAGCTCCTCTACCTTTTCCTTCTGGTGTTGGTTCATCCGGCACTGGGTCGATTCCCCATTCCTCCATGAGCTTCGCCCTCTTATATTCAAGGTATTCTTCCGCTTTTCTATAGACATCGATGTCCTTTTCTGTTGCAATCCTGTAAAACTTTCCCTTTTTGCTGTTAAGCACAACCGCAATCATTCTTTGCCCACTTTTTCCCTGCTGGAAAAGTCTTCTCACGCTTTTATCGTCAACAGTTGAACCACAAACCAAACAGTTCGCAATCGCTCTTGCGACAGTTCCTTTTTCCGGATTAAAATTCTCAGGCATCTTTTCGTAGCCATCGCCAACTATCCTGAACTTAACTTCCCCGCCTTCAACAAAGGGCATTAAGGCAATTTTCTTCTTATCTTTCTTCGCAAGCCAGAACTGGCGCATTAAAGGAATTTCCGCATTGCAGGATGGATTCTGGCATCGAATTGTTCTCGCCCATATGTAGCCAACCGGTGTCATTGTTTCCTTTTTGTTCTCCATTTCAAGCGACAGCGCATTGCTTTCAATCTCATCTTCAGGATAAAAATCCTTTAACTCTCTCCTCGCCTCTTCAAGCACCCAATTTCCCCATTTGCTGACTTCTTCAACCAGCCTCTTCCCGAACCTCTGCGGATACTCAAGCGTGCACTTCAAAATGAGCACCGCAACGGGATTGTATTCAACTGCATAAACTTCGCATCCAAGCCTTAAAGCTTCAAGCGGTATCGAACCACCACCAGCGAACGCATCCAAAACTTTCGGAGCTTTTCCATTCGCTTGTATTATATCTTTTCTCGCTTTTTCGATTATCTGCTTGTTTAAAGAGTTCTCCCACTTCGCAAGTTCGATTATGAACTGCTTCCTCTTTTCCCACTCTTCAACGTCATTCGTAGCAGGAATCAACGCAGCATAACTCGTCGCCCTCGAAGATGCTAAAGGTCGCCTCGCCCACCAGATGTGCAAAGTTGAAATGTGCCCATGGCGGATGTTCTTCTCCTTCCTTGAGATCTCGCTCACTTCTCTTATTGGAAAGCTCTCTTCAATGAATGCCCTCATAAAACTCAAAAACTTTCAAAGCCTTTTACATCAGTCCTGCTTTTCTTAAAGCATCCTCGATCCTTGAAATCCTCAAGTTGATTTCTCTTAAGTTGTTTTCCAAATAATCCCTGAAATCGGTCCTTAGAAGTTCAAGCTTGTCATTTGTTTCGTCGATTTTTTCTGCAACTTTTTCAATCTTCCCACCAAGCTCTCTTCTCGTCTTCTCACCTTCTTCTCTGATCACACCTATCGTTTCCTCCTGCTTCTCCAGCATTAGATCCATTTTCCCGAGCATTGTGTCCTGTTTTTCCAGCATTAAATCTTGCTTCTCGAGCATTAAATCCATTTTCGA
>CAYZIW010000034.1:0-17237 GCA_964478605.1 uncultured archaeon | reverse complement strand
GCAGGAAAGACGACTACGATAAAGATACTTGTAACTCTTCTAAAACCAACCAAAGGTAAAGCCTTTGTAGCTGGTTATGATGTGACAAAAAATCCTGGAATGGTCAGAAAGAACATAGGAGTCGTTTTTCAAGACACAACACTTGAATTGGATTTTACTGCAAGAGAGAACCTCGAATTTCATGCAAGACTTTACGGCATGAGCGATGAAGAAAGAAGGAGAAGAGTTGACGAAGTTCTGTCTCTTTTAGAGCTTTCAGATGATGCAGATAAACTTGTAAAAAACTTCAGTGGAGGAATGAAGAGAAGATTAGAGATTGCAAGAGGTTTGTTACATTTCCCCAAGGTTCTTTTCCTTGATGAGCCAACCCTTGGCTTAGATGCAAGAACAAGGAGAAAGATCTGGAAGTATCTTAAGGAATTCAAGGGAGAGACGACGATAATGCTCACAACTCACTACATCGAGGAAGCGGAAAGAATGTGCGAAAGAGTTGCGATAATGCATAAAGGTAAGATCATAGCTATTGACAAGCCGGCATTTCTCGTTAAAGAGTTTGAGGAGGAAATTGTAGTTGTTAAAGCGGACAACATTGATAAGTTGAAAAACAAGTTGCAGGTTAACTTTATCGAAAGAAACGGTAAAATTGAAGCTTTTGTGGATGATGCAGAAAAATTCATCGCAAAACTATTTGAAATAGCTAGAAATGAAAAAATTTCAATTGAAGAAATTAGCTTGAAGAAGTCCTCGCTCGAAGATGTCTATGTTAGGCTTACTGGTGGAGAAGTATGAGTAATCTACAAGCCATCTACGTACTTTTGATGAGAGATGTGAAGAAGTTCGTAAGGATAAAGAGCAGGCTCATTGGGTCACTTGGAATGCCGATCTTCTTTTTAGTATTTCTCTCCTTGGGGTTCAGAAGAGCTTATATACCCTCGCTACCAGCAGAAGTGAACTACAGCAATTTTATCGTTCCAGGAATTGTTGCAATGGTTCTCCTATTTTCAAGTATTTTTTCTGGAGTTTCGGTTGTTTGGGATAGACAGTTTGGTTTTTTAAGAGAGATTATAGTGTCCCCCGCAAGTAGAACAGCTATTGTAATAGGAAGAACGCTTGGCGGATCAATTACGGCGATCTTACAGGCTTTTATACTTCTATCTCTGAGCTACTTAATTGGATTCAACTTTCAAATTTCAAAACTTCCAATGGCTGTATTTGTGATGTTTCTGGTATCGCTGACTTTTACCAGTCTTGGAATCTTATTCTCTGTATTTATGCGCGATGTGCACGGTTTTCAAATTATCATGAACTTTTTCGTCTTCCCAGTATTTTTGATCTCTGGGTCTTTGTTTCCAATTTCTGAACTACCAGCAATAGTTAAAGAACTGGCTCTTCTCAACCCTCTAACATACGGTGTGGATGCCCTCAGATGGTCTACGATTGGGTTTACAGAGGTTAACCCATTTCTTGATTTTTTGGCAATCTCTCTAAGCTGTATTTGCTTCATAATGCTTGCAGCCTATTTCTTTGGAAAAACCGAAGTCGAGTAGTTCCAACTCTAAAAAAGTTGTCTTTACTACAAAAAGATTTAAATACAATTGATTTTACTTCAAACAAGGTGATTTGATGCACATAATGGAGGGTTTTATTCCGCCAGAGTGGTGTATCTTGTGGTACGCTTTAACGATTCCAGTGTTAATTTTGGGCTCTTTAAGACTCAAAAAATTGCTGAATACTGAGCATTCAAAGAGCCTTTTGGCCGTGGCGGCAGGATTCATATTTGTGCTTTCAGCTCTTAAGATTCCGTCGGTTACTGGAAGCTGCTCTCACCCAACCGGAACTGGGGTAGCTGTGATTTTGTTTGGACCATCGATAACAGCAGTTCTGTCGTTCATCGTGCTCCTTTATCAAGCTTTACTTCTTGCCCATGGTGGAATATCTACTCTTGGAGCGAACACTTTTTCAATGGGTATCATTGGCCCGTTATGTGGGTGGATAGTTTACAGATTGTTTAAAAAATTCAGCTTCAATGCATCCATATTCCTCGCCGCTGCCGTAGCAGATATAATGACCTATGTAACTACCTCTCTTCAGCTCGCACTTGCATTTCCAGCGTTTGAAGGTTTTGAGGGGATGATGGTATCATTTATCAGGTTTTTAGGGATATTTGCGATAACCCAAGTGCCGCTTGCGATCATCGAAGCTTTCCTAGCTTTAACACTCGTAAGCTACATAGTTAAGTACGTTGGTGTTGAGGAGGGAGAAGTATGGGCTCAAAAGGCCTGATCTTTTTAATATTGCTTCTAATTGCCAACTCTGCAGCTCAGGAATGGACGGGAACTGATGAAAAGGCTGAAGATCTTATAAAAGAGATAAATCCCGACTACGAACCTTGGTTATTCCCACTCTGGGAACCACCCAGTGGAGAGATAGAGAGTTTACTTTTCAGCGTACAGGCAGCGTTGGGTGCTTTGCTTATTGGGTATATATTAGGTTACTACAAGGCAAAACATGCACGAAACGCTTGAAAGCATTCAGACAAGATCTAAGAAATTGATCGATGGGAATGTGAAAGTTTACTTTGCTTTATTTTCGATTGCAATTGCAATGGTTAGTAAGGAGGCACAGATTGCGTCGATAGTAATTTTTTCAATTCTTTCAATTCACGCTGTGGGAAAGAACTTTCTGAAGATAATTGAAGTGCCCATATTCTTCTTAGTTACAAGTCTGCTGGTGATTCTGTTTACAATCGATGGAAAAACAGTTTTTGAAATTTGGAGCTTGGAGATAACAGATAGAAGTATAGATGTATGTTTTTCAACACTTCTCAGAGCTACAGCAACACTCTTCATAGTAGGTTATTTGATTGTAACAACAACACTTCCAGAGTTCATTTCAGCAATTAAATTTTTGCCAGAGTTTCTGAGAGAGTTGATGATGTTCAGCTACAGAGCAATACAGATACTCTACGATGAAGTCGAAAAACTCGATTTGTCTGCAAATTCAAGGCTGGGGTTTTCGAATATGAAAAGAAGGTTGAAAACTTCATCGTTAATCGCCTACTCTCTGTTTCTAAAATCTATGGTTAGAAGTAGAAAGTTTGAACTCGCAATGGTTTCAAGGTGTTACTCTGGAAAGTTCCCCTCGCAGTGCAATATGAAAGCTACGAATCGTAATTCGTTTCTGGTACTAATTTTGGCAACTTTTATTCTTTCTTCAGCAATTTTCGGGTTTTGGATATGATTGAGGCAGTAGATGTTTGGTTTAGTTACAAAGACAAGGAAATTCTGAAGGGTGTGAATTTTAAGGCTGAAAAAGGGGAAGTTACAGTACTTATGGGCAAAAATGGAGCTGGAAAAACGACTTTTCTCATGCATCTCAATGGACTGCTGAAACCCAAAAGGGGAGAGATATTCATCGATGGAGAAAAGGTGCATTACGACAGAAAAAGTATAATTAAGTTTAGGAGAAAGGTAGGATTCGTTTTTCAGAATCCGGACGATCAAATTATAGCACCTACAGTGTGGCAGGAAGTTGCTTTTGGCCCTACAAACTTGGGCTTAAATGAGGAAGAGGTGAAAAAGGCTGTAGAAAATTCACTTAAGGCTGTGAAGCTGGAGGGTTTTGAAAGAAAGCTCTGTAACGAGCTAAGCGGTGGTGAAAAGAAGATGCTTTCCATCGCTGCTGTACTTGCGATGGATCCGGATTACGTAATATTTGATGAACCTACGGCTGGTGTAGATGCTATCGGTTTCAAAGCAATCGTTGACATCATTAAAGAATTGAAGAGTAAAGGAAGAGGAGTAATTGTCTCAACTCACGATTTTGATCTTGCAAATTATGTTGGTGATAAGTTCGTTTTTATGAACGATGGAAAAGTTGTATTTGAAGGCTACGAGCCAGATTTCACACTTGCAGCGGAGATAGGCATAAGAACCTTTGCCTATGGGAAGATAATAATCGTTCCGCATACGGCTAAGATAACAATGAACGATGATGTAGACTTTGTAGCGGCGATGGGTTATAAAGCTAAGAAAAAAGCAGCTGAAGACGGGATCAACGTCGATATAAACTCTGCCGTGCTTGAAAGATCGATTCTAAGGGCCTTAGAAGGCCATACTGTTTTGCTCATCTGCAGTGAGGAGATGATAAGAACTGTGAAGAGAGAAGTGGCTAAATATCCTGTGAAAGTTGAGGAAAGAAAGGTTGAAGTGTATGAAGTCCACAAAGTCTGAAGTTATCGGAGTGGTCTTTTCAAAACTTGTACCGAAATTGGATGATACTTTTGCCGACGTTGGTTGCGGAACTGGACAAGTTTCAGAGTTCTTTGCTCCCTACGTCAGAAAAGTTTACGCCGTAGATGAAGATGAAAAGGCCATATCGTTGGCAAAGGAGAAGCTTTCGAATTTCAAAAACGTTGAGCTGATCAAGATGAATGGAGTTGAGTTTTTAAAGAAATACGAAGTAGATCTCGTATTCTTCGGAGGGACGAAGAACATAGAAGAAATGCTTGATATCTGCTCTGCAAAAAGGTTCGTTGTGAATGCAGCAAGGATCGAAGTTGCAGAGAGGGTTATGAGAAAAATGAAAGAGCTTGGAGTATTCAAGGAACTTGTTATAGTAAACATCTCTAAAAGCTATGAACTCGCTGGGGGTACAGCCTTTAAAAGCCTGAATCCAGTTTTTATGGTGGTTGGATGCTCTACGGAGTAAGCTTAGGTCCAGGAGATGTCGAACTTCTTACCTTTAAAGCTGTGAGGATCATAAGGGAAGCTGATGAGGTTATAGTACCAGGCGATGTGGCTGCGAGGATAGTTAGAAGCTTCAGAGAGCCGAAAATTGTAGAATTTCCAATGGGAAAGGGTAGAGAAGTTGCAAAAAAGCTTGCAAGTGAGATAGTAGAAAGATGTGTTAGAGAAAGAATTGCATTTTGCTGTCTTGGAGATGCAACTCTTTATTCAACTTTCTCACAGCTTGCAGAGGAGGTTTTAAAGTTGAATCCAAAGGTAGAGATAGAAATAGTACCTGGCGTCAGCAGTGTTTCTGCTGCTTTGGCTAAGATGAAAGTATTTGTTACAAAATCGATCTTGATAACAACGGATTTCGAGCCGGAAGTTGTAGCGGTTATGAAGGCGAAGAGAAGTAGAGAGGTCTCTGAAAGGTTAAAAAAGGAGGGTTACGGCGATATAAGAATAGCCCAAAGGTTGTACATGGATGGTGAAAAAATTAGTGATGAAATTCCAGAATTTGCAGATTACCTCTCTATCCTCGTGGGTGTGAAAAAATGAAGGTGTACTTCGTAGGATTTGGTCCGGGGGATGTTGAGCTTCTCACAGTAAAAGGTTACAAACTTCTTAGCGAGGCTGACGTTATAATTTATCCGGGTTCGATAATTCCTGAAAGCTCTCTAAGGGAGTTTAAAGGCGAGAAGATAGATAGCCAGAACATGAAGCTCAACGAGATCATCGATACCATCGAGAAATTTGTAAAAGAAAATAAAAAAGTTGTTAGAGTTCAGAGCGGTGATCCTAGCATATACGGCGCAATAAACGAACAGATAAACGAACTGGAGAAGAGAGGGATTGAATGCGAAGTTGTTCCTGGGGTTAGCAGCATCTTTGCTGCTGCAGCAAAACTGAAATGTGAACTCGCTACTACAAAGATACCAACACTGATTGTAACAAGAGCAAAGGGTAGAACTCTCGAAAAAGATGACTTAGAAATTCTTGCATCAACGAATTCAACTCTGGTTTTGCTCTTAAGTGCAGCGAAGATAGCTGAGGTAGCTGAACGATTATCGAAGGTTATGGATCCTGCAACTCCGGTGGCTGTTGTTCAAAGAGTAAGCCAGGAAGGAGAAAAGATTGTAGTTGGTAATCTGGCAGATATTGGTGAGAAGGCCAAGGAGATCGATAAAATGGCTTTAATAATAGTTGGAGAGGCTTTAAAGCGAGAAGGGAGGTCTTACTTATACGCATAGCAGTAATTTGTTTTAAAAAGGATCTGGAAAATTTGAAAAGGGTTGCAGAGTTTTTGAACGCAGATATTTTAGAGTATGGTGCGAATACAGATGGATACGATGTAATAGTTGCAAGGATGGCTTCAGGAATAGTTATCAGAAAGATCTGCAAGCGCTTAAAAAACAAGTTCGAGGATCCAGCGATCGTACTGCTTGATCCAACATTGAGTTATGCGATCCCAATACTCGGTGGACATGAGGGCGCCAACGAGGTAGCTTTGAAACTTGAAAAGGTTGGATTCAAGGCAATCATAACTACGACTGCAGAGTTCGATGATAGATATGCAGTTGGTGTCGGATTCAGAAAGGATTCAAAGGCTGAAGATATCGTCGATGCAGTTTTAAAAGCTTTGAAAATTATAAATGCAGAAACTAGAGATGTAAAGATACTTGCAACTTCGGAGGTTAAAAAGAGGAGTTTTGAGTTTAGAAAGGCGACAAAAATGCTTGGAATTCCTGCAGGTTTTGTATCAAATGAGACCCTAAATTCCATGGACGTTAGAAAAACCAAAGCAGAAATTATAGGCGTTAAAAATGTTTGCGAAGCATGTGCAATTTTTTATTCGAAGAGAAAGGAGTTGATTCTACCTAAAACGGTCTTTGGAGGTGTTACGGTTGCAATCGCAAGGTAAACTTTTTGTTGTAGGAATCGGGCCAGGGAGTGACGAACTTTTAACGATAAAAGCGGCGAAGATTATTGGAGATGCCGATGTTGTAATAGGGCATAGAAGGTACGTTGAGATGGTAAAACATCTTGCAAAGGGAGAAATTATAGAGAGCGAGATGGGAAGGGAATTAGAAAGAGTAAAAAAGGCTGTAGAACTTGCCAAAAGTAAGAAAGTCGCATTAGTAAGCGGCGGTGACCCGTGCCTTTATGGAATAGCTGCGCTCGTCGTTGAGTATCTTATGAAGAACGATATAAAAATAGATTTTGAGATAGTACCTGGATTAAGTGCTCTCAATGCCGCAAACGCTCTGCTTAAGTGTCCTATAAGTGGTGATCATGCAGTAGTAAGTTTAAGCGATCATCTCACGAATTGGGACATTATTGAACGTAGGTTAAGAATTCTGCTGCGCTGTGATATTCCAATAGTGGTCTACAATCCATCTGCTGGAGAAAACAATTTGAAGAAGGCGTTAGAAATAGCTGCATCTGAAAGAGGTGACTTTAAAGTAGCGATGGTTAAGAACGCATACAGAGAAGGAGAGCTAGTTAAAATTGCAAATCTTAGTGAGTTGGACGTTCAAGAGGTCGACATGAGCACCCTGCTTATATTCGGTAGTTCAGAAAGTGTAGGTGATGAAAGAACTTTAACAACTCCAAGAGGTTATAGCGTAAAATACGAAGTTGGAGCAAAAACTTTGGAGGCTAAGAGGATAGCTGAGGAAAGTGCAAGTCTCTTACGGAAAATGATACCCGGAGATACACTAAAGGATGAAATTCTACGTCGTGCGATTATGGCTACTGGTGACTTAAGTTACAGAGATCTTATAGTTTTTAAGGGAGATTTAAACTCCGCCTTAAAGGCTATAAGGGACGGTTGCAGTATTATCGTAGACGTGGAGATGGTAAAAGCCGGTTTAAGGCGTGAAAGCATAGCTGCAGTAAGTTTTGCAAAGGGTAACACGACAACAACGAGGGCTGCTGAGGGAATTAAAAAGCTAGCAGATAAAATTGAAGGGAGTCTAATTGGTATAGGAAACGCTCCAAGCGCTGCTTTTGCTTTATGCGAAATAGCTGAAAAATATGAGCCGGCATTTATAGTAGCAACTCCCGTTGGATTTGTGGGAGCTGCGGAATCTAAAGAGGCTATAAGAAAGTTAAAAATTCCATCGATCACGAACGTTGGGAGCAAGGGTGGTAGTGGTGTTTGTGCTGCAATAATCAACTGTCTGATCGAGCATGCGGGATCCGATTGAGCTTTACGAATACCCCAAAGAATGGTGGAGAAAGGGAGCTGAAAAAAAGGTTGCAAGTGGATTGTACATTCTAACGAAAGATGGTTGGCTTAGGAGAGGTATAACTACAGGAACCACGGCTTCAGCTTCTTTGGCAGCAGCCATTGCTTCAAAATATGAAGAAATTGACTTTGTGAGCGTTGAAACTCCGATTGGCTTAAAAATAAATGTACCTGTTTTTGCAAAGGATGGAGTAGGAGTTGCAAGGAAGTTTTCCGGCGATCATGAGTTCGATGCTACGAACTCAACCATTTTTATTTCAAAGCTAACGAAAGATAAAAAAATACTTTTTTCTAGAGGTATAGCCTTTGAATCAGATTTCGTCGTCAGTAGGAGCGCTATGGATCAACTTAAGCGAAACTTCGAGATCTACAGCGAGAAGTATGGATACGAGGGAGGTATAATAATAGATGCTTATTATAGAAAAACTAGTGAAAAATTAAATGGCGTTGCAATTTTGGGTACGACAGGATTTGTCGAACCTTGGTGCGATGAGCTACTGAAAACAAAGATTGAAATTGCTCAGCAGTATAGAAAAATAGCCATAACCACTGGAAGAGAGACCTGGAAGTTTGCTAAAGAAAATTTTCCAGATTATCAACCTTTTGTTTTTGGAGTCCACATCAGAGAGGCTTTAAGAGCACATGAAGGTGAAATAATAATCGTAGGCAAACCCGGGCTACTAAGGAAGATGTTTGGTAGTTCAGAAAGAGAAGAGATAATGAAGAAGCTAAAAAATTTTGCTAACGTAGTAGAGGTGGTCGTGTGCTCCACATAGTAGGAGTGGGAATATGTGAGGGGCATATAACTGAGAGAGCTGCAAAAATAATAAGTGCAGCTGAAATTGTTTTCGGAAGCAAGAAAGCTATAGAACTTGCATCAAAGTACATAAGCGGAGAAGTTGTAGAGATGAAAAAATTTTGCGGAGAAGTGTACAGAGAGATTGAAAAGATCTCATCGAAAAAGAATGTAGTGGTGCTATCTACTGGCGATCCAATGGTCGCTGGGTTGGGGAGTAAAATAAATGGAATAATTGAATCTGGAATTTCAAGTGTTCAGCTGGCTCTTGCAAAACTAAGGGAGGATCTATGTAACTGTGTTGTGGTCGATGCACATTCGAGGGATGCAAAGGAAGAATTTGATCTAATCGAAAAAAGGAATCTGCTGATACTTGCGGACAAAAATTTTGATCCAAAAGTTTTTGGTAGTAGAAAGGTTGCAATAATCGAGAACATATGTGGAAAAGAGAGGTTTGAAATCTGCCTAGCAGAGGAGGCTGAAGTTAAATCGGATTATGCGATCGTTTACGTCTGGAAGTAGCTGACTAAGTTCTGAAAACTATTCCTGCATACCCTACAACTGCAGATTTGTCTGCAACATCTCCGCTCGTTGAATAATCGACCAACTCGGCTTTTGCGTTTTTAGCCAATGCATAGTTCATAGCAACAGCTATACATCCGTAGCCGCATACACTTGCGTCGAGCTCGTATATCTTTCTGTAGTACCTTGCAACGTTCATAGATAATATGACATCGATGATCATTCTGTCAAGTTTTCTACATTCTTCATCTGGCAAATAGTGATGCATATCTGAAGATGCCACAACCACGATCCTTCTTTTCGTCACTCTTTCAGCCTCAATTATCTCTTCAGCTACCTCTCTTGTTGTAGCCTCATCCTGCAGGCCCAAACATATGGGTACTATCTTGAAATCTTCATGAAGATGCTGCAAAAATGGTATCTGAACTTCCAAACTATGCTCGTATTTATGGGCTAGCTCGTCAACTGCAACTATCTTCTTTGGCATCGCATCAACAAATTCTAAGTCTACTTCTACCTTCCCAAGTGGTGTTACCCATTCATCAACAGACACCGCTACCGGCAAGCCGTAGCCAGTATGGTTTGGTCCAACGATTACAAAAGTTTCAGCATCTGGAAGCAGAGAATGAACTTTTCCAGCAGTTTTTCCCGAATAAACGTAACCTGCATGCGGTGAAACGCAGGCAACTACACTATCCTCTTTTCTCTTTTCAGTATATTTCTTAAGCATTTCAGCGAGGGACTTCGGGTTCGATGGATAGAAACTACCAGCAACAGCTGGACGACGCATAAATTTACTCACTTCAAAAGTTTATAACTTTACCCCAAAACTTATCTATCTTCGCAGCTAAACTAAAAAGCCGATGATGACTGATGGGCGAACTGAGAGGATGATGATAGGGAGAGTCTGAGGGCAACCAAAAAATTAATTTATCTCAGTTGGATTGTGTTCAATGGCTTCAGAGGCACTTATTGGGTTTGCTTTAATCCTAATGCTCGCATATTTAATATCAAAAAATCGAATCTTAGCTTTTTGTTCTTGGTTTGTTGTTGCGGTCGCGTGCATATTAAAGATTCCGATTTTTTATTCGGGCGAAGATTACTACAATGTAGCGGTCTTCACTGCAGGTTCTATCCTTTTCATCCTAATGGCTTTTGCTGCACTTAAGAATTCGAGAGTTATATATTACACAACAAGGTTTTCAGCCCTTTCGATTGCAATATACTCTCTTTTTGCTTTTACGAACTTGGGCGAAAAGCTCATCGAAATTACTGCATTAATCACGGTTTTCGTGGGAAACCTAGTTGGATTTCCGATGATTTACGAAGGTTTCGTTGTTACTCTAAATGGTAGGGCAGTGGAAATTATTCTTGCCTGTACGGCTATTGAAAGCATAGCACTTTTTGCTGGAGCAACTCTCGGCGTTGATGCGCCGAAAAACAGAAGATTAAAAGCTTTTTTCCTCTCAGTTCCTACAATATACATTCTGAACATATTTCGAAACGTATTTGTCATTGTAAGTTTCGGCTATTCATGGTTCGGTGAAAAAAGCTTTTATATCGCTCACAACGTTATTGCAAAAATTTTCTCGACAATAGCTTTAATAGCAATAGCCTATGTCGTTTTCAGTCTACTTCCAGAGCTTTTAGAACTGGTGGAGGATATATACAAGGAGATAAAGAGCACAGTAAAATTTAGATTTAGCGGGAGTAATTCACCACGTGATTGAGAAAAGTGGCTATCCAACATTAGGATTGCTAGCTTTGGCGTCTTTAGTATCTTACCCTTTTCTTCCAGTTTTGAGCTTGGCTTTGCTAGTATTTGCAATATTTACAATTTACTTCTTCAGAGATCCTGAAAGAAAAATTGAGGCAGGCATCGTTTCTCCAGCCGACGGAAAGATCATTTACTTGGATAAAAACAGGATGGATATATTCATGAGTCCCTTCGATTGCCATGTAAACAGAGCCCCTGTAAGTGGAGTTGTTAAATCTGTCAGGTTCTTTAGAGGAAAAAAACCTCCGGCTTTCATTAGAAGGGGGGACGTATGCAGGAACGAGATAGTTATAGAGACTGAGATAGGAACATTTAAGGTAACTCAGGTCGCTGGAATTTTTGCAAGGAGGATCGTGTGTTATGTAAAAGAGGGAGAAAAGGTTGAAAAGGGGCAGAAGATAGGCATCATCAAATTCGGTTCCAGAGTTGTTCTCGAAGTACCCGATGGATTTAAATTCATTAGGAAAGTTGGCGAAAAAATAAAAGCTGGTGAAAGTGTTGCAGCGTATGAAAACTCTAAAGATAGTGGGTCTGGCTGATTTGTTCAGCATTTTAAATGCATTGGTAGGCTTTTCAGGAATAACCTACACCATGCTCTATGACTTCGATTATCGGGTCTATAAACTTCTATGCTTTGCAGCTATACTTGATGGAATAGATGGATTTGTAGCAAAAAAGACAAAAAAAAGCCTGATAGGAAAGCAGATAGATTCTTTTGCTGATTCTATATCCTTCGGCCTTCTACCTGCTATAGCAATGGTAAACTACAGTTTCACTCTTTTTCCACTAGCTTCCCTCTTGGTGGCTTTTTCAATCCTACGCTTGGCAAGGTTCAATGTGGAAAGTTTTGAAGATTTCTATGGATTACCAACGCTTCCAAATGCACTGCTAATTTGTGGACTTGTTCTATTAAAACTTGACATCCTATATCTGGCAGCGATCTCTTTCTTGACATCTTTTCTCATGATTTCCGACATTATTTATCCACGCATTAAAAAAAGCCCTCTTCTTTTCTTGTCAGGCTTAATAATACTGCTCAGTGCACTGGTTGAGAAGTTATCTTTTTTAGCTCCACTTGCAGCCTCAGTTTACGTTATATACACACCTGCTAGGCTTACAATATGCAGGTTACAAGGGCAGCTTTCGAAGCGGGAATAAAGTTGGGGGCCCTCTTTCACCAGTTTATAGGCGCTCCAGTTTCTGAAAAGAACGTTGAACTACTTGAAAAAGCTATAGAAAGCTGTGTAAGGCTCCAGCCGTATGTTAAAGATGTAAAAATAAAGATAGACTGCTCAAAAATAAAAAACGCTTTTGGTTACACTTCTCTTTCTCCGGAAATGCTTTATGCATACGTCGAAGTAGAGTTCGAAGGTGCAGTTGTAAGAGCTCAGTTGAGATGGGATGAAAAATTGAAGTATCCACTTATGGAGCTTCTATAATCGTACCGATTTTTTCTCCCCTCATTATCCTTACAATATTTTCTGGATCGCCCTTGAATACCACAGTTCTTATCTTACTCCTTTCAATTATCTTCGCAGCTAGGAGATCCATTACAACGTTTGCTCCAGCAACCATCTCTGCTTTCGCAACTATCTCCACAAGCTTGGAAGGTGTCATCTTCTCAATCTTCACTGCATCTTTCGAGACCTTTGGATCTGCAGAGTAAACACCATCTACGGAAGTTGCATTCAAAAATAAGTCTGCAGACACGTACTCTGCAAGCAGTGCTGCAGTCGCATCTGTTGTATGGCCAGGGAAAGTTCCACCCATAACCACGACGTTGTAATTTTTAGATAAGCTTTCAACTTCTCCAAAATCCTTTGGTATTACCTTTGGAGCTGTTTTAATAGCAGAAGCCAGAAGCATAGCGTTTATTCTCGTTACTTCTATCCCAATCATGTCACAAAGCGTTTCGTTAGCCCCCAGAGCTCTTGCCTTTGCTATTAACTCTCTTGCAAGCTTTCCACCGCCGGTTACAACAAAAAATTTATGTTCCTTTGAAAGATTTTCAATTACTGCTGCATAATCTTTTATTTTCTTCTCATCACCCAAAATTGAGCCTCCGAGTGACAACACAACCTTCATGGCCTCTTCTTTATCATCGCTTAATTTATTTCTACTGCTGCATTTATTTGCTATCATACAGCAAAAAATAAGTCTTTTTGCAGCATCGTAGCTCTTTGAAAAATGATAGTTGAAGGTAAAGCTTACGATGATAAAGAGATACTTTCAACGTTGCATCCAATCCTTAGAGAATGGTTTTTGTCGAAGTACTCAAGCTTCACACCTCCTCAAAGGTATGCTATCGTTGAAGCTCATAAAGGAAACAACATTCTTATAACATCACCCACTGGAAGCGGGAAAACTCTTGCAGCATTCTTAGCTGCAATAAACATGCTTTTTGAAAAGGCTGAAAAAGGGGAACTTGAAGACCTCGTTTACGTTGTCTACGTCTCACCCTTAAGGGCTCTAAATAACGATATACATAGGAACCTTGAAGAACCGCTTAAAGAAATTTACGAACTTTCAGAGAAAAAAGGACTAAAATTACCGAAGATAAGAGTTGCTGTGAGAACTGGAGACACTGAAGCCTCTGAAAAGCAGAGACAGATGAAAAAACCACCGCACATTTTGATCACAACCCCTGAAACCCTTGCAATAATCCTATGCAGTCCAAAGTTTGTTAAGGCCCTTAAAAGGGTACACTATCTTATAGTTGATGAGATCCATGCTATGGCTGAAAACAAAAGGGGCGTGCATCTTGCACTTTCCATGGAAAGGTTACAAAGGATTCAGGAAGGAAAGATGGTAAGAATTGGACTTTCTGCGACAATTCATCCACTTGATGAAGTTGCCAGATTCCTTGTTGGCTATCATTACGGTATTGAAAGGGACTGCATCGTTGCAGATGTGAGCTTTGAAAAAAAGATAGATATAAAGGTTGTCTCTCCTTTGCACGATTTTTTCAACGCTACTGCGGATGAGATAAATGAAAAACTCTACGATTTGCTTGCAGAGATGATAAGAAATTCCAAAACTACGCTGATATTCACAAACACCCGAAGCGCTACGGAGAGAGTAGTATATCATCTGAAAAAAAGATTACCGGATTTTCCAATAAAAGCCCATCACAGCTCTTTAAGTAGAGAGGTTAGGTTTGAGGTTGAAAAAGATTTGAAAGAAGGTAGATTGAAGGCTGTGGTATCATCTACAAGCTTGGAACTTGGAATAGATATAGGTTACATAGACCTAGTTATCCTTCTTGGATCGCCAAAGAGCATCAACAGAGCTTTGCAGAGGATCGGAAGAAGTGGACATAAACTGCACGAAGTTAGCGTAGGTAGAATTGTTGTTTTAGATCAGGATGATCTTGTAGAATGCACAGTGCTTGCAAAAGAGGCTAAAAGAAGAGAACTGGACAAGATAAAAATACCAAAGAAGTGTTTAGATGTTCTCTGCCAACACATCGTTGGAATGTCTATAGAAAAGAAGTGGAGCGTAGATGAGGCACTTGCATTGATAAGAAACGCATATCCCTATAAAGATCTTTCGAGAGAAGAGCTGATATCAGTTCTTCGTTACCTTTCTGGCAACTACTCGGAGCTTGAAAAAAAGAAGGTTTATGCAAAGATCTGGTTCGATGAAAAGGAGGGAGTTTTTGGTAGGAGAGGGAAGCTTGCTAGGCCAATATACTATCTAAACGTTGGAACAATTCCAGACGAAGTTGCGATAAACGTGATAACAAAGGATGGAAAAATGGTTGGAAAGGTTGAAGAAGAATTCGCTGAAAGGCTCGTAGTTGGAGACATATTTGTCCTAGCAGGAAAAACCTTCAGGTATCTGAAATCGAAAGGCATGAACATAATAGTTGAAGAAGTTGAAGGGGAAAAACCCACGGTGCCTAGCTGGTTCAGTGAGCAGCTACCTCTCAGCTACGATCTTGCTTTAAAGATACAGAAGTTTAGGGGCATCACTGAAGAGCTTATAAATACCAAAAGCAAGGAAGAAGTTATCCGTTGGCTTGAAAATGAATTTGAAATTGAAAGAAGTGCTGCAAATGCCATCTATCACTACTTCATGGAGCAAAAACTTTTTAGTGAGATACCAACAGAAAAAAAGCTAGTGGTTGAGAAATACGAAGGCGAAGATAGAAACTACTATTTTTTCCACACGCTCGTTGGAAGAAAGGCTAACAGTGCTATTGCAAGGGTTTTTGCTTACAGAACAGGACTCTTAAAGAACTGCAACGTGCAGATGGCAGTAAGTGACAACGGATTCGCTTTGATATTGCCGCAACACAAATACTTAAGCGACGCAGAAATCGAGGCTTTGTTTATATTACCTAACTTCTTAGAGCATTTAAAAAAAGCCTTAGACAGAACGGAACTTCTTAGGAGAAGGTTCAGGCACGTCGCTGTCAGAAGCCTTATGATACTGAGAAACTATCTTGGAAGGGAGAAAAGTGTTTGGAATCAGCAGGTGAGTGCAGATGCAATTTTAAACTTTATAAAAAGATATTATCCCGATTTTCCAGTTCTTACTGAAACCTACAGAGAGATTGCTGAAGATTCAATGGACATAGAAAATGCGCTCGAATTTTTATCGAAGTTTGGAAAAGAAATTGAGCTAAAGATAGTTAGAGTCCCGTATCCAAGCCCCTTTGCGTTCAACATGTACTTAATTGGCGAAGAAGATGTAGTCCTTATGGAGGACAGAAGGAGGGTGCTGAGAGAACTTCACGAAAGGGTTATGAACATAATAAGAAACGGAAGCAGATGAGGCTAAAGCTGTACCTGGATTTTATAAAAATAGAGCACACCTTATTTGCATTACCCTTCGCATACGTAGGCGCTTTGCTTGCAGGGTATTTAGATTTTAGGCTTGCTTTTTTGATTCTTTTAGCTTTTACTGGGCTTAGAACGGCAGCAATGAGTTTGAATAGGGTAATAGATAGGGAGATAGATGCAAAAAACCCGAGAACAGCAAAAAGACATTTGCCAGCAGGTTTAATAAGCTTAAATGAAGCTTATGCGATTACATTCGTTGCTTTAGTTGTTTATTTCACTTCTGCGGTATTTATAAACAGAACCTGTGCTCTTTTATCTCCAATTCCGCCTCTGATTGCCTACATATACCCATACCTTAAAAGATATAGCTGTATTTGTCACTATTTTCTTGGCTTAAATCTGGCTTTAGCACCGCTTGGAGGGTTTGTTGCTGTAACAGACTCGATAGATTTTCTAAATAAAGGTTTTGAAGTATTATTGCTAAGTTTGGGAGTTTTACTCTGGGTTGCAGGGTTCGATATCATCTACTCTTTACAGGATCTGGAGTTCGACAGGAAAGAAGGTTTGCATTCACTACCAGCTCACTTCGGTGAAAGAATTGCAACCTCTGTAGCTTTGGTGAATCACCTTCTCTTCCTAGCTTTGACTTACCTAGCCTTGGAAAGCTTAATAATAGCCACAATTTTAACTTTTTTGGTATTTGCGGAGCATTACATAGTTCACTTCAGAAGAGAAAAGCTTGATTACGCCTTTTTCCATTTAAATGCCCTGATAAGTGCTACGATTTTTGGATACGTATTCTTTAGATTTATTTTAGCTTCAGCTCTTTAAATCGCGATTAAAAGTTTAGTAGTAAATTATAAAAGCGAAAAAGTAGAAAAGTGCGCACAGCTCTGCTGGAGAGATAAAATTTTAAATTCAGCAGATGAGAATCAAATCACAGGGCTCGTGGTCTAGTGGTTATGACGTCGCCCTTACACGGCGGAGGTCCCCGGTTCGAATCCGGGCGAGCCCATTTTTTACGGCTGTCTGAGCAATTTAAAAGATTATAGCTTGATTTTTGGTTTTTTGAGTTGGTTGATTTTCGTTCTGATGGCTGTGGAGTTTTATCTTCGCTTAGAATGTTTTCAGAGTTGGCAACTCGGTTGCCAACCACCCTTATGAAAAACCAGTCTTCAACCCGATAGATCTCTGCTTCACAGCCTACTAACTGAGAAAAATCCACAGAAAAACGTAGAACTGGATATTCGAAGCCTTCCTTAGCTTTTTTCTAAGAACGAAGGCAAAAATTAAAAGAAAAGAAAAAATTTAGAAATTTATCGCTTCCTCAGCAGATATGCTACTGCCAACAGTCCAGCGATTGCAAAGATTGCTTCAA
>CAYZIW010000033.1:10256-17504 GCA_964478605.1 uncultured archaeon | reverse complement strand
CTATGCATACTGCAACCGGAACAAAGCACGTTTTTTCATCTGTTATCTTCGAAAGTCTGTATATTTCATCGCATTCATCAAGATCTCTGAAGGTTTTTGCGTTTATATCTTTCAAGAACTTCTTAACATCAGGACATGGGATTTCGACACTCATCTTTACTTTTTTAGCGGGAGTTGATTCAGCATTGATCCTTGCTAAATAGCCGCATATTGGAATATCTAGTTCGATAGTAGTCTTATCATCTTTCTTAAGATTGAAGCTTGTCTTCGTAGTTAAAGCGACAGATTCTGCGATAAGTCCTGCTTCAAGCCATATTGCATTCATAACAGCAGTTGGAATCGGGCAGAAGGGTTTAACACCGAAGCTCTTAGCAGTTAGCCACATGTTGTAGATACTAAGATCGTAGATCTGTTTCATGTCCCACTTCATCTCCTCCACTTTCTTTGCAAAAAGCTGTACGTGGGGGCATGGGGAATTCACTTTTGCTTTGTAGAATCCTCCTTCTCTTCTAGCTTCAACTGTACTTTCAACGAACCCGCCGCATAATTGCTCCACAACTTTTAATTGCGACACCATAAGTTCAATGCTTAATTATGCTTTTAAGTTTTTCGTCAGTTTCTTATTTTTCCTAATCAACTTAATTTTCTGAATAAGCATAATTTTGCTACAACAGCTTACGCTCAGCTAAATTTTTTAATCTTCGTTACATTTGCCTTCCATGATCCCTCCATCATACTCACCGCAGAAAGTTGAGGCTGAGGTTTCGACATTCTGGAAAGAAAAGAAAATATATGAAAAGGTGAAATCAAAAAGCGGGAGAAAATTTTACTTTGTAGATGGGCCGCCGTACACAACAGGAAGAATCCATCTTGGAACAGCTTGGAATAAAATAATAAAGGACACGATTTTAAGATATAAAAGAATGAACGGATATGATATTACCGACACGCCCGGCTGGGATATGCATGGACTTCCAATAGAGGTCAAGGTAGAGCAAGAGTTTGGTTTCAAAAACAAGAGGGACATCGAAAAGTTTGGTGTTGAGAAGTTCGTTCAGAAATGTATGGAGTACGCTTTGAAGAACAAAGATGCCATGACTGAACAGTTCAAACGCTTAGGAGTATGGATGGACTGGGAAAACCCATATATGACTATAAAAGCTGAATACATCAATGCTGCATGGTTTGCGATCAAAAAAGCACATGAAAAGGGTTTGCTTGAAAGAAAGTTGATGGTTGTAAACTGGTGCCCGAGATGTGAAACGGCTTTGGCTGATGCTGAGGTGGAGTACGCTGAAAAGGAGGACCCATCTATCTACGTAAAGTTCCCCATCAAAAATGAGCCGAACACTTACATAGTCATCTGGACTACAACTCCATGGACCTTACCAGCAAACATCGCTGTAGCCGTGAATCCAGCTTTTGAATATGCAAAGTTTAGAGCAATCAAAAATTCGAAGGAAGAGTTTTTAATTTTGGCAAAAGATTTAGCTGAGGATGTTCTTTCGAAGGGTGATTATGAGCGTTGGGAAATAGTTGAAACCTACAATGGAAAAGAACTTGAAGGGCTTGAATATGAGCATATTTTCGCAAGAGAGGTACCTAAACAAAAGTTTTGGGTTCATAAAGTTTATACAGCAAGCTTCGTTACAGCTGAAAATACAGGATGCGTTCACATAGCCCCTGGGCATGGTTTGGAAGACTATGAGCTTGCTATCAGTAAAAATCTACCGATATTCAACCCGGTGGATGAGAGAGGAGTTTACAATGAAGATGCAGGGATATTTGCAGGTTTGAGAGTTTTTGAGGCAAACGATGTTGTGATAGATAAATTGTACGAGAAGAACTTACTTTTGTATGAAGGCAAGATAATCCACCGCTACGGCCACTGCTGGAGATGTAAAAGCCCTATAATCTACAGATCTACTGAGCAGTGGTTTATTGCTATAACAAAGATAAAGGAAAAAATGCTTGAGGAGATAAGTAAAGTTGTTTGGGTTCCTGAATGGGCTGGGAGTGCACGTTTTAAGGATTGGATAAGCAATGCGAAGGATTGGTGCATAAGCAGGCAAAGATACTGGGGTATACCGATTCCAGTCTGGATCTGTGAAAAATGTGGAGAAATGAGGATCGTTGGAAGCATAGATGAGATCGAATGGAAAGAGGATATCGATCTGCATAAACCAAGGATCGATGAAATTACTTTCGAATGCAAATGTGGCGGGATAATGAAAAGAGTTCCAGACGTTTTCGATGTCTGGTTCGATAGTGGTGTTGCAAGCTGGGCAAGCATAGGTTATCCAGCCAAAAAAGAACTCTTTGAAAAACTCTGGCCGGCGGATTTCATAACAGAGGGGCATGATCAGACTAGAGGCTGGTTCTATTCACAACTTGGAACTTCGATAATTTGCTTTGATAAAGCTCCATATAAAACCGTACTAATGCACGGCTTCACTTTAGATGAACAGGGAAGGAAGATGAGTAAAAGCCTTGGAAATGTTATAGAGCCAGAAGAAGTTATAGAACAAATTGGAGTTGATTGTTTTAGGCTTTATGTGCTAAGCTCAGCACCTTGGGAGGATTTGAGGTTTAGCTGGGATGAAGCGAGAAATGTAAACAGGATGATGAATGTAATCTGGAATGCTGTTAGGTTTGCCTACACATACATGAGCTTGGACAATTTCAAGTATGAGGGAATAAGGCATGAATTGAGCGTTGAAGACAGGTGGATTCTTTCGAGGCTTGAAAGGTTCGTCAAGAGTGCTAACAACGATATGGAAAACTATCAGCTTCATAAAGTTGTAAGGAACTTCTTGGAGTTCTTCCTAGAGGACTTCAGCAGGTGGTACATTCAGCTGATAAGATCGAGGGTTTGGGAAGAGAAGGAGTCACCGTCTAAATTGGCTGCTTACGAAACGATGTTCAAAGTGATCGACAAATCAATAAGAATTATCGCTCCATTTGCGCCTTTCATATCTGAGTGGTTCTACCAAAACTTTTTCAAGAGTTTCAGAAAGACGGAAGAGTCTATCTTTTTAGAGGATTATCCAAAAGCAGAGGAGGAGTATATAGATGATGAGCTTGAAACAAAAATGAAGATCGTTAGACAGATATTTGAAGCTACGAGTGCTGCTAGGAATAAAGCTAAAAGAAAGCTTAGATGGCCTCTGAAAGAGCTTGTAGTCGAAACCCAAAAAGAAAAAGTTGTGGAAGCTGTGGAATCTCTGAAAAACATATTACTCAGCCAGTGCAACGTAAAGGAAATTAAAGTTGTTAAAAAATTCGAAAAGAGGGTTGTTATAAAACCAAATTTCAAAGTTGTCGGCCCTATACTGAAGAACAAGGTCTCAGAATTCGCAAAATTTGTGGAGAACCTGAGAGAATTACCTGAAAAGATAGTTTTTGAAGGAATTGAACTTGGCAGAGATGCCTTAATTGTAGAATATGAAATACCTGCAGGTTTTGTGTACGAAAGCTTTGAAGGTGGAGTTGTTTACCTCTACACAGAACTCGATAAAGATCTAATAAGGGAAGCTTATGCCAGGGAAATTGTGCGCAGAATCCAGGAGATGCGTAAGGAAATGAACCTGAACGTGGAAGACTATATAAGAAGCTACTTAGATGTCGATCCTGAGCTTTTAGAGGGGTGGAGAGAATACATAATGAGAGAAACGAGGAGTAAGGAACTCTTGTTTGGAGAGTTGAAAGGTTACATCAAAGACTGGGATGTTGAGGGTATGAAGTTTAGGATAGGCATAGAGAGATGGAGCTGAGCGATTGGTTAAAAATTTACGAAGAAATAGTTAAAGATTTTGGATTCAGCAAAGAGGATGATGAAAAAGCAGCGAAGCTTATACATGAGCTTGCGAGAGATAAATTACTTGATAGTTCAGTTTTAGAAGTTATAAAGGGTAGAGATGTTGCTGTAGTTGGAGGAGCGTATGAAGGAGAGAAAATTCGTGAGGACTTCGTAATATCTGCAGGAAAATCTATTTTAAAGCTAAATTTTGTTCCGAATGTACACGTTACTGATCTGGAGGAGAACGATGAGATACTGGTGAAGTTAAGCGAAGAGGGATGCATACTTGTGATCCATGCGCATGGAGATAATATGGAAAGAATAAGATCTGTCGTTCCAAAACTTCAAAGCTTCGTAGCAACGACTCAGGCGTTACCTTTTGATAAAATTTACAATTTCTTTGGATTTACAGATGGAGATAGAGCTGCTTTGATTGCTAAAAGATTTGGAGCAAAGAAAATCGTTCTCTATGGATTCGATTTTGACAGAGCTGAAGGTAAAAAGCGTAAAAAATTAAGATGGGCTAGGAAGATATTAGAGATGGAGGGAATAATCTGAAACACGCTGAGATGAACGTCAAGAATGCAAAGGATGAGATAAGGCAAAGAATATGGAACATTATGCTTGAGAAAAAAGTAGTGAGAATGCCTTTACCACCGCACGGCAGGATTCCAAACTTCATTAATGCGGAAAAGGCAGCAGAAAACCTAAGGAAGCTTAAAGATTGGAAGAATGCAGAGATAGTAAAAATTAATCCAGATAGTCCGCAAAGAGCTGTAAGATTCAACGCTTTGAAGGACCAGAAGATCGTTATCATGCCAACTCCTCGAATAAAGGAGGGTTTCATACTGCTAGATCCAAAAAAGATTCCTAAAAGTCTTTACAGCAGAATTTCTACGATAAAAGGAGCACTTGAGTTTGGAGAAAAATTGAAAACGCTTGAAGATCTTAGTAAAATCGAAAATGTTGATCTAATAGTCGAGGGTAGTGTTTGTGTAAATATATACGGTGAAAGGTTGGGGAAGGGAGAGGGATACGGAGAACTGGAGTTTGCAATCTTTTTTGAGATTGGACTGATTGAGAAAGATATTCCAATAGCTACAACTGTGCATAAAATTCAGGTTTTAAGCGATCGCCTACCTCAATCTCCTTACGATGTACCGGTCGATTACATAGTCACTGCAGATGAGATAATAAAAACCAAACGCAGCGAAAGACCTTGTGGAATAATTTGGGATCTATTGGATGAGCGAAAAATCAAGGAAATACCTTTGCTTGGTGAACTGAGAAAAATTTAATTTTCAGCAGGATACTTTTTTCGATGAGAGAAATCGAAAGAAAATGTTTGAGTGAACTGATTCGAATAGTTGAAAAAATTTACGATCAGCTTTCAAATGGCCAAGTTCCAGAACTCGATGTAGCAACAAGGACCAAAAAAAACATAGAGTTCAAAGAGGAAAGCGAAGTTTGGGTTTATGGAGATAGGACTTCTGTAAGATCTGCAAAGAGTGTTAAAGGAGCGAACATGATTTTGAGGATGCTTTACGTAATCGGATTTTTGAAGGAACAGTTAAACCAAAACAAGTCTTCAACTCTTAGAGAGCTTTATTACATCTCTGAAGGTTGGGGGTTAGCGAAGTTTGATGAGCAAGATGAAAGCGATAGACTCATAGAGGATCTTGAAATCTTAACATCTTTTCAAAGGGAACATTTCCACATCCGTCCAGAAGAGGATGGTGCGACGATAATAGGACCAATAAAGATAAGAGAAGAGACAAGGAGAGGCTTGAAAGAAATACACTGTCAGGATGATGTAGGAGAGGGAGGATATCAGATACCCGTAGACGTTGACAAGATAGAGTTTGTTGAATGTGATGCGAAATTCGTAATCGCTGTAGAAACGGGAGGTATGAGAGATAGACTTGTTGAAAACGGGTTTGATGAGAAGTTCGATGCAATAATCGTCCATTTGAAAGGTCAGCCTGCTAGAAGTACAAGAAGGTTGCTGAGAAGGATGAACATGGAGCTAAATTTACCCGTAGTCGTATTCACCGACGGTGATCCCTGGAGTTACAGAATTTTTGCAAGCGTTGCTTACGGTAGTATAAAATCGGCTCATCTTTCTGAATACCTTGCAACCCCTTCTGCAAAGTTCATAGGCATACTACCATCAGACATTCTAAAATACGAGTTGCCAGCTGACAAACTTACAGACGAAGATATAAAAGCCTTGAGATCAATTCTAACTGATCCTCGCTTCAACAGCGATTTCTGGAGGAGCGAGGTTAATTTACAACTCGAAATAAACAAAAAATCCGAACAGCAGGCTTTAGCAAAATATGGGCTTGATTATGTAACCGACGCTTATTTACCAGAAAAACTCAGTGAATTGGGGTTAGTTTAGTGGTACTTCAATCTCCATGAAATCTTTTGCAACTTCAACGTTCTCAAAGATTTTTTTTGCCTCTTCAATCAAGGGAGATGAATCCTTCGAATACCTTGCACTTATGTGGGTAAGTAGTAGTTTTTTGACGTTTGCCTCTTTTGCAACAATTGCCGCCTCTTTTGCTGTTGAATGACCACTTTCAACAGCCCAATCTTTCAAATCCTCGGTAAAAGATGCGTCGTGAATTAGAACATCTGCATCTCTAGAAACTTCTACTGTACGTTTTGTAGGTCTTGTATCTCCAGTGTAAACTACTTTCCTTCCTTTTTTAGGTTCTCCTAGAATCATTTCTGGGGTTATAACTTTGCCGTTCCAGATTATGCTCTCTCCTTTTGTAATCTTTGAATAAAGTGGCCCAGGAGGTATACCAAATATTTTTTCTGCCACCTCCCTGTTGAATCTCCCTCTCCTATCGTTTTCTATTATCGCATAACCAACGCTTGGTACTATGTGTTCAGTTTTAAATGCAAGAACTTTGAAATTTTCAAATTTGATCTCCTCACCATCTTTCACTTCCTTCACATTTATTCTGTAGCTTAGCCCGTCATAGCCAAACAGGTCGAAGATCGTCTTTATAATTTCGGAGTTGGGAGAATAAATGTTAAGGTCGTTTTTTCTATCATTCAGAGACATCGTTTCGATCAAGCCAAAGATGCCTGCGAAGTGATCAGTGTGGAGATGGGTTATGAAGATGTTGTTTATGTTTCTGAATCCGAGTTTTGCAATCATTATCTGCTTTTGCGTCCCTTCTCCGCAATCAAAAAGCATCCTTTCCTTTCCAACCTGTACAAAAATAGATGAAGTGTTTCTATCTAAACTCGGCACAGTACCTGAAGTGCCGAGGAATACAAGCTTAAATATCATGCAGAAAATCAGCTTTCTAGAACGATCTCGATGTTTACGTCTTTCGGCACCTGTATTCTCATTATCTGTCTCAGTGCCCTCTCATCGGCTGCTATATCAATCAACCTTCTATGAACTCTCATCTCCCAGTGATCCCACG
>CAYZIW010000033.1:0-10246 GCA_964478605.1 uncultured archaeon | reverse complement strand
GTCCCTTCTCCGTCTGGGGACTTGCGGGTTGGAACAACAAGCCTTCTTGTGGGTAAAGGTACTGGACCGCAGATCTCAACCCCTGTCTTGGTTGCAATCTCTTTTATCTGATTACATATTCTATCCAAATCTACAGGACTCAAACCAGAAAGTCTGATCCTCGCTCTTGGTCCTTTTATAGCCATACAAGACACCAAAAAAATTTGGTTATTTCTTGGGAGTAATATCAAGAACCATTCCAGCTCCTACAGTCATGCCCATGTCTCTTATAGCAAACCTACCAAGTGGTGGAATATCTTTTACTTTCTCAATTGAAAGCGGCTTTAGCGGTTCGAGTTTTACAACAGCTGCATCTCCAGTCTTCAGGAACTGTGGATGCTCCTCTTTCGTCTGGCCAGTTCTTGGGTCGATCTTCTTTATAAGTTCAACGAACTTGCATGCAACCTGTGCTGTATGCGCATGTACAACTGGTGTGTAGCCGACGGTGATTGCAGTTGGGTGCTGTAGCACAACTATCTGGGCTGTGAAATCTTTCGCAACTGTAGGCGGGTTGTCTGGATGTCCAGCTACATCTCCCCTCCTTAGATCTTTCTTTGCAACACCTCTTACGTTGAATCCAATGTTGTCTCCTGGATAAGCTTCGTTTATCGGTTCGTGGTGCATCTCTATGCTCTTAACTTCACCACTAACACCTGCAGGCTCGAATACTACTTTATCACCGACTTTTAGAACACCGCTCTCAACTCTGCCAACTGGAACTGTTCCAACACCACTTATCGAGTAAACATCCTGAATTGGAATTCTTAATGGCTTATCGACAAGCTTCTGAGGTGGTTTAAGCAAATCGAACGCTTCAAGAAGTGTCGGACCGTTGTACCATGGCATCTTCGCGCTCTTCTTCGTTATATTTTCACCATTGTATGAAGATGCTGGAATGAACGGGATCTCCTCAACTTTGTAGCCTACCATTCTTAACAGCTTTGATACCTGATCTTTCGCAGCTTCGTACTCTTTTTTATCGTAGTTTACTCTATCCATTTTGTTTATCAAAACGATCAGCTGGTTTATACCGAGAGTTCTTGCAAGGAAAACATGCTCCCTTGTCTGTGCCTGCACTTTTTCTACTACATCTACTACAAGAACAGCAGCATCCGCTTGCGAGGCTCCTGTAATCATGTTCTTAATGAAGTCCCTGTGTCCAGGGCAGTCAACGATAGTAATGTAGTATTTCTGCGTCTGGAACTTCCTATGAGAAACATCTATCGTAATACCTCTCTCTCTTTCTTCCTTTAAGTGATCCATCACCCACGCAAACTCGAAGGTGGCTTTGCCTTTTTCCTCAGCTTCTTTCCTTAATTTTTCAATAACGTGCTCTGGAATCTCTCCAGTTTCATAGAGCAACCTACCAACGGTTGTGCTCTTTCCCGCATCTATATGTCCAATGAAAGCCACATTGATATGCTCCTTCTCCTTAGGCATACTTCATCAACCTCCTGTTGTTTTTCAGCTTCCTTTTCTGAACGATATATAAAACTTTCAGTGAAGCAGGATAGACACAATATAAAATAAAACATCTCCTACAAAAAATGCTAGAACGTAGCCGGCTGTTATGAACACTATAAATGGCAGTGCTGGTGTTACCCAGACTTTTTGAATTTTTGAATTCTTTATGGCGTTAATAAGCTCGTCATTAGCTTCGATGCCCCTTTTTAACCTTTTAATCTTGCCCTCTTCTATTATCTCAAGGAGGTTGTGGAATTTGGGAATGCTGTCAACTTCGACTCTGTAGCCAACGAAAAAGTACAGGGGGCTTTTTTTCATCTCCGAAAAACCCTCTTTAATCAAATTTCTAAAAAACATGAATGCCATCAAAATTGGTGCAGCTAAAACGGAGTTTGCTAGGGATGCAAATCCGAAGTTGAAGCTGATCGAATCTAGTATTGGAAAAATCGAAAATTTTGGATACACTGGAAACAGAATGGCTAAGCACATTATGGCTTTAGCATCAGCACCGCCATAAGCACCTAAAACATACAAAGCGTAAGCTATTACGACCGTTATAATTGTAAAAGAAATTGTAATCAATAAATATGAAAAATTTGCGGCATAACTTACGATCTCAATAAAAGTGATGGGTGCTGCAAAAATTAGCATAAACTTCCAAACCTTGTTTGGAACTGTTCTGCTTTTTACATCAAGCCAGCAGGCGTAGATCAGGAAAGATAAAACGATCGCAAACTTAGCTAGGAGCATATATGTGCACCATATCTGACATCATCGCCGAGGCTGTTTCGTACTTACCAGCTCCTCTGCCGGCTAAATACAATTCCCCAGCTTCCTCAGTTTTAAAGACAACAACATTCATCGTACCTTTGATAGAAAGTGGATGGGACTTTTTGACTAGCCTTGGAGCTACTGAAAGTTTGTCTTTGCTCGCTTCGGCGACGAGCCTTATAGTGTAGTCTTTCTCGTTCGCTATTCTGAAAGCTTCAGGAGTTATGTAACTTATTCCCTTTCTGTAAACTTCATCAAATTTTGCCTTTATACCAACTGTGTTCGCTAAGATGACAAGCTTTATAGCAGCATCTATCCCTTCTATATCGTAGCTCGCATCAGCTTCGGCGATTCCAAGCTCTACAGCTTCGCTGAGTACCTGATTGAAGTCCAATCCTTCTTCTTCCATTCTAGAGAGTATGTAGTTGCATGTCCCATTCAATATGCCGGAAACACTCTTTATTGTGAAAGTTTTTAAATAGCCCTTTGCAACCCTTATAACTGGGATCGCTGCTCCGACGGTTGCTTCATACATCAGCTTGACGTTGTTCCTCTCCGCAATTTTCATGAGCTCTTCAAATTCAGCAACAAGTGGTCCTTTGTTTGAGGTGACAACGTGACTACCTTTTTTTAAAGCAGTTTTTATATATTTTAATGCATCCCCACCATCGAGTTTTGTAACCGAACATTCAACTAGAACATCATATTCCGCATCTTCAACTAATTCTTGCGGTTTTTTGTCGTCTTTCAATCTTCCTGTCATCTTTTTGAGCTTTAAAGCTTCATCAAGTTCGAAATTTCCTGAAATTGAGCTCTTTGAGTCAGCGATGAATTCTACTTTGAAATCCCCAATCATCTTTGAAATCTCATTTTTTTTCGAAATAAGCAACTCTACGAATCCTTGTCCGACTACCCCAAATCCAACGATCCCTATCCTTATCATAACTCCTCTACTGGCTCGATGAATTCTATTCCCTTCAAATTGCAGACTTTTTTCAGCCTTTCAACAGCTTCTCTCAAAGCTTCTTCACTTCTAGCAGCTATCGTCAATAAAGCTGTTGATGGACTGTTTTGTTTTGGCATGCTCATTATAATTTCGACGCATTCTGCATCGTTTGAATCGATCTTCATCACAGTGTCGCTCATGTCTGTGTGTATTACGTGACCTATGAGCAGAATTGTGGTTGAGTGTATCAGGCTGATTTCGTCTATGCTTCTTAGAATTATTCCTTCGCTTTCAAACTTCTGTTTCAGTTCTAAAATCTTTTTTGCATCCATTTTGACTGTTATCTCTACAGGTATTCGGTTTAGTGGAGTTTTCTTTCCTCTCTGGTGGATTATACCTACTATATTACCCCCGAGCTTTGAAATCGGTTCGAGAGTTTTCAAAAGTTGCCCAGGTTTATCTTCCAGCTCAACTATCAATGTGACTATTTTTTCACTCGTAGATTGGCACCCCTTCTGTTTCCGTTAACTTCCGAAATTCCACCATCAATCTCTTAGTTATCTCTCCTGGTTTTCCGTCGCCTATGTATCTGCCATCGATCCATACGATCGGTGCAATTTCAGCTGCTGTACCAGTTACAAAAACTTCATCTGCGGTGTATAGATCGTAAAGGCTGAGATTAGCTTCTTTGAATGGAATTCCAAGTTTTTGGATCAGTTCGATCACGACTTCCCTTGTTATACCTCTCAGATTGTTAAGTGTTGGAGGAGTTAATATTACGCCCCGCTTTACTATAAATACGTTGTCACCACTCCCTTCAGAGATGTAACCATTTTTATCTAAAAAGATCGCTTCATCCCCACCTTTAGCGTTTGCTTCTATCTTTGCGAGCACGTTGTTCAGATAATTTAGAGATTTAATGTTTGGCGGCAAAGAATCAATTGGATTCCTCCTTACAGCAACAGTAACAGCTTTAAGACCTCTCTCATAAAGATCTCCATAAAGCTTGCCCCAGGGTCTAGTTATTATTATCACTGTTGGCTTGCTGCATTTTCTTGGATCTAGTCCAAGATCTCCAAAGCCTCTGCTAACTATCGGCCTAATGTAGGCATCTCTAAGCTTGTTTCTCCTTAAAGTTTCAATTATAAGTTTTGCGAATTCTTCTTTAGAAAAAGGTATTTTGAGGTCTATTGCCTTTGCGGAGTCGTAAAGTCTATCTAGATGCTCCCATAATTTGAAAATTTTGCCGTTGTAAGCTCTTATCCCCTCAAAAACCCCGTCTCCGTAGAGAAAACCGTGATCAAAGACACTAATTTTTGCTTGGCTCTCTGGGACGAACTCTCCGTTTATGTACACAACCAGCTCAGACATCGTATTGAAGCATAAGTTTAAGCTTAAAAATAGTTTCGACTGATTAAGGGGGGCTTAATGTCTTTCAACATATCGATCTCGATCTCCCTTCTGCAGCTTTATCGAAAAGTTGGTATTAGTCTCTCTTTGAAAACTTTCAAAACAAACTTTGGATCCGGTCCAACGTTTATAATCATCAGATGCTTCACTCCAGCTTTTCTAAACTCTTCAATTTTCTGCTCACAATCCTGAGGGTTTCCGACTATGAAGAAGTCTTCTATCATCTCATCTGTCGCGTAGGAAGACATCTGAAGAAATTGAATCAGCATGTCATCTCTAACAAGTAACTGATCAAAATAGAACTTTTTTGAAACATCTTCTGCTACTCTTAAATTATAACCTGCCTGTTCTGCTTTTTCCATAGCTGAAAATATTACACCAGCAAATTGACGTGCTCTCTGAATAGCTTTTTCTCTATCTTCATCTATTGCAGTGTATATCTGTAAGGCCGTATCTATCTCGTCCATAGATCTTCCAGCCCTTTCAGCTCCACGCTTTACGTCTCTTAGATTTTCTTTGTAAGTCTTTGGAGTCTCAGCTATAGGCATCCAGCCATCACAAATCTCTCCGCAAAGTTCTCTACTCTTCTTTCCATTAGCACCAAGGTATATCCTTATCTTAGTTGTAGGTTTCACCTGGAGAAAAGCGTCCCTCATCCTAAACACTTTTCCATCGTAGTTGAATCTTTCACCGCTCCAAAGCTTTTTTATCACTTCTATCCCCTCTCTTAGTGTGGAAAGAGGTTTTTCCCAATTTATTCCAAAGGGTTTTATGTTCATCGCTTCTCCTGCACCCAAGCCGAGAAATATTCTACCGGGAGCGATATTTTCAAGCGTTGCAAAAAATTGAGCTAGGATAGAGGGGTGATATCGAACAACATCTGTAACTCCAGTGCCTATTGATGCCTTCTGCGTTTTTGAGGCTAAAAGAGATAGTAGTACCATCGCGCTTGGCGTATATCCTGGGGGAACCATCAGTGTATGGTCTGGAACTACCAAGGAGTCAAAACCCGCATCTTCACTCATCTCAGCAATTTTTAGAGCTCTCTCGATACTTTGCAGAGGTGGGGATATAAGCATTCCGAACTTCATGATTTTGAGTTGTTGATCCTAAATATATTTTTATTGGAAACTCTCTCCGTGACGATGAGAAATGCTGGAACGACTGTAAGTGCTGCAACTAGGCTGAATATGATCGAAACAAGAGCTATGAATCCAAAATCTCTTAATATTGGAAAAGATGAAAACATTAGCGATCCAAAGCCTCCCGCCATCGTTAAGGCTGAGGTAGTTATTGCCTTTCCTGTTCTTTCGATGGTTCTTCTTACCGAAGCTATGGGGTCGAGATTTCTTCTCTCTTCAAAATATCTCTCTAAAATGTGGATCGAGAAATCGATTCCAAGACCTAAAGTTATACTGTTCAAGGCTATAGACATCATAGTTTGCTTAACTCCAAAAACGAACATTATAAGGTTCATTACTCCTATAACTGAAGTTATTGCGATCAGCGGAACGATGGCTTTTCTTATCGATCTGTAGATGCAGAGAAGCAGAATTAAAATCAGAAAGTATGCTACGTAGGTCATCTTTGTCTGTCCATCTATCATTATTCTACCCATCTCACCAAAAAGCACTGGTGAGCCGGTTATGTAGTAATCGTAAAATCCGTAAAAGCTTACATCTCTTTTCAAAGAATCGTAGAGCTTTATGTATTCTGAGTGCGTATCTGCATCAGAGTAGAAATGAACTGCAAGTTGATTTCCAGATATGTACATCGCAAGCTGTCTCTCTCCAGCAGCTTCAATAACCTTGTTAATCAATTGATCTGAAACTTTTAAGCCGTAATTTTTTGCAACATCATCTACGATCTTGGTTAGGGAGTTGTAGTCATAAACAAGGTCTTCTCTCGAGACTATGTAATCCGAGAGTTCTCTTATCTTCTCAAGAGTTTCGGAATTTAACTCGTCTATATTCAACACGAGCGTATAAACAGCTTGCCCACCGACGGTTCTTTCAAGCTCCTTGAATCTTACTATCGATGGTAGATCCTGAGGTATGTACTTGTTGTAGTTTGTTTCAAGTTCAACAAACTGTGAAGCGTAAAGGCCGAGAATGACAATTACAGTCGTGCCAACAAGGATTCCAAGCGGTCTTTTTGCTGTAAAAGTTGCAATACTTTCTAGAGACTTCTCCAAATAACCTACCTCATTAATTTTCTTATTTTTCGCTTTTGCAGAGTTGTTATTTTCTAAAAGATTTTTTTCGTCCAGCAACTTTAGTGCTGCAGGTAGGAAAGTTATGGTGAGTAGGTAAGCCAGTATCAGACCAAAAGATGCGATTATGCCGAAATCTGACATCGCTGGAATGCCTGGAGCCAACATAGACATGAATCCAACTATCGTAGTTAGTAGGGCCATAATTATTGCCAATCCAGTTCTTGTTGTCGCTATAACTGCAGCCTCGTTTGGTTTGTTTCCTTTTCTTCTTTCCTCCTCGTATCTGTTCTGAAGTTGTGCTCCGTACTCTATTGCAAGACCTATAAGCATCGGTAAGGCTCCATTTGTGTGTTCAGATAGGGGAATACCCATTAGAGGCATCAAGCCATAGAGTATTTGTACAGACATCACTGAAATTATAAGCGGTGCAAAGGCTGTAACCTTTCTTCTGACAGCTCCGCTGAATGTTATATAGAGTATCAGGACCATGGATAGAATAGATACGGTCATTGTAACTCCAAGGCTTTTCATTATCTCTCTTTCTAGCTGAACGCTTAAAGCTGCGGAGCCCGTAAGTTCAAGGGTTACACCTGGTGGTAATGAGGTCGACTCGATGATTTTTTCTATCTGCTTTGCTATCGATTTTTGCATGTCAACATCTGCAGTTTTAAGTGGAACCATTATGAGTGCCAAAGTTTGCTTGGGCGCTAAATTTGATGCATATGTTTCGGTTAGCTTTTCCAACTCGACGTCACTATCTGGTAAAAAACCATTAAATGCAACAATAAGTGATGCTGGCGAAGTTGTAGCGCCAACGCCTTCGATCTGTTCTATTCTGTTCTGTAGTTGAAGCATATAATCGTAAACTTCTTTGCTTATTACTCTATCGCCCTTTATTAGGATGAATAAACTTTGTGCACCAACACCGAAGTTTCTCTCGTACATCTTGTATTGCATGTATACTGGGTTATCTTTTGGAAACATCGAACCAGTACCTGTGCTCATTGAGACGTTTTGAGCGGAGATGGCTGAAAAAATTAGTATTAAAGCCACAACTGATACCACCAATCCTGGCCTCTCTGCTACGAACTTCGCCAACCTTCCTAGGTACTCTTCCATACTTTCTTCACTTTTTACGCTTCAGGTAAACTACTATAACTGCGATCACAGCTATTCCAATCAGAGCAAGAAGATGATATGGGAATTGTGCGGGTTTGACGTTTATAAGTGCCTTGACGGGTTCACTGTAGGCCCAATTACCTTGTGCGTCCTTGTATTTGACTTCCAAGTTCAGAGCATATAACTTCGGTGTAGCTTCCCTATCAACGCTTAATTTGAACTTAGCCTCCGCTGAAGCACCTGGAGCTAAGTCTCCTATGTAAGCTGAATCATCTGTTGAGCTGAAGGGATCTACTATCGTTATTCTCGCTGTTGCATCTCTAAGAGTTAAATTTCCAGCATTTTTTATTGTAAAAGTCACTATTTTCTCATCTCCGGCGTTTATCTCGGCTACGTTCTCAACTAAAAGCTCTATCTTTGGATTGACAGCTATTCCAACCTTTAGGGGATCGAGTTCGAAGTACTCATCGACAGATTTGAATCTTAGTACAACTTCTGCTGGGTAAACTACTGCCTCAGCCCAGCTACTTGCTTTTACAGTGAAAACCGCATTGTAGCTTTTTCCTACCTCTAAATCTCCAATGTAGTTTTCAGAACTTAAAACGGAAAGTGGATCGCTCGTACTGAGTTTTACGCTAACTTCTTTAAGATTTGTCGATGATGTAAATTTCACAACAACCTTGCCGGCTGAGTTAACGTAGACACCGCTTTCAATACCTTCAATTTTGATCTTTGGCTTTTCGTCAACTTTAACTCCTATTGGAACTTCGTTCGATTCCTTAACGTTTCCAAACTCATCTAAGTAGTATAGCTTCACTCTGAAAGTGTAGTTTCCAGCTTCTCCAGTTTTTACCTTGAATCTAACTGTCGTTTCAGCGTAGCCACCAGCGGGTAGATCTCCAATGTAGACGGTAGTTTCGGATGATGATGTACTTTGAGACATCGTTGATGTCAAGCCGTACATCGCATACATCTGCATTGGAATGGTTGAAGTACTCTGTTCGGTTTTTCCAGAAACTTCAAATCCTGCAGGCATCTTTAGGACAAGATACGCTTTTTCAGCATTGTAATCTCCAGCATTTCTGATTTTCATCCTTATTTCCCCTTTTCCTAAGCTCAGTATTTCGCTTTGTGTGACATCGACTACTTCAAGCTTTACTCTATCTTCAACATAAAGCTTTACAGGTATCTCGTTTTCCACTTCAACAAAGGTTATCTCGTACTCTTGAAGCTTGATCTTGTATTCGTAACTTGTTGTATTTGAAATGGTCTTGTTGGAAATTTGTGTAATCAAGTAGCTTTCTGTAATGCTGAAGGATTTTGGAATTAGCATTTCGCTGAAAGGTGTCATATCTATAGAATCTATTCTGTAGAAAGTTGACTTCAGCTTTAGTTCATGTTCTCCACTTTTTGCATTTTCTTTAACTTTTACAAGGAAGGTAAGTGTCTCCCTTTGCATAGGTTTCATTGCTGGTATCTCAAATGCAGGTGTCAAGACTTCGATGTCTTCATCGCCAATAAGCTCGATTCTGATCTTGTAGGCAGTAAATATTGCACTTTCATCGGAAAAGAACATCGCTTCCTGTTCGTTGTCGTACTTTAAGTTCTTCATCTGCGCATTGTTGTAAACACTTATACTAACAAGGTTTTCCCCTCTTTCAACTCTATCTGTTGGGAGATTTTGTTGGATTGCTTTTTTGAACACACTTATGCTTGATATTGCCAAGTTTGGCTCATCTTCGTACTCTAGCGCTCCAGCGGGGACCAATATTAGCGTAATTAATATTAGCAGGATTGCAAGGGCGTTTTTCATCGAACCACCTGTCGTGGTAGAAACTACTAAGATATATATACCTTGCGATCTTCGAGAAATCGATGGACTTGGTTGAGGCTTTGAAGAACTTTGGGCTTAGTAATTATGAAGCAAGAGCTTTAATAGCTTTAATCTCAAAAGGTGTGCTGAGCGCCAAGGAGATAGCAGAAATAAGCGGCATTCCAAGGACTTCAGTTTACGATGTTATGAACTCCCTAATTAGCAAAGGTTTGGTTGAAGCTTTTGGAAAACCTACAAAATTCAAATCTCTAAGCAGTGATGAGATAATTTCTGTGTTATCTCGGAGAGTTAACGAGAATTTGGAGTACATTAAAAAAGAGTTGCCTAAGTTCACAACCGAGGTTGATGTAATCAAAATTTATAGAAACGAGTTGATGATTGAGAAACTAAAGGAGATAGTTTCAGAAGCGAAGAACGAAATTTTAGCTGTTTTGTCTTATACGTCAGA
>CAYZIW010000032.1:8136-17570 GCA_964478605.1 uncultured archaeon | reverse complement strand
TGATTTTGATAGAGTTGTCATTTTGAACTTTGAAAGAGGCGATGAGACTAAAAAACTTGTTGCAGAACTATTTTCCAAGGGAAACATAATCTTGATTGAAAACGGTAAAATCGTAATGCCCCTCGTACATAACGTAAAGGTAGGAGAAGAGTACAAGTTCCCGGAGATTAAACCTGTACAAGAGGATAGAGAAGTTGTTAAAGTACTTGCAAGTCGAATTGGAGGTATTTATGCTGAAGAAGTTTTAAAAAGACTTGGAATTGACAAGAAAAGAAAATATTCAGAAATAAATGAAGAAGAAAAACAAAAAATACAGTCTGAGATTGAAAGGTTAAAGAATTCCGAAAAAGAACCGCAGATCGTGATAAGAGATGGAAATTACATCGACGTAACTCCAATCAAGCTCTCTATCTATGACGGACTAGAAAAAAAGTATTTTAAGACCTTTAACGAAGCTCTCGATGAGTATTACACTAAGTTTTTTTCTGAAATTGCTGAAAAAAACACAATTGTTAGTAAAGAGCTTGAAAAATTAAAGAAAAGACTGGAGATACAGGAGGAAACTCTGAAAAGTTACGAAAGTGAGGCAGAGAGATATACGAGCATCGCAAATACTATGTATGCAAATTATCAAAAGATTTCAAAAATACTTGAAAGTCTTCAAGAGGCTAGGAAGAAAATGGAATGGAAAAAGCTAGAAGAAAAAATAAAGAACGATGAAAAAATATCCAAATTTTTGAGGTTGGAGGGTAAAAAAGCTGTGGTAGTCCTAGACGGGCAAGAAATAGAACTTGATATAGAAAAAAATGTGCATGAGAATGCCGAAATCTACTACGAAGCCGCAAAAAAGGCAAAAGAAAAAGCTAGCGGCGTTAAAGAAGCGATTGAAAAAACGCTTGAGGAGATAAAAAGGCTAGAAAAAGAGGAAGAAGTAAGATTTCAGAGAAGTTTTAGAGTGAAAAGAAAAAGAGAATGGTTTGAGGATTATAGATGGTTCATTACTTCTGACGGCTTTTTAGTTATTGGAGGTAGAAATGCGAAGATGAACGAGGAGATAGTTTCAAAGCATATGGAAAGCAAGGATCTTTTCTTCCACACACAAACTCCAGGTGCTCCTGTAGTCATCCTGAAGCGAGGACAAGATGCACCAGCGAGTAGTATTGTAGAGGCAGCAGAATTTGCAGCAACGTATTCTTCGCTTTGGAAAGAAGGAAAACATGTTGGAGAAGTTTATTACGTAACTCCAGAGCAGGTAAAAAGAGCTGCAAAGGCTGGGGAATATCTACCGAAAGGCAGTTTTTATATAACAGGAAAAAGAGAATATGTAACCGTAGAATTAAACTGTGCAATAGGTGTCGAAGTGGATAAGCTTAGAGTGATAGGTGGACCAAAAAAAGCTGTAAAGAAGTGGGCAGACTACTTGGTTGAGATAGAAGTAGGAGACAAAGAACACAACGAGATAAGTGTAGAGGTAGCAAAGAAACTCGTAGATATGGCTGGAGATGAGAAGCATATAGTGAGAGCGATAGCCAGCCCAGATGAGGTCGCAAAATTCTTACCGCCGGGAAGATCGAGAATAAAAGAAGCATGAGTAAATTGGCTAAGAAACTTGCGGGAGAATACGGATACATTGAGCTAATAGTTATGAGGTGTTTTGATCTTTTCGGCTATGAAGCTGAGAAAATAATCGAGGCTTTTGAAAAAGGCATTCCAAAATATATAAGAATAAATTTATTAAAAACTTCCGAAAGTAAAGTCCTCAAACAACTTCAACAGAGAGGTTTCGAGTTAGAAAAAACGGAGGTACCCTTCTGTTATGAGGTTATAAAAGAACCTTATTCTATTGGTGCTACTCCAGAATTTTTAATGGGTTACTACTACGTGATGGACAAAAGCTCCTGTGTACCTCCGGTGGTTTTGGATCCAAAACCAAAAGAGGTTGTTCTAGATATGGCTGCATCACCGGGTGGAAAAACAACGATGTTATCTATGCTTATGGAGAACAAAGGAGTAGTTGTAGCTGTTGAACCTCAGAGAGATAGGATTCAACCGCTGATAGACAATATCCACCGAATGGGAGCTGCAAATGTTGCTGTAGCATGTATTGATGGGAGAGACGTGCAGAAGTTAGGTGTAGAATTTGATAAAGTTTTACTTGACGCTCCTTGCAGCGGTGAGGGTGTTATTTATAAAGATCCAACAAGAAAATACAGCAGAGGTATAAAAGACATAATTTTTTGCTCAAGAATTCAAAAAGAGCTCATAATTTCTGCTTTTGATGTTTTAAAACCAGACGGAATACTGGTCTACTCTACCTGCACACTTGCGCCGGAGGAGAACGAGTTTGTAGTTGATCATCTGTTATCACTAAGGAGGGCACAGATTGAGGAGATAGAATTTGGCGAGAGAGCTTTAAAACTCGATTCTCTAAGGTTTAAAGATGAAATTTCGAAGGCCAGTAGGTTTTATCCGCATAAACACAAAACCGCTGGATTCTTCGTTGCAAAGATCAGGAAGTTAGATTAGAGCGCAAAATTAAAAGCAACGCTGTAAATAGAACTGTGAGAAAACTAATTTTAATAAAAACTTTTACAGCCTTTTTAACATCATCCAACTCGGGTTCTCTTCCCGGTAAAGAGTAGTACCCGGGTTTTTCGAGTTTTACACCTAACAAATAGGACATTGCAGCAATTGTGGTTCCATTAAGCTTTACCTTGTTCCTTAAACCATAAACAAAGCTCCCCTTTTTGAAAAGCTCGAAGAAAAGTAAAGACAAGCGTGCTGGAATGTAGTTTAGAACATCATCAAGCCTTGCTGCAAATTTTCCGAAGTACTCGTATTTTCCAACTCTATACCCGATCATTGCATCGCATGTATTAACGGCTCTGAAGAAGATAGCTCCAGGAACTCCAAAGATTGCAAAGTAGAAAAGTGGTGAAAAAACGCCATCTACAAAATTCTCGGATGTAGATTCTATAACTGCAGAGCACTTTTGGTTGAAAGTGAGTTTTCTTGTGTCTCTGCTTACTATCATCTGCACTTTAGATGGATCCATGTTTGATTTTATGCAATTTTCTGCATGTTTAATCATGCTTTTTATTGAGAAGGAGCTGAAAAGTAGGTAAGTCTGCCAGAGTAGATTGAAGGGATATGGAACTGGCAAAAATGCTAGAAATACAGCGAAAGTTACACAAGACAAAACACAAACAACTCCAAGCAAAAAATTTGAGATTTTACCTTTCAATTCAATTTTATCAAACACTCCAATGATCTTTCCAAACCAAACTGTAGGGTGAATTATTATAGGTGGCTCAGCGAAGGTCAGATCTAGCAAAAAAGCCGCGATAAGTACAGCGAGTTCTATCGGTACTTCCATTATTATCGCTTCGTTGTTAATATATACTTTTCTATAATTTCCTTTAGAATTTTTCTCGTAAAGGGTTTCTCAATGACGTCTTTAGCCCCAGCTTCGAGCATATCGGCTTTTCGGCTCTTGGCAAAAGCAGTGATTCCAATTATAATTGCTTTTGGATCTTTTTTAAGTATCTCTTTGGTCGCTTCTACACCGTCCATCTTTGGCATGTATATATCCATAAAAACTAAGTCTGGTTTCATGACTTCGTAAAGCTTCACAGCCTCGTAACCATCCGCAGCCTCAACAACTTCATAATCCTTAAGCATGACCTTCAAGACCTCCCTTATTCCATCATCATCATCAACAACAAGTATACGGCAGTTCATCAAATTTAAGCAAATATCGGATTTTATAAAGCTTTCTTTCAAAAATGAAATTACCGCTTCAGGCTTTTTCCCAACTTTGTTTCGCTCTTTTTTACTTCTTCCCCTCTTATATACACCTCTTCCGGGAATACTGCTTTGAAGCCCTCGTAAGGTGTCCATCCACATAGGCTGTGGAGTTTTGAAGTCCTTATCGTTTCTACCTTCTTTAAATCAAAAACTGCGAAGTTTGCATATTTTCCCTCTTCAATTTCGCCATAATCTCGGAATCCAAAGATCTTTGCTGGATTTACAGCTATTTTTTCGACTAGCTCGTTAAAGTCGACAAGACCTTTCGAAGCTAAATATACAAAAATTGGATACATCACCTCCACTCCTGGAAAACCCGAAGCCCCCTCCTTTTTTTCTTCTACCAGATGCGGCGCGTGATCAGATGCAAGAACGTCTGCTAAACAAAAATTTTTAAAAAGCCACTCAACTTCAGACCTTTTCCTTAAAGGCGGGTTCACGTTTATGAGGTCCCCGATCCTACTATAATCCTCCTCGCTGAGCAGAAGGTGGTGAGGAGAGAACTCGAATGTGGATTTGCTTTTTGATATCATCTCAGCACCATCCTTTGTTGATATATGGCAGAAGTGAAAATTACCAATCTCTAAGCATTTTCTTATAGCTACTATCTCAGCTTCCCTTTTTCTGTACAAAAAGTTTGGATTACCTCTTTGAACAAGTTTCGGATCCTCTGCGTGGATCGTCAATTTATGCTTAACTTTTCCCAGATCTTCATAGCCTACCTGAAAATTTTCATCGTTATGCTGAATAAAAACTTCTCCAACTGCAGGCAGAAAATATTTTTCAGAAATTTTTGAAATCGTTTCATTAATTTTCTCCAAGTTTCGCTTTGTTAAGGCCAAGTTTAGTGCATAATCAACGTAGGATTCTTTTTCAGCTTTTTTAACTCGTTCTTCATAGATCTCAAAATTTTCTATTGGTGGATTCGTGTTCGGTTGGTCGACAACCAAGCATATCCCGCCATAAAGAGCTGAGATGCTCCCACTTTCTATAGTTTCCTTATGGGATTCTCTAAAATCTCTGAAATGCACGTGAACGTCTATACCGGCTGGCAAGATTATACCATCTACTTCTCTTCCTTTTACTAGTTTGCCAATTCTTTTAATTCTCCCCTCCTCAACCTCAATTCCGGCCTCTATAAATTTATTCTTGTAAAATATTTTCCCTCTGATCATTAAGCAGCTCCAAAAATTTTCTCTTTGCTTCTTTAACTCTTTCTGAATTTGATCCGGAAAATTTTATCATCAGATGATCCGGCTTTGGATAGGATCCGATCTGCACATCTGGAAAATCTTTAACGACTCTGTTGAGCTTGTCGAGAATCTGAGACTCAAATGCACGAAGCTTAACAACCTCTTCACAGAATTCAAGCTTTTCAAACTTTTTCAGAATTTTTTCGAATGTGTTCTCCATCTCAGCAGGAACCCCAGGAAGTACGGCGAGTTTATCTACAACGTAAGCTGGTGCTGCACCAACATCGTTCCATATCACTTCCGCACCCTCTGGTACTGAAGACATTTTTTTTATAGCTTCTTCGTTTTTAATAAACTTCTTAAGGTGGTTGTAAACCTCTTCGCAAATTACGATCTTTTTGTTTAAAGCCTTTGCAGTAGCTTCTGTTGTAACGTCATCGTGCGTAGCTCCAAGTCCACCGCTTACAATGACGAAATCAGCTCTCCTTACTGCATCTTTAATCTCTCTAGATATCTCTTCTACATCGTCAGGAACTGTTACAATTCTGAAAACTCTGTGTCCCATCTTCGTTAGCTTTTTTGCCATGTACGCTGCGTTGCTGTTGACGATATCGCCACTTAAAAGTTCGTTTCCGACAGTGATAATTATGAATTTCATAACTTCATCATTCTGCGATATATCCTGCCCTGCAGCCCATGGAAAACTGCAAAACCTTCGGCAAATCTTTGATCGAGCTTTTTGCTATCAAAGGATGCCAATTCTTCTGAATAGAGCGAATAAGCAGAATATCTAGCTACAGGCATAGCAGACCCTTTATAAAGCTTTATTTTCACCCAACCCGTAACTCTTTCTTGGGTTTTATCAATAAAGGCGTTTAAAGCATCAAATAGAGGATCGTTGACGAGGCCATAGTATATAAGCTCAGACCATTCTTCCTCGACAATCTTTTTGAACTTGAGCTCTCTTCTACTAAGAACCAGCTTTTCCAGATCTCTATGTGCTGTCAGCAAAACAGTTGCAGCTGGATGCTCGTAGTTTTCTCTCGCTTTTAGTCCGAGAACTCTGTCTTCCATCATGTCTGTTCTGCCAACCCCATGGTCTCCAGCGATTTTGTTTAATTTATTCACTAGCTCAAAAAACTCCATCTTTTCATTGTTCAAAGCGATTGGGACACCTTTTTCGAACTCTATTTTTATAATTTCTGGCTCATCTTTAGCTTTCCTAGGATCCTTTGTCCATTCGTAGATGTCTTCCGGTGGAATAAAGGAGGGGTCTTCAAGTTTTCCACCCTCTATACTTCTACTCCATATGTTCTCATCAACACTGTAAGGTTTTTCCTTTGTTGCCGGAACCTCTATTCCATGCTGCTTTGCGTACTCTATCTCCCATTCTCTCGTAAGGTTCAAATCTCTAATTGGAGCTACAACTTTAAAGTCATACTGCCTAAATATGTTTTCAAACCTAAGCTGATCATTTCCTTTTCCAGTACAACCATGTGCTACAGCGTCAGCCTTCTCAGATAAAGCTACTTCAGCGACCTTTTTTGCGATTACTGGTCTTGCAAGCGATGTACCAAGTACGTAACCTTCGTACTCTGCGTTGGCCTTTATAGCCATTTTAAGCATCTCAGCAAACTCCATTTTTGCATCTACGGTGTAATGCTTGTCCGCATACCTTCTACCTCTCTCTTCTGCTCTCTTAATTTCATTTTCTGGCTGTCCCACATCTACTGTAACTGTGACAACCTCTTTGAATCCGTATCTCTCTTTGAGTAGAGGTATGCACACTGTCGTATCTAGCCCGCCTGAGTATGCGAGAACGACCTTCATAGCGAACGTAGAGGGAAGAAAAGATAAGCTTATTCCTCAAAAAATCAAGATAAAAAAATAAAAATTAGCCATCTAATCCGTACTTCTTGGCGTTTTCATCAGCGATTTGTTGAAGCCTTTCAATTATCTCTTTCCCCTTTGGATGCTTCAAAAGATGTCTAAATCTTCTCTGAACTTTTAGATACTCAATTACTGGCTTTCTATCTTTTATTTTTCTGACCGAAACAAGTTTACCGTTCTCGTACTCAACGATCGGATACAATCCGGTTTCAACCGCCAAACGGGCTACTTCTATACTCTGATTGCCATCAATTCCCCATCCCGTCACACATGAGCTGTGGATCTGGATGTAAGCAAAACCTTCTATGCTTGCAGCCTTCTTGACCTTTCTTCTTATATCTGCTGGAAAAGCTACCGAAGAGGTTGCAACGTAAGGACAGCCGTGAGCTAATGCAAACGCCACCATATCTTTCTTTTTTCCAATCTTTCCTGGAGAAATTTTTCCTACAGGAGTTGTAGTTGTAGCCTCTCCTGGGGGTGTAAGACCGCTCTGTTGATGTCCTGTGTTCTGATAGGCTTCGTTATCTAGGCAGATGTATATGATGTTGTGGTTCCTGTCCATCGCTCCACTTAGCGTTCCAATGCCTATATCAGCAGTAGCACCATCTCCAGCGAAAACGACGATTTTTCCTTCATCTCTCCTACCCATGGCCTTTAAAGCTGCATCTATTCCAGCAGCAATGGCAGCAACGTTTTCAAAGAGTGAATGAATGTATGGTACTCCCCAAGCGTTTCTGCCATATTGAGAACTTATGATCTCCAAGCATCCTGTCGGATTTGCGACGAAGCATTTTCCATTTAGCGCTTCAAGAGTATTTTTGACTGCAATTGTTAACCCGCATCCAGGGCAGGCACCATGACCGCTACCAAAGAACTTCACGGTACCACCTCCTCAAATTCTTTATAACCTTTGAATGCAACTCCGGGTTTTTCTTTACCACTCGCGACATCTCTAATTATCCCCGCAAGAAAATCCTTCGGCATATCTCTTCCGCCCAAGCCAACGATGTAAGAATAGAAGTCTGCTGAAGAATACTTGTATAAAGCAGATTTCAGTTCAATAGAAAGTGGGCCTTCATAACCGAAGCTGACTGACCTATCAAAAACTACTATTTTTTCAGCGTTACTGAGGGCTCTTCTCAAATTTTCAACTGGAAACGGACGGAAAGTCCTGACTTTGACAAGTCCTACGTCTATACCTTCTTTTCTTAAATCGTTAACCACTTTCCTCAGCAATCCTACTAAAGAACCCATAGCGACAACAAAGATCTTCGCATCAGGGTATTCAACAACTATATGTCCTCCCCAGTCTCTTCCGCTAACTTCGGTCCATTCCTTGTAGACTTTCTCCATAACACTCTTTGCTCTCTCCATCGCCTGCTGCATCGCAACTCTGAACTCCATGTAGTAAGCTGGCAAAGCGTAACAACCCATTGCTACTGGTTTTTTAGTTGTTAGATAAACTTGAGGCTGGTACGGGGGGAGAAAAGCATCAACAGTCTCTTCTTCTAGTAGATCTACGGGTTCATAAGCATGCGTTAGCTTGAAGCCATCCATACAGACCATGAATGGTAACAAAACTCTCTTGTCTTCAGCGATCTTGTAAGCTTGAGGGATTGCATCATGTGCCTCCTGATTATTTTCAACAAAGAGTTGCATTATTCCAGCATCTCTTAAAACCATGCTGTCCTGATGGTCGTTCCAAATGCTTAGAGGAGCTGATAAAGCTCGATTTGTGTTCACAATAACGATCGGCAACCTCATTCCTGCGGCGTTAAAGAGGACTTCGCTCATCAAAATAAGTCCTTGGCTGCAGGTTGCCGAAAAAACTCTCGCTCCTGCCGCTGAAGCACCAACAAGAATACTTGCAGCTCCGAACTCAGATTCAGCAGTTATATATTCGCAATTTTTTAGCTCACCGTTTGCATACATCTCAGCTAAATTTTCAACTATCTCGGTTTGCGGAGTTATAGGGTATGCGCATATAACATGCGGCTTACATAGCTTTACCGAATGTGCTACAGCATAAAATCCTCTTACAACCTTTTTCATTCAGTTCACCTCTATACTTTAAACAGCTCCTTCAGCTCCATTTTTATTGCACCCTGCGGGCAAACGGAAGCACAAACTCCGCAGCCTTTGCAGTAGTTGTAATCGACAACTGCGTACTTCTTATCTTCAAACTCCTTAACTTCAATGCAAAGATCCGGACAGTACTGTTCGCATATCTTGCAACCTGTACACTTCTCTTTATCAACAAAGGCATGCATCGTTCCCCAGTCTCCCGTTTTATATTCTAGTGACTGTAATGGTGGGCATGAAGCCCCTAAATAGATCTTCAGCTTCATCTACACACCTCCTCCATGTAGCGATAAGCTTTTTCAACTACTTGGGCATTTTTGGTAGCAAGTTCACCTTCAAACCACTCTTTTATTGTTTCGACAAGTGTATCAAGTTTTACGAGCTTTGTAGCTCCAGCAAAAGCGCCAACCATCACTGTATTAGTTATTGGTCTTCCGAGCATCTCCATGGCAATTTTTGTTG
>CAYZIW010000032.1:1737-8126 GCA_964478605.1 uncultured archaeon | reverse complement strand
TCGTGTAAACTTTGGCGTTCATGACTTCTGCTTTGATCTCCCTTCTTAGCTCTTCGCTGCTCTTTGGGTAGTTTGCTATCACAATCCCTCCATCTTTTAACCCAGCAACAACGTTTACAACACCCACAACAGATGGATCAAGCACTACAACGTAGTCGGGGGTATAAATTTCGTCTCTTTCAACAATTGGTTCGTTGGAAATTCTCAAAAAGGACACTACAGGTGTTCCACGCTTTTCTGCCCCAAACATCGGAAAAGACAAGGTGTAGTAGCCCTCTTTAAACGCCGCAATAGCTAGAATGTCTGCTGCTGTCACAACTCCCTGCCCACCTCTACCGTGGAATCGAACCTCTATAAGAATACTAATCACCCCACCGAACTTTGTATAACGTAAATATAAATCTATTGGATCACACGTCAACATGTCTACAAAAAAGTAAAGAAATAAAAATCTTGGGGTCAAAAAGAAAGGATGAAAATTGCGATCTCTGGGAAAGGTGGTGTTGGAAAAACGACGATTGCTGCTATGCTTGCTCACGTTTTTTCAAAAAGAAACTACAGAGTTACTGCTATAGATTGCGATCCAGCATCTAACTTGCCTTCTGCACTTGGAATCAAAATAAAACCTAAACCACTTGCAGAGCTTAAAGATATCATTGAAGAGAGGGTTGTAGGGCCGATGGGTATGTACAGATTGAATCCCAAGGTAGATGATATATTTGAGGCCTATTCTGTCTACAACGCTGATGGTGTTAGGGTTTTGGTTCTTGGAACCATCGAAAAAGGAGGAGAAGGCTGTTTCTGTCCAGAAAACGCTTTTTTGAGAGCGATACTAAGACACGCCATATTCAAAGAAAAAGATCTACTTATAATGGATATGGAAGCCGGAATAGAGCATTTAGGGAGGGGGACTGCAAGAGGTGTAGATCTGCTAATAGCGGTAGTCGAACCTGGAAGCAGATCAGTAGAAACCCTTGAAAAAATCGAAAAGTTAGCTTATGACATAGGAATAGAACGGATAGCCGTCATCGTTAACAAGTTTGTTGAAGGTGGAGAAGTCAGAAAGCTTTTAGAAAAAATTAGATATCCTATATTAGGCTTTGTACCATTCTGTGAGTGTTTTATAAGAGCAGACATTGAAAACAAACCACCTTACGAGCTTTGCGATACAAAGGTTTTTGAGGAGATCGCAAATAAGTTGGAGGAGATGCTGATTGAAGATAGGAGTGGTGATTAGAAAAGGAATAGGAAGGAGGGCTGTAGAGTTATTTTCAAAATTTTTTGAAGTTCAAAGCTTTGAACTTCCAGATTATTTGCCAGAACTCATAGAGGACCCAGAAAGCTTTCTAAAAATACCAGAATTTTTCAGGCCAGATATACTGATATCGTACGCGAACCACCCCGATATAAATTTGGCCTTATTAAAAAAAGCTCCAGAGATTGGAGTGAAACTGGCGATCTTCTCTGGCCCAAATGCGGGATCTCATTTTCAGCTAAAATCCAAAGGAGAAGAACTCGGCGTTAAAGTTTTAGTAGAGGAGGTCTGCTGCGCAACTCCAAAGATGGGTGAATTTAAAGAATTTTTTGAAAAATTTGGAGCTCCGGAAGTAGAAGTTACGGTCGAAAATGGTATTGTGAAGGGTGTCAAAGTTGTAAGAAGCTCCTTCTGTGGTGCAACATATTTTGTTGCAGAAAAAATTAAAGGCTATAGCATAGCTGACGCTGGCAGAGCTGCTGGTTATTACACTCAGATTTTTCCATGTTTTGCTCATAGGGGACTAGAGGGAGGTATTCATAAGGCAGCAAGAGCTCACAAAAGGGCGGTAGAGAAGGCAATAGAAAAAGCAAAAAGTCAAAGCTCTTCCTGAAGTTTTTTTTCTACTTTCTCAACATACTCTCGCAGTTCTTTGTTCATCTTTAGCACAGCTAAGATCTCCTTGTAGTTCTTGTCGTTTACTTCTTCGATTCTGAGGGTATCTATAGCTTTATCTAAAAAAAGTTTGGCAATAGGCCCTATTTCTTTCCTAAGCTCTTCAAGCAATTTTTTGTAAGTGATCATTTAAGGGCCTCCTCCAAGCTTTGCATCGCAACTTTCAAACTCCTTCGTAATCTTTCTATGCTTTTTGCAAGTATTCCTATCTCGTCGTCTCTATCCTGGTGCGGAACTTCTGTATCCATCTCTCCAGCACTTATCTTGTCTGCCGTCTTTGATATCTCAACGATCGGTGTGGTTATCTTCGAGTTTGTGAAGTAGATGAGGACAGCTATGAATACAACAGCTATAGCAAATGCTATTGCCAAGTTTACATAAACCTGATTTGCTGCATTCTCCAAGCTCTTATCTACCTCGCTTGCTATGTTTTCTGAGGGATTTCTCGGATTCTTCATCAGGTCTTGGAAGTATCCGTCGATATATGCAGCGGTGCCTACAACAAGCCACTGCTTATCCTGTAAAACTGGATCGTATATTTTAATCGTTGTTGGATAGTGGCATAGGTACTTTCTAACGGCTTCTTTAGTAGCTGGTTCAATCCATGTGTAGTATCCGCAAACTGGCTGCATAGCTTCTGGGTTTTCAGAGATCTTTACTATTAAATTGTAAAGTTCAGGCATCGTTTCGTTCCATTTCAGATGGTAGCCAACATCCAAATCCCAGTAATTTTGAGGCAAAGTTGGATGTGCAACTACCACAGCTCTTTTCTCACCTCTAACTATCCCCACAACTCCAACCCACGTGTATTCCCTCGCAGCTGCATCTTCATGCTCACGTAAGTTTGCACTTGAAAGGCCACATCCTGAGCCTTCATATAAACGACGTTTTCTCCAGCTTTCGTCAAATATTGCTGACTAACACTCATAACTCCTGCCTTGGCATCGTCACTAAACTTCACTAACCCCATCAAAGTTAGCTGAGCAAGAACTGCTAATGGCACGATGCTAGCCAATATGACTATAACCAAAATCTTCATCGAGAGCTTCATCTTCTAACCACCTCCACAGAGTCGTTTACTTTGGCTCCTATCTTATCCCTTACCCAAGTTGGAAGAATTATAAAACCTGGTTTTGAATAAAACTGAACTCTCATGTTTATGCTCCCGTTTTTCTTTACCGTAACATATTCTCCCTCCCTTACTCCAAGTTTAACTGCTAAATCTTCAGATAAAAATGCAACATCGCTACCTTCGAAATCGTACTTTTGAGTGTAAGCCAGATCCACTCCCACTCGAGCATTGACTAAAGACTCTTGGAGTTTTTCCTTTGTTTCTGTTGTTTTAAGACTTTCTTTCATTTTTAAAAACTGGTCTGATTTTGTTTTCTCTGAAGCCGACTGTTTTAAATATTTGCCTATCTCAAAAACCAGTTTTTCCGGTGGTAAATCTAAGATACTTTCAAGAACGTTTTCCGGGATGATCCCCTCGTAAATCGATTTTAATTCGTACCTTCGAAGTTTTTTGTCAAGTTCTCTTATTTTCTCTTCGAGTTCTCTGATCTTTGCCTCCTTCTCTGCTAGCAGTTTTTCGCAGTCGTCCATCATAGTCCCTCCTCATTGTTATTATTAGATAACCACAGGTCTAAAATAAAAAATTTTTGCAATTTGGTTATCAATAAAAATCGCAAGTAAAATGCCAATATAAATGCTGGGTGTTTCAGGCGGGAAAGATTTAATTTGTTAGTTGTAGAATGTAATAGATGATAGAAGGCTGGCTGCTTGATGCAGATTACATAACCCTAGATGAGCGAGCAATCATTAGACTTTGGTGTAAAGATGAAAATGGGACCTTTTTAGCGTATGATGAATCTTTCAAGCCATACTTCTACGTTTTTGGTGCTGATGAGGAGTTAATAAAAAGTGCTTTTAAAAAAGATGTAAGTCCGGAATCCTACGAACCAATAAAAGTAAAGAGTTTGGGTAAAGAGGTAGAAGGCTACAAGATAGTTGCAAAACATCCACAGCACGTTCCAACGCTGAGAGAATACTTTGGAGAATTTTGTGAGGTCAGAGAAGCAGACATCCCATTTGCATATCGATACCTCATCGATAAAGATCTAAGCTGCATGGATGGTGTAAGAATTGAAGGGAAAGAAGTTTCGGGAAAGATAAGAAGTTACAAAATAGATAGTATTGAAAGACTACCAAAGCTGGATTTCCCTGATTTAAAAATGCTTGCATTTGACTGCGAAATGTTGTCAAACTTTGGAATGCCAGATCCTGAAAAGGATCCAGTTATAGTTGTCGCTATAAAAACCGATAAAGATGAAGCTGTTTTTGAAGGACATGAGAGGGAAATTCTAGAGAACTTCATCAATTTCGTAAAGAAGTATGACCCAGATATAATCGTAGGCTACAATCAGGATGCTTTCGACTGGCCATATATAAAAAAAAGATGCGAAAAATGGAAGATACCTATAGATATTGGAAGGGATGGGTCAAAATTAACAATAAAAGGCGGAAGACCAAAGATAGCTGGACGTTTGAATGTGGATCTTTATGACATAGCTTTAAGAATACTGGATGTGAAGGTTAAAAAGCTTGAAAATGTAGCCGAATTTTTGGGAACTAAAATCGAAGCTGAGGATATTGAAGCTAAGGACATACATAGATATTGGACGAGCGGTGAAAGAGAGAAGGTTATAAATCATGCAAAAAGAGATGTAATGCACACGTATCTTATAGCTAAAGAACTACTCCCAATGTACTTCGAACTCTCCAAGTTGATCAAATTACCTCTAGATGATGTAACGAGAAGTGGTAGGGGTAAACAAGTAGAATGGTTGCTCCTAAGTGAAGCCAAAAAAATAAATGAAGTGGCCCCAAATCCGCCTGAAATCGCTGAAAGTTATGAGGGGGCATTTGTTCTCGAGCCAGCAAGGGGTTTGCATGAGAACGTCGCATGCTTGGATTTTGCAAGCATGTACCCATCGATAATGATCGCGTACAACATAAGTCCAGACACTTACGGTTGCAGCGAAGATTGCTATACCGCACCTGAGGTGGGACATAAGTTTAAAAAAGAACCTGCCGGTTTCTTTGCAAAGATAGTCCGCAATTTAATTGAGAAGAGAAGGGAAATTAAAAGGGAGATGACAAAATATAGCAGCGACAGCGCTCAATACAAACTTCTAGACATAAAACAACAGACTTTGAAGATACTTACGAATTCATTCTATGGCTACATGGGCTGGAGTGGAGCAAGATGGTACTGTAAAGAGTGTGCTGAAGCTACTACAGCTTGGGGGAGATACATTATCAAGAGAGCGGCAAATTTAGCTGAAGAAATGGGTTTTGAAGTTTTATACGGCGATACAGACAGCATCTTTTTGAAGAAGCCCGGAAAAAATTTAGAGGGGCTATCAAAAGATATAGAAATTTTTATAGGTAAAATTTCTACAGAGATGCCCGTGCAGATAGAGGTTGATGAATACTATAGAGCAATCTTCTTTGTTGAGAAGAAAAGGTACGCTGGAATTACAGACGACGGGAGGATCATTGTAAAAGGGCTGGAAGTTCGTAGAGGAGATTGGTGCGAGTTGGCAAAAAAAGTTCAGAATGAGGTTATAGAAATAATTCTTAAAGATAGGGACCCCAAAAAAGCTGTAGATTACGTAAAGAGAGTCGTAGATTCCATAAAGGCTGGAAAAGTACGTTTGGAAGATGTTGTAATATATAAAGGTCTAACGAAGAAACCATCAAAATATGAAGCTGTGCAAGCGCACGTTAAGGCTGCTTTAAGAGCTGCAGAAATGGGGATAATCTACTCAGTTGGATCGAAGGTGGGTTATGTTGTGGTAAAAGGATCAGGAAATATAGGCGATAGAGCTTACCCTGTAGATCTGATTGAAAACTTCGACGGAGAAAATCTGATCGTGAAGTGTAAAAGCGGTCGTGAGGTAAAGAAACTCGATAAGGATTACTACGTTGATCATCAAATAATACCTGTTGTCCTGAGAATAATCGAAAGGTTCGGTTACAGCGAAGCGTCGCTGAAAAGTTCTTTCCAAGCAAGTTTAGAAAAATTTTTTTGAAAAAAATTTCAGTACTCTCTAAACCTTGCAGCAGTTATCAACTTTACGTTAAGAACACCCCTAAGTGCTGTAAGTTTGTCAAGTAACTTTTTAATATTGCTCATATCTCCCCTAACAAGAACCAACTCCAGACACTGATTTTCATCCAAATGAAGATGAACACTTGCAGTTATCAAACTTCCGAACTCGTGCTGAAAGTCAGTTATAGCGTCTGTAACACCTCTAACACTGTGGTCATAGATGACACTTATCGCACCAACTATCTCACCCTTTTCCATCTCAAGCCATCTGTATTCAGCCAGGTAACTTCTGATAGCATCTCTAATGGCTTCACTTCTCGAAGAGTAACCTCTTTCGCTAATTAC
>CAYZIW010000032.1:0-1727 GCA_964478605.1 uncultured archaeon | reverse complement strand
GTAAGCTAACTCCTATTCGTGTTATTTCCTCTTCCATAGATAGCAACTTTTCTTCAATTATATAAAGCTAACTAAGAAGTCTAACAACCTCTCCCATTCCTTTACTTCTACCCTCTCTAAATATAAACTTCTGACCCTCAAAAATTAGATTTGGCCTGTACTTGAACCTCATTCTTACTTTTCCCCTATCTCCAGCTTTTAAGTATCCCCTATCAACACTTTCGAAAACTACTGTTTCTGAGATCGTTTCCAAGTGAACTACCGGTTCATATCCTGGTTTTATTAAAGTTGGATGCGTAAAAACGATAACATCAGCTTCAAATTCCGTTGTTGATTTGTACAACTTTTTTGTTAAAGCCATTCCTCGCCTCACATCATCGTATCTTACGTTTTTGAGCGCTATACCTACTATGTCTCCAATCTTTGCTCTTTCAATCCTGAAATGATGCATTTCAATGCTCGTTACTCTGGTTTTAACAAAACTCCCATCTCCGAAAGGTCCTAAGTAAACTTCATCTCCTTCTCTCACTTCACCAGCTTTAACGCACCCGCTGACAACCGTTCCTACGCCGCTCACCTTGTAAACTTTGTCGATGTACATTAAAAACTCGCTACCAGCTGAATACTTCTTTGGCAGATGCAAAAGCAGTGTTTCAAGATGATCGTATCCCTTAAGTGTTATAGCTGAAGTCAGGATGATAGGTACAACGAGATCATTATTGCTAATCAATTTTGCAGCTCTTTTTGCATCCTCTAAGTTGTTAACGACGACTGGAACTCTACCAACTGATTTAAGTAGTTTTGAAACATCCTCAACTACCTTTTTAAGCTTTTCAGAGTCTACCATGTCTATCTTTGTTAAAGCTACAATGACTGGAATCTCCATCGCTATAAGAATGCCAAGATGTTCCTTGGTCATCCTCATAATTCCATCGTTTGCTGCAACTACAAGCAGCCCGTAATCTATTTTCTGACCAAGCAAACCCCTGATCGTCGTTCTTAACCAAGGTTCATGTCCAACAGTATCCACAAAACTGACGAGTTTTGTTGAATTTTCAACTACCAACGCTTTTTCAGTCTTACTTGCTGGATTTTTCATTCTAATAGGCTTTCCATCTTTAAAACCTAGGATTGCAAAGCTTAGTTCAGCACTTAAACCTCTTTCAATCTCGTGTTTTAGAACATCCAAATATATCCTCGTAGCCCCATCGCCATTGTCGGGTTTTCCAGATATCAAACAGCCAACTAATGTTGATTTTCCATGATCGACATGTCCAGCTGTACCTACGAGGATGTGTTCTTTCGGTACTTTTTTTGTGATCTCGAGTATACCCACAACTCCCCCACCAACCTCGTACTCTTCAACAGCGCTAATTTCAGCTTCTATCTCCGAAGCTATTTTTTTTAGAACTTCGACCGTTTCATGGAACGCTTCTCTAGATATGCCTCTTATAGATCCCGAGTCAGATACACCAACTACGTAGTAAGCCGTACCTCTACCCATTATTATACGATGGTTCATCTGACATGCAAGCTGTCTAAATCTATCCTCCCTAAGATGGTAGGAGGTCAAGTATTCCTTGAATTCAACATTCTCCCCTTCACCTTTCTCAAGCAAAGTAAGGAGCTTTTGCACAATCATTTTTGACATGAAGATTTAAAAGTTGCTACAGAAAACCTTATATAGAAGTACCTATCCACTCAAATCTGCAGGAGGTGGTTGAATG
>CAYZIW010000031.1:0-17594 GCA_964478605.1 uncultured archaeon | reverse complement strand
AACAACCAGAAGACTCTAAACAGATACTTACTTAAAAGAGCAAACATGCCAAGGAATAGCATTGTAATGGATCCAACAACTGCTGCGCTTGGATATGGATTGGACTATGCATTTACGAACATGGAAAGAATAAGATTGAGTGCACTTAAGGGTGATGAAGATCTAAACTTCCCAATTTCAAGCGGTACTACGAACGCTTGGGGTGCTAGAGAATCTTGGATGAGCGAATCTCCGCTCGAGGGGGATACTCCCTGGGGGCCAAGAGAGCTTAGAGGGCCTATTTGGGAGATAATAACAGGTCTTACATTGTCTCTTGCTGGAGTTGATCTTTTCATGATGATGCATCCAACAGCTGTTGCAACTCTTAAGGAGATATTCAATACGCTAGGAGGTAAAAATACAGCTAAAGTTGATGATCCAAACGCTTGGCTTAAGCTGGAGGTGTGATGAATGAAGGTAAAAAGTCCGCTAGAAGTTTATAACCTCCTTCCAAGAACAAACTGCAAAGAATGTGGCTACGATACCTGCATGAGTTTTGCTGCGCACATAATTGATAGAAGTGCGAAAGTTATGCAATGTAAGCCTTTGGTTGAACAGGCAGAGAAGGATCCAAAAGCTAAAAGCAAATTAGAAAAACTTCTTGAAATAACAGCCCCAGAGATAGCAGAAATTTTGATAGGTAGCGGGGATTCAGCAGTAAAAGTTGGAGGCGAAGAGGTCCTCCATAGGCATGAGCTTACTTTCTTCAATCCAACAGCCTTCTTCTACGATGTTTGGGATACTTTAGATGATAAAAAGATCGAAGAGAGATGTGAATGGGTTGCTAAATACAGAAAATTCTACGTTGGAAGGTATTTGACTTTGGATGGTATCGCTGTCAGGTGTACTTCAAATGATCCAAGCAAGTTCAAGAGTGTTGTTAAAAAGGTGGCAAGCTACGGAAAACCGATGGTTTTGGTAACTCTTAATCCAGATTGTATGAAGGCTGCACTTGAGGAGGTTGCAGACAAAAAACCTCTTATTTATGCGGCAACAGAAGAAAACTGGAGAGACTTTCTCAGACTAGCACTTGAATATAAAGTACCCGTTGTTGTAAGATCGAGCGATCTTGACAAACTTAAAAGTATGGCGGTAACTTTCAAGCAGGCGGGAGTAAAGGAGATAGTGTTAGATCCAGTAACTGAACCGGTGGGGGAGGGGCTGAAGAGAACCTTCGAAAGAGTAATTCAGATCAGAAGAACGGCTATAGAGGGTGGAGATAAAGACGTGGCGTATCCAATAATGGTTACACCGATTTCAGCCCATCTGATAAACGCGGACGATGTAACTAAAGAATACTGGGAAGCGGTTATTGGGGGTATGTTCGTAGTTAAGTACGCGGATATCATGATATTCCATACTCTGAAGCAGCATGTGGTTATGCCAACTTTAACGCTTCGAGCTAACATCTACACCGATCCGCGTACACCGGTACAAGTTGAGCCAGGTTTAAGGCCTATAAACGATCCAAAACCGGAAGATCCAGTTTTCCTTACAACAAACTTTGCTTTAACTTATTATACTGTTGAGAGTGATCTAACGAGTGCAAAGATAAGGGGATGGCTGCTTGTGCTTAATACAGAGGGCATATGTGTAGAAGCTTCGGTTGCTGGAGGCAAGTTCACGGCAAGTGGTGTAAAGCAGTTAATTGAGCAGACAAAAATAGCTGAAAAGGTAAATCATAAGTATCTAGTAATTCCAGGACTTGCAGCAAGATTACAGGGAGCTATAGAAGATGAAACTGGGTGGAAAGTACTTGTAGGCCCTATAGATTCTGGGAGAATTAAAGGCTGGCTTGAAAAGAACTGGCCACCTAAAAAATAACTTTTTCATTTAAATTTCTTTTTTGCGCGGGGCATCGATAGATTGAAGTTTTAAAACGGTCAAAAAAATTTCGATATGCAAATTGGTGTTATCGGATCGGGTTTTTGTGATGAAGAAACGTATGAGCTTGCATATAAAGTTGGCCAACTTTTAGCTGAGAGAGGCTGTGTAGTTATAAATGGCGGACTTGGCGGAGTAATGGAAGCGAGCGCAAAGGGGGCGAAGAGTAAAGGTGGACTAACGGTTGGAATTCTTCCGAGAAGTGCAAAGGATGCGAATCCATACATAGATATAAAGATAGCAACAGATATGGGACATGCGAGAAATATGATAATCGTACATTCCTCCGACGCTTTAATCTCTGTCGGCGGAGAATATGGAACAATATCCGAGATAGCAATTGCTTTGAAGGTTGGAAAGCGTGTAGCATCTCTTAAACCGCCGGTAGTGCTTAAAGGTATGGTTGTTTTTGATAAAGCTGAGGATGCAGTAAATTATGCAGTTTCTGGGAGATTATGAAAAAGTTTTGTTATCAAAAAATTTTTAAAGTTTTAAGTTGTAAATGTTTGTGGATGCGTTGCAGGAGTTCAAAAATGCCTGGAAAGCCATAGAGCTCGAAGAGGCAAAAAACGGTTTTTTAGCTCATTTCTCGGCGTATGTAATCCTTAATTCTTTCCTTTTTGTGTTGAATATTCTTATTTCCCCTCAAACTCTTTGGTTCTATTATGTAACGCTTGGTTGGGGAATTGGATTAGCTTTTCACTTTGTTTTTTCAAGAGAAAGATTCGTCGTGGGTGAGTGGGAGGAGAAGGTTGGAAAGATAGAGACGAGGATCAAAAGCTCACGTGAAAAGTGACTTGAAAAATTTGTAGTCTTCACTACTTAGACCTTTAATTATAAAAATAGTTAAAAAATAAACTACCGATCCAACGGGTATTGCGAGAAAGTGATCTAAAAGATTTAGATGGTATATTACTGCAATCATAGCAGCTGAGGCAATCGCGGGCTTAGTTGAAAGCGTCAGTGGAAATATTAAAAACTTTTTGTAGGCAAGTAAACCTAAAAGAATCCAATTGAAAAAGTTCGAGAGGAGTGTAGCCAATGCTGCACCATCAATCCCATAGATTGGTATCATAAACCAGTTAAGGATTACGTTCAACACCATTGCAACGCTTAAAACGTAAACAGGATATTGGGGCATCTCCTTGGCGTTGAAAAGGTTGCTCCAGAGGTTGAGACAGTAGGGGATCAGAAGGAAGGATAAAATCCTCATGCTATTTATCGCGTTCAGGTATTCGTATCCATAGACAAAAACCACGATTCTCCCGCTTATCATTGCAAGACCGAAAGCAGCTGGTATGGATATTATAGCCGAATATTTGAAGGTTCTAACAAAGGCGTTCTCAAGTCTCTTACCTTCAAGTTCAATAAAGACGGGAAGTAATACTGTTGTGACAGATATAAGTCCAGAGACTGCTGAAATGATGCTAAAAGCGGCTCTATAATAACCTACTGCTTCTGCAGGTAAAAAGTAGCTGATCATTATCGAGTCAATGTAGGCAAAAAAGATCCAGGTGATTGAACCAATGGTAAGGTAGCTTGTGAACTTAATAACTCTGAACCAATGTATTCTCTTGGTTTTACCATAAAAAAATTTATATTTTTTTGAGTATATAAATAGAACGATCATGGAGGCTATACTTGCAATTACCAATCCCAATATAGCCCCAACTACCTCCAGACCTATGTAAACAAAGATTACAACGAAAAGCAACTTTGATGTCTCATAGGATATTGATCTTATTAGATTTGCTTTAAAGTCGTTGAAAGCGTTGTAAATACTGTTTAGATATCCAGCTAGTGAATAAAAGAATACAAATGCTGAAGAAAATACTAGTGGTTCGTAAAGTTCTGGCTTTGCGAAAAGGTATATTGAAACGGATTTGGCAGAGATTAGAATTAGAAGAGATGCTAACAAGGATAATAAAAACTTTAAAATTGCGAGATTTTTTATGTAGCCCCTCAGAGTGTCGAAGTCCTTCTTAAGATAAGCATCAGCGATGTATCTAGTTGTTGTAGCGTTTATGCCAAGGTCTGTGAAGGTTAGCACAAGAAAAGCTAATGACAAGACAAGAGAATAAATTCCAAAGAGTTCCGGTTTAAGAGTCTTTGCAAGATAGATTGAAACTATCAAGCCGGAAAGATTTCCAATCAGGAGAGAGGAGTTATTGTAAACGAAGTTTCTGAACACCTGTTTTGCAAGCACATAGAAGTTTCGTGTGGCTATATAAAGGCATTTACTGCGAATACTCAAGAATTTTTAAACCTGAGAAGAAGAGTCTCTTTATGCCTTGGGACCAGCCCTACATCATATTCTGGGAACTTACGAGGGCCTGTGACTTTGCATGCAAGCATTGCAGAGCGAAGGCTGTAAAAAAAAGGCATGTAGACGAGCTAACAACTGAAGAATGCTTTAAAGTAGTAGACGAAATATCTAGACTTGAACTAAAACCCATGGTAATCTTCACTGGTGGAGATCCACTTTTAAGGGAGGATGTTGTTAACATAATTGACTACGCTTCAAAAAAAGGTATTAGATGTTCAATTGCATTCAGTGGAACAGAGAGAGCAAGTTATGAAAAGATAGTCAAACTTAAAAATGCCGGAATTTCAAGAGTTGCTGTAAGCATCGATGGTTGTAAAGAGGTTCATGACGATTTCAGAGGAGTAGATGGAGCCTTTGATATGGCGATAGAGGTTGTAAAGAATTGCATAAAGGCTGATGTTGAGTTTCAGATAAACACAACCGTAACGAAGTATACGATGAAATGTTTGCCGGATTTGGCAAGACTTTGCTTAGATCTAAAAGCTGTTATGTGGGATGTGTTCTTTTTAGTCCCAACAGGCAGAGCTAGGGTTGAACAAATGCCGTCTGCTCAAGAATTTGAAGATATCTTGTGTTGGCTCTACGACCTGAAGTTATGCGGTTTGAATGTGAAAAGCTCAGCAGCAACTCACTTCAGAAGAGTGGAAATTATGAGGCAAAAAGGTATAATGCCTAATGTAAGCAAGCTGTACTATGAGCTTTTATCAAAAACCGATTTGAAATCCACTGAAATTCTCGAAAAAAGTTGTAAAGAAAAAACTAGAACCCTTGGAATTACAGATGGAAGAGGAATGCTTTTCATAAGCCATATTGGAGAAGTTTATCCGAGTGGTTTTCTCCCTTTGGCTTGTGGAAACGTTAGAGAAAACAGTTTGATGGAGATTTATAAAAAATCGAAAGTTTTTTGCGATTTGAGAGATCCAGAAAAGTTGAAGGGAAAGTGTGGTAGGTGTAGCTATAAGCAGATCTGTGGTGGAAGTAGGGCTAGGGCGTACGCTTTAACCGGAGACTACCTTGGTGAAGAGCCTTGTTGCGTACATTTGTCGAATTAACCTTCGACTATCGTTAAAGTTATATATTCGGAACCAAAATTTTGTTTGTGGAATTTAGAGCTGTAGCTGAAAAAATATGTGGTGATATAGTTTTGGCAGATGTTCCCGGAGAAGCTTTAAGAAAATGGAGACAGATATTTAAACTTACGCAAGCCGAAATAGCGAGAAGGCTTAACGTCTCCTCTTCTGTCATTTCTGATTATGAAAGCTCGAGAAGAACACCAGGAGTTAGTTTCGTTAAGAGGTTTGTTGAAGCTTTAATAGAAGCGGATAGTGAAAGAGGTTATGAGATCCTTTCTAAATACAAAAACATCTTTGAAGTCAGCTCAGCCATTCTAGATTTGGCAGAATACAACAAAGCTGTACACGTTGATGATTTTTCGAAGATCATAGAGGCTGAAAAAGTCAACGATTTTGAAAAGTTCGTAAATGGGCACACAGTAGTTGATAGTATTAAGGCGATACTAGAACTGCGATCTTTTGAGTTCTACCAGCTCTATGGTTTAACAAGTGAGAGGGCACTGATATTTACGAAAGTTTCCGGGGGGAGATCACCCATGGTTGCAGTGAGAGTTTCAAGCTTGAAACCTGCAGTCGTAGTTCTTCATGGGCTTAAGGTAAACTCTGTAGATGAGGTTGCAAAAAAGATAGCAGAAATTGAGCGTCTGCCGCTTCTGGTAACGAGTTTGGATTTAAGAGAGATAATAGAGAGGCTCAGAGGTGAGTTCGCATGAGTTTTATAACTTCGTACGGTACCTACATACCTAGGTTCAGAATAAGAGTTGAGGAGGTTGCTAGAATCTGGGGAGAAAATGCAAACGCCATTAAAGAGGGTTTGGGGATAAAAGAGAAATCGGTTCCAGATTTCGATGAGGATACAGCAACCATAGCTGTAGAAGCTGCAAGAGAGGCCTTTAGAAGAGTTAGAATAAATCCAAAGGAGGTTGGAGCAGTCTTTGTTGGTTCTGAAAGTCATCCATATGCCGTTAAACCAACTGCAACAATCGTTGGCGAAGCTCTGGGGATTGGGAATGAATACTTTGCAGCCGACTTGGAATTCGCTTGCAAGGCTGGGACGGCAGGGATGCAAATATGTTATGCAATGGTCAAAGCTGGAATGATAAAGTATGGTCTTGCAATCGGTTCAGATACTGCACAATCAAGGCCAGGAGACGCTTTGGAGTATGCAGCTGCTGCTGGTGGAGCGGCGATATTGATAGGAAGAGAGGGTATTGCAGAAATAAAGGCAACTTACTCTTATACCTCTGATACCCCTGACTTTTGGAGGAGAGACCTACAGCCGTATCCAAACCATGGTGGAAGATTTACCGGCGAACCTGCTTATTTTAGACACGTTATTAACGCTGCAAAGGGTTTGATGGAGAAGTACGGTTATAGCGTTGAAGATTTTGATTATGTAGTTTTTCATCAGCCGAACGCGAAGTTCCCCCTTAAAGCTGCAAGCGTACTGGGTTTCAGTAAGGAGCAGGTTACTCCAGGACTTTTGGTTACAGAGGTGGGAAATACTTACTCTGCATCATCTCTTATTGGTCTTTGTGCAGTTCTTGACGTTGCTGAGCCAGAGGAAAGAATATTACTCGTCTCTTTTGGATCTGGAGCTGGAAGCGACGCTTTTGTAATTGAAGTAACTGAAGAAATCTTAGACTATCCTCGAAATCCTTCCGTTCGCGATAAAATATCTGAAAAAGCCTACTTGGATTATTCGACATATTTGAAGCACAGGAGGAAGATAAAGACATGAGGGTTGCAATTATTGGTGTTGGATGTAGCAAATTTGGAGAGCTTTGGGAAAAGAGTTTCAGAGAAATATACCTTGAAGCAGGTTTGAAAGCGATCGAAGATGCAGGAATTGAAGGAAAAGAAATAGAAGCACTTTATGTCGGTAACATGAGTTCAGGGATGTATCTGAATCAGGAGCATGTTGCAGCATTGATAGCTGACTATGCCGGCTTAGCTGAGCTGGGAATTCCTGCAATTAGAGTTGAAGCTGCAGATGCTAGTGGAGGATTAGCCTTAAAAGAAGCATACATGGCTGTAGCTTCTGGGATTCATAAGATAGTTGTTGCTGCTGGGGTTGAAAAAGTTACAGATGTGGGAGATGCGATGAAGATAGCATCCTCATCAGCTGACCAAGAATGGGAATGCTTCGCTGGAGCGAATTTACCAGCTCTCTACGCTTTAATTGCACGCCTTCATATGAAGAAGTTCGGAGGAAAAGAAGAAGATTTGGCTCTAGTTGCCGTTAAAAATCATAAAAATGCTGTAAATAATCCGATTGCTCAGTTTAGAAGAGAAATAAGTGTTGAAGAAGTTCTTAATTCCCCTTATATAGCTGAACCGTTAAAAGTCCTCGATTCAGCTCCGATAAGCGATGGAGCTGCAGCAATTGTTCTTGCAAGCGAAGAGATCGCAAGAAAATATACAGATACACCAGTATTTATTGAGTGTGCCCAGGCAAGCGACTACGTTGCGCTGCAGAGTAGAAAGGATCTTTTAACAATGAATGCTGTCGTTAAAGCTGCAAGAGAAGCTTATAGAAGAGCAAAGGTTAGTGCAAAGGATATAGATGTTGCGGAACTTCACGATTCTTTTACCTTTGCGGAGATTTTAGAATACGAAGATCTCGGTTTTGCTGAGAAGGGAAAAGGTTATGAGCTTATAAGAGAGGGTGTTACCGAAATTGGAGGAGATTTGCCTGTAAACACTTCAGGTGGGCTAAAAGCTTGCGGACATGCTATTGGAGCAACTGGTATACGACAGGCAGTTGAAATTGTGCAACAATTAAGAAACGAGGCTGGTAAAAGACAGGTAGATGCTGAAGTAGGGCTATCTCTAAATATCGGTGGCACTGGAGCTACGGCTGTTGTTACGATATATAAGAGGTGAGATCTTGATTCCGAGGTTTTGGAGAAAGATAAAATACCGCTATTCTCTGCGAGGAACTCACTGCAAGAACTGTAATTCTTACTTCTACCCTCCGAGGGATCTTTGTCCGAACTGTAGAAGAAAAGGGGTCATTGAAGAAGTTAGTCTACCAACGTGTGGGAGAGTGTTAAGCTACACGGTAGTTTGGGGGGAAAAAGGATCTCCTTACGTTGTAGCTTTGATCGAGTTGGAAAACAAAGTTAAAATACTTTCTCAGCTAGCCTGCAGACCTGAAGAAGTATATGATGGGATGGAAGTGGAGTGTACTTTTAGGAAGTATGGAGAAGATGGTGACGCAGGTATCATATATTACGGTACCAAGTTCATTCCCAAGAAGAGGGATATAGATGTTTCCAAGGAATAGGTTTAGAAGGCTGAGAAAAAACAAAAAACTCAGAGATCTTACCAGTGAAACTGATTTAAGTCCAGGAGATCTCGTATATCCGATATTCGTCGATGAAAACTTAAAGGAGAAGAAGGAAATTCCAGAAATGCCTGGGCAATATACCTATCCTCTTTCAGAGGTAATAAATGTGGGAGAAGAACTTGTAGATTTAAAAATTCCGGCTGTTTTAATTTTCGGAATACCTTCTCGAAAAGATCCCTTAGGCTCTTCAGCCTACGCTGAGGATGGGGTTGTACAGAAGGCTGTAAGATTGTTAAAAGATACATTTGCCGATGAACTTCTAGTGATCACGGATCTATGTTTGTGTGAATATACAGATCATGGACACTGCGGTATAATTAAAAATGGAAAGGTTTTGAATGATGAAACGCTTGAGGTCTACGGAAAAATCGCAGTCAGCCAAGCTGGGGCTGGAGCAGATGTCATTGCACCTTCAGGCATGATGGATGGGATGGTGTTAGCAATACGAGAAGCTTTAGATCGTGAAGGTTTTTCCGATGTACCTATAATGTCTTATGCTGTCAAGTACAATAGCGTTCTTTATACTCCCTTCAGGTACGCTGCACAGAGTGCTCCAAAGTTTGGCGATCGTTCAAGCTATCAGATGGATATAAGAAATTCCAATGAAGCTTTAAGAGAGGCCAGAGCTGACTTGGAAGAAGGAGCAGACATTTTAATGGTTAAACCGTCGTTTCTGGATATAATATACAGAATCAAAAGCGAACTGAAAGTCCCCACTGCAACTTACTGTGTTAGCGGAGAGTACGTCATGTTGAAGGCATCATCTATATATTTTGATGAAAAGAGAAGCGTTTTAGAGTACCATACTTGCAGAAAAAGGGCAGGGGCAGATATAATAATTACCTACTACGCTAAGGATATTGCAAGATGGCTTAAAGATTAAAAATGCGAGTACCCTCTGAATTCAACCTTTTTTAGTTCCTCGCCGACCTTTAAAAAAACACCTTTACCCTCTTCAACTTTGCCTATCCTTATACCATCTTCACTGTGTTTGGCTGTATAAAGAAGCTCGAAATCTCCTCCCCCATACAAAAAGAGTTCCAATGGATTTGTGGTATAATCTTCAAGATGCTCTGTTGGTATGGAGTCAAGTACGATCTTAACACCGCTTCCTTTAGCCATCAAATGCGCTGATACCGCAAGACTGTCACTTATATCAGTTAAAGCGCTTGCATACTCAGAAATTTTTAGACCTTCATGTATTCTTGGCTCTGGTTTGTAGAGACTCTCAGGGTAAGGTAGAGATTTCCTATCAAATCCCTTCTCAAGCAGTTCTAAACAGAGTTGAGCTTTTCCAAGTAAACCTGTTACATAAACGTTCTCTCCAGGTTTCGCAAAATTCCTCGTTATAACTCTTTTCGCTTCTCCAACAGCAAAGCCAGATATTGTTAAGGTTTCTGAGAAATCTATATCTCCTCCAGCTACTTTTACGCCGTATTTAGAGCAGACGTTCTTTATTCCTGTAAGTATCTTCTTAAAAAGATCAAAATCGGCCTCCCTCATTGATATGGAATTTAAGAAAAACAACGGTTTTGCTCCGCAGGCAGCGATATCTGATAATGTTACACTTGCGGCCATGTAGCCCATTTCTTCTGCCTTCATGAACCTTGGAAAGTCACTTTTTTCATTTACAGTGTCGCAGGTTAAAACTAAAAATTTATCGTTGACTCTAACATAAGCTGCATCGTGTTTTCCTGCGGGTATAAGAATGTCTTCATGCCCAAAAAACTCTTCAACAATCTTCAGCAGATCGAACTCTTTCATATTCGCATATAAAGCGAGAGGTAACATAAAGGCTTGTATATGTCTCTTTACCAAGGCTTACAAAAATTGGATTTCCCAGACTGTTTATAGTCTCCGGAAAGAAATCTCCATGTGGAAAAGCGCCTATACATACTACAGAATCGCTATCCAGTTTTTTCAGCATCTCCAAGTTTTTTTCACCCTCTTTAAAAACAAATACCTTTCTTTTTGCAGTCAAATCTTCCAATCTGAGATCGGTTATCTTGAGCAAAGTTTCACCGTCTGCAACTATCTTTTTCTTCGAAAAAAGATCCTCCATAAGACCTAAAAATCGATTGTAATTTCTTGGAAGTCTTACCTTGTTGTTTACCCAGATTATTTCACCATTTATCGTATGTATATACACTTCGAAGTCTTTGGAAGCTTTTGAATCTAGAAAAAGCAGTAAACAGCAGTGAATTATATCTGGTCTACCCCTCTTTTCTCTATTAGCCAGGTTTCGCATAGCTGCATGGTGTTTTGAGTCGTCTAGAATAATTTCCTCTGGATTTTTACCTCTTTTTTTTGAATCCAAAATTATGGATTTGTGGGTTGCAATTTCTTTAGGTACTAGTTCCACTGAAGATTCGAGAAATATCAACCTCTTCACGAATTCTAAATGGAGGCATGGGATATAAGCATGTTTATTAACAATCTATCTGCAAAAGTTTTTTAAACGTTGTTAACTAACAGATGAAGAATGGCAGGGTCTTCAAGAATTCAAAAGATTAAAGAGTATTTATCTAAAAGAAAGTTCGTTCAGCGAAAAAGGATAGGTGTACTCGTAGACGGTCCAAACATGTTGCGAAAAGAGTTCAAGATAAATTTGAAGGAGATAAGGGATATTTTGAGTGAATATGGAGATATAAAAATTGCAAAAGTTTTTCTGAACCAATATGCAACTGAAAAACTAGTTGAAGCTACGGAAAATCAAGGTTTTGAGCCAATAGTAACATCAGGGGATGTTGACGTCCGAATGGCTGTTGAAGCTATGGAATTGATATACAACGACTCTATAGATGTTTTAGCCCTTGTAACAAGGGATGCAGATTTTAAAGCTGTACTAGCTAAGGCAATGGAGATGGGAAAGGAGACAATAATAGTCGGTGCTGAACCGGGGCTATCTGCAGCTCTTAAAAATTCCGCTGACGTGACAATAATTTTGAATGATACTGAAGAAGAGAACAAGGAGGATCACGAAGAAATAATAGAGGTATGAAAGTTTTTCTCTACGAACATGCAACATGTTTTGGCGATGTTCCAGAATCCATAGCAGTTGAAGGGCTTGCAATGTATCGAGCTCTTTATAAGGGGTTAGCAAAATTTGGGGAAGTCAGGAGTGTTTGTATAAAAGAAGAAAATTTTTTGAGTGTTTTTGAGAGGGGCGTTTCTGAATGTGAGGCCTTCATAATAGTGGCTCCAGAGAACAACTTAACTTTGTTCAACCTGACAAAGATAGCTGAAAAGTACGCTTTCAACTTGGGTTCATCAAGTAAAGCCATAAAGATCACTTCAGACAAGTGGAAACTCTACAAAAAAATCAAAAGGAAAGTTAACACCCCTAAAACTTCAAAAAAACCATTAGATTGTAAATACGTCGTTAAACCAAGAATTTCTTGTGGGGGAGTTGATATAACTGTAAATTCGGAAATTAAAAAGGGTTACATAGCGCAAGAGTTCATAGAAGGGAAACCGATAAGTGTTAGTATTGCTGTCGGTGATGAAATAATTCCGTTGAGTATAAATGAGCAGATAATTGAAAACTTCGAGTACTTTGGAGGGGTAGTTCCTGCTAAGATATGTGAATTAGAAATTCCAGAAATTTTGGATGAAGCAATTGGAGCTGTAGAAGCTATAAGAGGTCTATACGGCTACGTTGGTGTGGATCTGATTTTGGCGGAGCAACCTTATGTTATCGAAGTCAACGCGCGTCTTACAACTCCTGCAATAGTTTTTGAATATGTTTATGGTATAACGGCCGGAGAGATAGTCTGGAGAAATGCTTTCGATAGAATTGAGCTGCTTCAGGCTAAAAATACGTGTATTTTTAAAAAAAGCTGTGAAGGTGAGATAATCGCAAAGGTTGGAGAAAAATGTCTTTCAATGTCAAAATTGTGAAATGGTTTTAAATTAAGAATATTTTTCGCTTTAGGCGTTCGATTGGAACCATCTTTTTAGCATTTCGAATTGTTCGTAAGTGTTTATCGTTTCGCATTCCATTGGAGATTTAAAGAAGAAGGACAGTTCCTTTACAACACCCTTCATCTTCTTTTTCTTTGCGAAAAGCAGGAATCTTGCTATGTCCAAAACAAGCGGTGCTGCAACTATGGCATCTATAGCATCCCAGATAAAGTAGAACTTCATAAGTCTTCCAAGAAAGCCTTTGAAGTGTACAAAATCAAATGCGGTTTTGTTGTCAACGAGGCTTGGAAAGTACTGTATTTCGGTGATGCTGTAGGGGCTATAGCCTAGGATCTTTTCCAGAACCTTGTCTTTACTTAGAACCTTGCTTTCTTTGTTGTCTATAGCTGAAAGAACTTTACCATCGTAATCTCCAAGTATGTTGTAGCTCATCCATCCAACGACCTGCAAATTTCTGTAAACAAAAAGTGGTGCCAAAGTTGTTTTTATTACTGTTTCTCCAGTTTTTCCATCATTTCCAGCATGTGGAACACCCTTTTCCAATGCAAGCTTTTTTAAAGCCGGTAAAGAGGAACCAACACTCGGTGTGAAATTTGCGTAGGGTATTTTATTCTTTAATGCTACGTAGGCGTAGAGCATACTTGCAGATGCGTAGTCTTTTTTATCTTCATCTATCATCCTTTCGAAACCATCTAAGCTATCGTGGTACTCTTTTTTGTACCTTGGAAGAGGCTCTGTTGAGGCTAAATTGATAACGACCGTTTCATCGTCAGCGAATTTTTTGATGTCTGATTCGATCCTATCAACTATCTCTCTAAGCGTTAGCCCTTCATCTTCAAGTGTCTCAATTTTTCCAATGTTCTTAATACCTGTGCCACAATTCAGAGCAGTTCCTTTTTTCGCCACTATGCTTTCCAATTCATCACGCAAGTTCTCCAGTATCGCCCCATCGTAATGCCTGTTAAGTTCCCAGTGCTCTTTTGCAGCCTCGTATGCATTTGCCAGTGGCCTAATATCATGCCCATCAAATTCAAACTTGAAAGGAGCGTAATCCTGAATTTTTTTAAAATAAGGAAGTTCAGAAACAAGACCGAGTTTCTCTACAAGATCTTTTTCGATTGCCTTTGCACCGACCATCGAAGTGGTCGAAACTATGCCGTATGCCCCAATTATCCAAAGTTTCATATGCCAAGTATCCTCTGAAATTTTATATCTTTTGCACAGACTCTGTCAAGGTAGAATGTAGTTCTTAGAAGTCTCCAAAGCTCTCGCTATCAAATTCGTTGCACTTTCAACATCTTTCAGATCAACAACCTCTACCGGGCTGTGGATGTATCTTGCTGGAACGCTAACGACTCCAGCCGGTATGCCCTGCTTTGTTAGGTTAATTGCCGAGGCATCTGTGGTTCCACCCTCAGCAACCTCAAGCTGATATGGGATGTTGTATTTTTCGGCCGTTTCCTTCAACCATTTAAGCACAAGTGGTGATACGATCAGGCCCCTTCCAGAGGCATCGATTACTGTAATCACTGCACCTTTTCCAAGTTTTATGTCCATGTGAGCTGCCTCACTTCCGGGGAAATCGGTAGCTACGCATGAATCTATAGCTATAGCTGCGTCAGGTTCTAAAGAGTAAGCAGAAGTTTTAGCTCCCTTAAGTCCAACCTCTTCTTGCACAGTTGCGACTGCGAATATGGTTGCATCACTCTGTGTTCTCTTTAAAGCTTCTATCATAACTGCAACTCCTACTCTGTTGTCGAATGCTTTTCCAGTAATTCTACCGTTGCCAAGTTCTACAACTTGCCTATCTATAGCTACCGGGGTTCCTACATCGATCCCCATCTTTAAAACATCTTCCTTACTTGTTGCTCCAACATCTACGAACATATCACTTATTTCGATCACCTTTCTTCGTTCCTCATCCTTCATCAAATGCGGTGGTTTACATCCTAAAACTCCATAAATTTTGTTTTTACCATATAAAACAACTCTCTGTGCTAATGCTATCTGAGAGAACCATCCGCCAATTGGAGCGACTCTTATAAACCCTTTTTCGTCTATACTCTTCACAGCAAAACCTATTTCGTCCATGTGGGCTGCAATCATCAGTTTTCTTTTATCTTTCCCATTCCTGATGCATATCAGGTTTCCAAGTGCATCAGTTTTTATTTCATCAACGTATTTCTCTACTTCAGCTTTTATTATCTCTCTAACTCCCTCTTCATATCCACTTACACCAAAAGCATTACTGAGTTTTTTTATCAGTTCAAACATATCACCACCTCACTCCAAGATAGCATGTCTCAACTCCAAATCCCTTTCGCTCAACCTCTTTCTTGCCATTATCTCTGCAACAATACCATCCAAAAATATCATCGCTGTGAGTTCGAAGAGGGTTCCAAGTGGGAAAAGCTGAGAAATGCTCTCATCTTTTTCACTTTTCGGCTTACCTTTGACAATTAAGGTGATATCAGATATCTTTGCAAGTGTTGAATCTCTCTTACTTGTAACAGCTACAATTTTGGAACCAATTTCTTTGGCCTTTTGGCTTATACTCACTATCGAACTAGTTTCTCCGCTGCCAGAGATTGCTATAAGCATATCTTCTCTCTGAATCCTCGGAGTAACGGTTTCACCTACAACGTAGACTGAATAGCCAAGGTGCATAAGCCTCATAGCAAAAGCTCTTGCAACAAACCCACTTCTTCCTGCTCCAAGTACAAAAATTGATTTCGAGTTGTCTAAGCTCTCAAAAAACCTTTCAATCGCATCCTCATCGATAGTATTTTTTAAGTTATCTATATGTTTTGATACTAGCTCCATGAATTTTGTCAACGCTGTTATAGGCATGCCTTCGACCATTTGTTGCGAGATATAAGCTCTTTTCTCAGATCAGCTTGAAGCCGAATAACACGTTGAACACTACATATGCTATGAGTAGCATTATGAAGGAATGCTTCGCTCCAGCAGAGATGCTACCTTCACCCATTACCCCTGCAACTAGCCCAGCAAACAAACCCTGAAATACCGCTGCATGCATGAAGACATTCCTGTATGTATAAACGTCAACGTTTTGAAGTAACTGGAAGTTCTGACCAGTAGCCTGAACCTTTGCAGCGCTCTCTGCTAATGTAGACAGGAAAGTAGATGAAATTATGTACACTATCCCGATGAAAACGAAGAATGCTATGTAGATTATTATAACGTACATGAACATATTGGTGGCCCTTTCTCTTCTTAAAAGCTCGGCAGAGGTTGCATCTTTTGCAGAAATCATAAGCACATCTGTTACATTGCCAGTTGATTTAAGAGATTCGTTTAAAAGAGCCATAGTTCTTGAAATTTCAAAGATTCTAAGTCTATTGGCAAACCTAACTAATGCGTCTGTAAGGCTTACACCCCAGTCGAGATTCGATTTTATTTTCTTTATTTCCTTTCTTAAAGGACTGGTATCTGTTTTTGCCAGCATCTCTATAGCTCTGTATATTGGCATTCCGCTTTCGTTGGCTGATGCCAACTTGCTTAGAAATATCGGCGTCAGGCGCATGTATTTTCTCACATTTTTTCTTCCCAATTCGTAAAAGATGGCGAATGGAGCTAAGGCTATTCCGATAGCTATAAATATATAGTCATCGATGCTAAAAAACCAGTACTTCGGGTCCATTCCTAAAATGTAGGGGTTAACGATCAATCCGTAAGCGACAAACAACAACGCTAGAGGGAGGGAAATTACGAAGGTATAATTCGGATTCTCGGTAAGTACTTTTATCGGATTTTTAAGCTCTTTTTTGAGCTTCCAAGACTTCAAAAGATTTCTAATTTTTCTTAACTCTTTTTCTTCGACTTCCTTACTTCTCCTGCGATAAATAAATCTCTCTCTAAGCATTGGAGCTTTGCCAACGTCGCTTGGTGTTAAAAGTTTTATCACCATCGCAAACATGAATGAACCTATCGGTATAACGAAGTAGATTATCGAGAACATTGCCACATCATTGGACTGGCCAAGTACGGACATGACAGTCATTACTATTATTAAAAATAAAGGTCCGGCTACAAGTGCTGTTATATATGTTTCTGCCATTAAACCAAGAAATTCTAGGAAACTCTTCTGATCCTGTCTAGCTCGTTCGAAATAAAACTCTGATCTTTCTTCAAAATAGGATGTTACATCTCCCCCACTGTCTATTATTGTTATCAGTCCATGCAGAAATTCCCTGAAGTTTTCAGAAGGAGATATCTCCACGGCATTTGCTAGAGCTGTTCTCATATCTTTTCCAAGTCCTTCAACCTCCCAAACAATTCGAGAAGCCTCTTTAGAAACTTCTCCATAAACTTCATAGTTTTCTGCAAGAGCTTTGAAGATTTGAAGTAGATTCATTCCGCCTTTGCTTAAAGAATACATAAAGGTGATAGCGTGCGGTAGAACTCTATCTATTTTGTTTTTCCTATCGCTTATGACAGTGGAAGGATATACTGCGAACAACAGATTTCCTAAATAATATAGTGCTAAGGTTGTCAGTATCGCCAGTATTCCGGCGTAGACGAAATCCCTGATCATCGACCAGTATGTGCTAAAAGTTTCAGGAAGATGTATGGGAAATATTGGGGGAATTCCAATGAATCGAACTAGTATGAAGGCAAATATAATTCCAAAAATAGCTCCAACTAATCCAAACAAAAAAGAAAACATTCTTGCAGTAGCTATGTACATCTCAGGAGGCATTGAAATGGAGGCCTTTTTCAAAGTCCTTTCGAGTTCGTAATATTTCGTCTTCTCCTTTTTAATTTGCTCTCCAAAAAGTTTGTATCCAGCGTAAGTTAAGAAGTTGGACTTTTTAAACATTCTCTCACCCCATAATTTGTTTTATAACTCTATCTGGCTTGCTCTGGTAAGTATGAATTATATTTGAAACTTTTTTAAATTCTCTAATATTATTTTTTACCATAAACTCCAGAACACTTCTCCTCCTCTCCAGCTCCTCATTGAGCTCCCTCA
>CAYZIW010000030.1:0-18999 GCA_964478605.1 uncultured archaeon | reverse complement strand
AACCCGCGACCTGGTGATTACAAGTCACCCGCTCTTCCAGCTGAGCCACGGCGGCTTGCTGAATTTAAGTGGTGAAACTCTTAATTTAAGTTTTGTGGATGTTGAATATGGACCTCGAAGAGTTAAGGAAAGAGATCTACGGAAGGTATGGAGAGTTGGATCGAAGGAGTGGAGATCTATTCCTTTTGTCCGTTCTAATGGAAGAAGTCGGTGAACTGGCTGAAGCTGTTAGAAAAAGAGAGTTAAATGCAATAAGGGAAGAGATAGCGGATGTTATTTTCATTACTTTGAGCTTAGCAAACTACTTTGGAGTTGAATTTGAGGACAGAATTTTGGAGAAGTACATAAAAGGTGACCCATCTAAAAAGTGGGATCTGCGGGATTAAAGTATTTATGCTCACAGATTGAATTTTACTTGTGACGTTGATTGAAGATGCAAGAAAAGGCAGAGCAGATGAATTTGTCAAATTAGCTGCAAAAAGTGAGGGGTTGGATGTTGAAAAACTTCTCAAACTTATTGCGAAAGGTTACGTAGTTGTACCTAAAAACGTTTTGAGAGATACGATCCCAAAACCTATAGGAATGTACGCGTCAACAAAGGTAAACGTGAACGTAGGAACATCGATAGACCATGTAGACTTGGATGAAGAGAAAGAGAAAGTTAAAGTGGCGGAAAAATTTGGTGCCGATGCAATAATGGATCTATCTTCTGGTGGTAACTTGGATGAGATAAGGAGAACTTTGATGAAATTAACAAGTTTGCCTTTCGGAACGGTTCCGGTTTATCAGGCTGCTAGGGATTGTAAAAGAATTGTTGACATCGGTGAGGATGACTTTTTCAAGGTAGTTGAAAAGCAAGCGAAAGATGGAGTGGACTTCATGACGATACATGCAGGAGTAAACAAAGTGAGCGTTGAAAGGTTAAAAAGATCTAAGAGGTTACTCGGAGTTGTAAGCAGAGGTGGAGCGATAATAGTGGGTTGGATGATCCACAACGATAAAGAAAATCCATACTATGCGGATTTTGACTACCTTCTAGAAATTCTAAAGGCCTACGACGTGACAATAAGCTTAGGGGATGCTTTTAGGCCAGGATGCCTACTTGACGTAGATAGAGTAAAACTAACGGAATATGTAATTTTAGGGGAACTTGTTGACAAATGTAGAGAATACGGTGTGCAATGCATGGTTGAAGGGCCAGGACACGTCCCATTGGATATGATTGAAACTTCGGTAAAAGCTATGAAGATGGCAACCGATAATGCTCCACTCTACTTACTTGGCCCCCTCGTTACAGATGCTGCTGCTGGTTATGATCATATAGCTGCCGCAATAGGTGCAGCAGTTGCAGGAATGGCAGGAGCGGATTTTATATGCTACGTTACCCCTTCAGAACATCTTGGCTTACCGACGGTAGAGGATGTTAAAGAGGGAGTTATTGCTGCTAAAATTGCCGCACATGCTGCCGACCTCGTTAAACCTGGACAAAGAGAAAGAGCTATGGAAAGAGATTTAAAGATGTCTTTGGCAAGAAAAAAGTTGGATTGGAAAACACAGTTCGAAACGTCTTTTGATCCAGAAAAAGCCGAAAATATTTGGAAAAGAAGGCGAACATCGAGCGAAGCTTGCAGTATGTGCGGGGATCTTTGCGCTATTAAGCTTGTTGAAAGTGTCTTTCAAACGAAAGAGATATAAACTCATCTGGAAATCAGCTATTTAAGCTCCGGTGGTGTAGCCCGGTCAAACATACGGGCCTTTCGAGCCCGCGCCCCGGGTTCAAATCCCGGCCGGAGCACTTAAATTTTTTAAACGTAAAATTTTTATTTTACAGTGTAAAATAATCATCATGGAAAAATTCTTCCAAATCCTGATGAAGTTCCTCGATGAGGAGGATGCGAGGGTATTAAAATCGATCTCTTCTGACTCGGTTTTAGCACATTCCATAAAGAAAATTTTTGAAAAGCCTGAAAATTCAGCAAAGTATTTGATATTCCTTAAAGACAATCCAAACGGTGTTTATCTTGTCGCAAAAGCTGCAGACAGGTTGAGTCGATACCTTGATGGCAAAGATTCTGAAGTCGTTTTTGGTGTATTCTTTTAAGCCTTGAAACTTTTGAGAGATAGTGGTGATAAAAAAACAATACAAGGTCTGTTTTCTTTGCTTAGAGAGGCTATAGAATACAGGTTGGCGAATGGCAGATATGAGGATGCAGCTAGACTGGCTGTGGAGTTTCAAGATTTTGGACTAAAAAATTATATTAAAAAAATCTTATTTTTTGTTTTTGAGGTTGTGGAAAACGGAGACTATCTAAGAGCCATGCGCATCTTGGACATGCTACCGAAAAGTGAAGATATCCTCGACGTTAAAGCTAGCATATTACTCGAGTGGGGGAAAAAACTTTCTCTCTCCATACCTGAAGCAGGAATAAAAAAAATAGAGGAATCTTTGAGCATAAGAGAGACTGAAGAGGCGAAGCTAGCTTTAGCCGAAGTTTACGAGAATATAGGAGAGTACAAAAAGGCTCTTTCAATTTACTATTCCATGAAAAATTATCCGGGAGTGGCGGAAAAAATTGCCCGTCTACTTATGGAGTGGGGAGAAATTGAAAAAGATTTGGATAAGCTTTACGAAGCTAAAAATCTGACTAGCAACGATCTGTTGAGGGAGGAGATAGAAAGAAGGATCATAAAAATAAAGACAGCCAATTTTCACAGACACGAAAATTTTTATGTTTAAGTAGGGGGATGTATGGAAAGATGTATAAGCTTGTGAGGCCAAAGTACATTGGTGAGGAAAAATGGGTGTCCATAGAATTACGAGCGAGGCTGCAAAGTATTATGCACTAAGAGAGAAAGTTGTCGGTAGTGCGATATCTTTGCTGGGTGATGCGAGTACAAGGCTTGAAGAGCTCAACACAAGGCAATTTGAAAAGTTGGGTGATTTGGCGGCTAAACTTCTACCGCACGCTCCAGGGTATGCTGGAAAGACAGCACCTATAATTGCAAGGCTTTTCTGGAAGTTGGCTGGAGTGAAGGAAAAGGAGTTCACTTTTGTGAGTTTGGAGGAGCTGGATAAAGAGATAGAAGAACTTAAAAAGGAACTTGAAAGCTCAAGTAGAACCTAAAAATTTTGCTATTATTTTTTATGAACTTCATCTGCGATCGAATGCTCGGCAAACTTGCGGTTTGGCTTCGCATCGCCGGTTATGACACTCTATACATAGGAGACTTCGAATGCAAAGATGAAGATTCTGAACTGCTTAAAAACTTTCTGGACAGAATCCTTCTGACAAAAGACAGGGAACTTTATCAAAAAGCGATAAAAAATAAAAGGGCGGTCTTTTTAGTTGTCTCAAATGATGTTGCAGAGCAAATGAAGGAACTGAAGAAGATCGGTGTTAGTTTTCAGCTTTTGATGGATAGATGTAGCGTTTGTAACTGTCTGCTAAGGAAACCGAGTAGAGAGGAGGCTTTGGAAGTTATGATAAAGGAAGGAATAAGCGAAGATATAGGCCAGAGATATGAATTGTGGTACTGTGAGAGATGTAAGAAGCTTTATTGGATGGGAAGCCATTGGAGGAACATGGTGGAATTTCTCAAAAAACTAGACCAATGAGTGCCGACAGTTCCCGCGCCTCCCGTGCCCTCTCGGAACACAGTACTACGCGGGACGAGGCGAGGCTTAACTTCCGGGTTCGGAATGAGTCCGGGTGTTTCCCCCGCCTCTTTGACCGTCGGCGAAGTGTCTATGATCACAGGGTATTTAAGAGTTCTGGTTGGATGTGGTTAGAAGTCTGGCATCATAGCCAGCATCCCTGATAGCATTGATGTATTTGTCGATATCTTCATCCATTATTTCAATTACAACTTCCTTCAAGCTTATCTCTTTAACAACTGCTCCTACTTCTTCAAGTGCAACCCTTACGGCTTTTAAACAAGCTTTGCAGCTGAGTCCAGATAAAGCTAGCCTAACGATCACTCAAACCACCTCAAACTTAATGAATTCGTAACTACGCATAAACTACTCACTACCATAGCTAAAGCTGCGAACTCAGGTTTTAAAGATATTCCGTAAGGTAGAAGCAAACCTGCAGCGATGGGGATCAGAATTAAGTTGTAAATTATCGCCCAGAAGATGTTCTGTTTCACTTTACGCATTGTTTTTGATGCCAATTTGAAAAAGAAGGGTATCGATTCAAATTTAGATATTACGTCGGCTGTTTCAATTGTTATTTCTGAGGCCTTCGAAACCGCTATACCCACGTCAGCTTTAGCAATTGCTGCTGCATCGTTTATGCCGTCGCCAACAAAAGCCCCTCCCTGCGTAGCGATAAGTTCAGCCTTTTCATTTGGAAGCATTTCAGCATAGTATTTAACTCCAAGCTTTTTAGCTATTCTTTCAACGTTCTTTTTTCCATCTCCTGACACTATTGCAACTTCTTTACCCATCTTTTTAAGTTCATCCACAACTATTTTAGCTTCATCTCTTAATCTATCTGCGACCTCTACCACTCCTATAAGTCTTTTGTTTAAGGCTACAAAAACTCCCTCTTCAAAATCGACATGAACACCGTTCTCTTCCATAAACTTCTTGCTACCTACAAGTATCCTCTCCCCTTTATAAAGTGCTTCGACACCTTTACCCTCGTAATATTTGAAATCTTCCGGTTCATCCACTCTTATACCTAACTCTAAAGCTTTCTCGAGTATCGCTTTAGCTAGGGGATGTTCACTCCTAACTTCTGCAATTGCAGCCAATCTTAAAGTTTCCGTATCGGCGTTTACAACTTCTGGATTCAAGCTAGTTATAGTCCCGGTCTTGTCAAAAAATATTTTTTTAACTTTGCTTGCAATCTCTAAAACTTCGGAGTTTTTTACGAGAATCCCCCTCTCGGCAGCTTTACCTAAGGCAACGGCCATTGCAGTTGGTGTTGCAAGACCAAAAGCACATGGGCAGGCAACTACAAGGGTAGCTATCAGTGTTGTAAAACCTAAAATTGGGGATTGAAAGTACCAGTAGATGAAAGACGCTAGAGCTACTGTTAAAACTGCCGGTATAAAGAAGGAGATGACTTTGTCAGCATATTTTTCAATCGGAGCTTTGCTGGACATAGCGTCTTCGACAAGTCTAACTATCTGAGAAATTAGAGTATCCTTACCGACTCTTTCAGCTTTGATCTTCAAAAAACTTTTTGAAATCGAACCACTAAAAATCCTATCGCCAAATTTTTTGTATTTAATTGTAGGTTCTCCAGTAATCGCTGATTCATCTATCTCTGCGTATTCTGATATTAAAATACCATCCACTGGCACTCTTTCTCCTGGTTTAACTAAAACTGTATCTCCTTCTCTTATCTCATCTACTTCAACCTCAACTTCCTTTTCTCTCAGAACAAAAGCTTTCTTGCTTTGTAAAGCTGCAAGTTTGCTTAAAGAATCCCCAGTTCTGTTTTTAGCTTTGCCTATACTTAAGAATGCTATCAGCATCGCTGGGGTTTCGAAGAAGGTGTATTCCTTTGGTAGTATCGAAAAGAATGCAAAAATGCTTGAAAAATAAGAAGAAAGGATCCCGATGCTGTACATTACGTCCATGTTCAGAATTCGGTTGATCAGAGATTTGAATGCAGATTTTAATATATTTGATCCCGAATATATTATGATCAGTGTTGAAATGATAAGCTGTGCAATTGGGCTGACAAAAAGGATTAAAATACCTCCAAGAATAGCAATTATAGCTTTAGTGAACATTCTTTTAGGCCTTTCAACAACTCCATAGCCGAGTTGTTTGATCGCTTTTTTGACATCTTCGATAGAAATTTTAGAATCATCATATTTAATTAATGCAGAATTTGTCGCAAAATTAACTTTAACATCTTTAACACCCTCTAATTTTTTGACTCTGCCTTCTATTGCTTTAGCGCAGGCTGTGCACCTCATTCCTTCTACAGATATCCTCTCTATTTTTTCCATAAAATCTATTTAGATTTTTCTAATTAAAGTTTTTTCAAATGTCAAAAAGCTCACAGATTCTCTTTAAAGTATGTACCTCTGTAGCCTTCAGTCGCCTTCTCTAGTTTTAAAAAGATGAGCTGCATAATTCGTGCATTCCTCTTCAACCATACACCTTCTTCATTGCTGACGCATATTCCTATCTCTCCTCTACCTTCATACCCTGCATCCCATACTGCAGAAATTACGCTTACCCCGCATCTCACAAGTGTTGATCTTGGTTTTCCAATAGCCATAACGTTTTTTGGGAGCTTTACTATCTCATTGATCTGAGCTTTATAGTATCCCTTCGGAAGGAAGACCCAATCGTTTTCAAAATTTAATTCTTCCGTTTCCGATACTTTTCTATCTTTATTGTCGAAATCTATCTTTCCAGCGTTTTTTAGCTTGAAAACTTTTCTGAGTGTACAATCGAAGCCGTTTGGTTGAAGCTGGATTTCTAGATCTATGTAGTCCTTTATCAAACCGAATTCAAATATCATCTCTCTGATCTCATCTTTGTTTAAAACGCACATAAGGAAAGTCGAAGTTCGGTTAAGAAACCTTTTGCTAGAACTTTTGAACTAACTCGTAGTTCTTTATCAGAAGCTCCCCACTCATTCTTCTCCAGATTATTTCGGAATCTTTTATTAAAATTCTTTTCTTGTAAAGCGGTGCATCTAGAACTAGCGTTTCGTATTCTCCCCCCTCCCCGGCCGGATGTATACTCTTCTCTTTCTTTAAAGTTAAAAGTTCTTTGATAAGCTTCTCATCAATTTTTCTACCTAAAAATTCCCTTCCCAACCCCTCTGCAGATACACTGGTTATTATTGCTTCAAATTTGTTTGCAACCTCTTGGAGCAAATTTTCGGGGTTTGATTTCCAGAGAGGGGCAATCAGTTTGAATCCCAATTTTTTACAAATTTTCTCGACCCTGTTCCTTTGATAATTTGACTCTATAGCACCTATACAAAGTGCATCGACATCCAAATCTTTCAGACCTTCGGCAAACTCCTCGACTTCTTTCTCCTCCTCTCCAGAGACCCTTATTTTTATCAATGGAATTGAAAGACATTCTGCCACAGCATCAACCATGTGGATGTTTGCTGTATGGAACATGTAGGAATCGGCTCTTTCTGGAACTGCGGAGACCAGAAAAATTACTTCATTTTCATCGAAAATCTTATGTAGTGCTAATATCGAATCTTTTCCACCCGAAATTAAAGCAGCGACTCTCATTCAAATAATCGAACCTTTTTGCCAATATTCTCCTTTAATGCTCTTTCGTAAACAATTTTTGCTACAGCAACATCTTGAATCGCTAAACCAGTAGAGTCGAATAAAGTTATCTCGTCGTCTCTCTCCCTCCCAGCCTTAACTTTTGCAATTACTTCTCCCAAACTTGCATGAATATTTTTTGGATTCAAAATCCCTTTAGAAATCGCGACATTTATCTCTCCACTGTGGATTGCTTGTTCGTAATCGTCAACGACTATCTTAGCTCTTAAGAGGATCTTTTCATCCAATTCTTGCTTTCCGGGTGCATCAGCACCAATTGCGTTTATATGTATACCGGATTTTACCCATTCATCTTTAATTATCGGCCTTCTTGAAGGTGTAGATGTTACGAGAACATCACACTCGCAGACATCTTTGACTTCCTTGGCTTTAAATTCAACTCCAAAGTTTTCACAGAATTTTTTGAATTTTTCGAGGTTTTCTTTGGACACATCATATCCGACTGCTTTCTCTACGTTCATGATGTTCAAAATACCTTCAAGTTGAAATCTAGCTTGAGTTCCGCAGCCTATAAAACCAACTATCTTTGCATCCTTTCTTGCAAGGTATTTTACTGCCACTCCACCCGCAGCCCCAGTTCTTAGCGATGTCAGGTAGGTAGCGTCCATTATAGCAAGTGGAAATCCTGTTGATGGATCGTTCAGTATAAGGACGGCCATGACTGAAGGTAGCTTCTTAAGATAGTTGTTTGGATGTGAATTTACCCATTTCACCGCTGCGTATCCGTTTGCAAATGCAGGCATCGCTCTTAAGTCTCCATCCTCAAATTGGAGATATATCTTTTTGGGCATCTGCGTTTTTCCAAGTGCATGTAGCTTGAAAACATCTTCAACAGCAGATATCGCATCTTTCATGCTTATAAGGCTCCTTACTTCTGAAGCTGTGAGAATCAGGGTTTCCATAGGATCAGTATGAACGATGTTAAAAGCTTTTTTTGATTTACATCAAATCAATTTTGTTTGATTTAAAGTAAAATAATTTTTAGAAAAATCGAGGTTTTCAATAGCAACAGTAGCAAATTACCAAATAACTTTTTGATCTTGAACCTACAGTTGATGGTGATCGAATGAAGCTCAGCAAAACTGCAGAGGTCGTTCTTAAAAAAAGATATCTGCTGAAAAACGAAAAGGGAGAAGTAATAGAAACTCCCGAGGAGATGGTTTGGAGGGTTGCAAGGGCGATTGCGAAAGCTGAAGAAAACTATGGAAACAATCCTGACGATTGGGCCAAGAAATTTTTCAAAATCATGTGGAATCAGGAGTTTATGCCAAACTCGCCAACATTAATGAACGCTGGAACCCCTCTTGGTCAACTCTCAGCATGTTTTGTATTACCAGTTGAAGACAGCATAGATGGGATTTTTAAAGCTCTTTGGGACATGGCAAAAGTTCAAAAAAGCGGTGGAGGTACAGGATTTAGTTTTTCCAGATTAAGACCAAAAGGGGACATCGTAAAATCAACGATGGGTGTAGCGAGTGGGCCAGTAAGTTTCATGAAAATATTCGATGCAGCTACTGAACAGATAAAGCAGGGTGGAAGAAGAAGAGGAGCAAACATGGGAATACTGCGATGCGATCATCCGGACATTGAAGAGTTCATAAAAGCTAAATGGGAGGAGGGAGTACTCAGAAACTTCAACATAAGCGTTGCAATTACAGATAGATTCATGGAGGCTTTGAAGAGGGAAGAAGATTACGAACTTATAAATCCAAGAACTGGAGAAGTTGTGAAGAAGGCATCTGCTAGAAAAATTTTTAATTTAATAGTCGAGGGAGCTTGGAGAAATGGAGAACCCGGACTGGTTTTCATAGATGAAGTAAATCGCCACAATCCAACTCCGCATGTTGGGATAATAGAGGCAACGAATCCCTGTGGTGAGCAACCTCTGCTACCTTATGAGTCGTGCAACCTTGGAAGTATAAATCTTGCAAAATTTGTGAAGGGCAAAGATTTCGACTGGGATGCGCTAAGAGAGGTTGTTTGGATTTCAGTTAGGTTTTTAGACGATGTGATCGATGTAAACTGTTATCCGATTCCAGAGATAGAGAAAATGACTAAAGCAAATAGAAAAATCGGTCTAGGAGTTATGGGATGGGCAGATGCGTTGTTTTTGCTCGAAATACCTTACGATAGCGAAGAGGCGATTCAGCTTGCTGAGAAGGTTATGAAGTTTATTCAGGAAGAATCGCATAAAGCATCGCAAGCTTTGGCTGAAGAAAGGGGGGTCTTTCCAAACTGGAAGGGGAGCGTTTGGGAGAGGAGAGGTATAAAGATCAGAAACGCAACAACGACAACGATAGCTCCCACTGGGACTATCAGTATAATATCAAACTGCAGCAGTGGTATAGAGCCCGTTTTTGCTTTAGCGTACAGAAGGGAGAACATCTTGGATGGAGAGAGCTTCTTCGAAATAAACTACATCTTTGAAGAGGCTCTTAAAAAGAGGTCCTTATACAGCGAAGAGGTAATAGCGAAGGTTGCTGAAAGTGGAAGTATACAGAAACTTGAACTTCCTGAAGATTTGAAGAGGGTTTTCAAGTGTGCTCTAGATATAGCACCAGAGTGGCATGTAAGGATGCAGGCGGCATTTCAAAAGTACACAGATAACGCTGTAAGTAAAACTATAAACTTACCCAATTCTGCAACTAAAAAGGATGTTGAAAAAGCGTTTTTACTCGCTTACGAGCTCAAGTGCAAAGGGATAACCGTCTACAGAGATGGTAGCAGAGAGGAACAGGTTTTAAAGATCAAAAAAGTTGAAGAGGAAAAGAAAAAGCTTGTAAAACCATCGAAATACATCGAACCCCGTCCAAGGCCAAGAGTTACGAAGGGTGTGACGATTGAAACAAAAACTGGTTGTGGATCGCTTTATGTTACGATAAACGAAGATAACGAAGGAATTGCAGAGGTTTTTGTCCAGCTTGGTAAAAGCGGAGGATGTGCAGCGTCGCAGACGGAAGCCATTGGTAGATTGTTGAGTATATCTTTGAGGAGCTGGATAAATCCAGAAGTTCTTATAAAACAACTTAAAAATATTAGATGCCCATCCATAGGCTTTGACAGCGGGGAGGTTATAACAAGCTGTGCAGATGGTGTTGCAAAGGTTCTGGAGAAATACCTGAAAGGCGAGTACAGGAAGATAAAGTTTGAAGTTGAAGGTATTAAACCTCTCACAGAATTTACAGAGGTATCTGAGGGAGCTGAAAAGAGTAAGACGAAGTCCATTGGAGGAGTTTGTCCAGAATGCGGCAACGTTCTTGAATATGGAGAAGGTTGCGCTACCTGTAAATTCTGCGGGTTTACGAAGTGTGGATAAAAGTATCTTCAAAAATTTTTAGAGTTAAGAGAGGCTGTAAGATGTTTTTCGACCATTATCTTTTCGAAGTGCTCGTATATTTCTCTTGGCTCTGGAAACCTTCGATATATTATCCCCTTTCCTACTGGATTTTCTCCTCTGGCAGCAAGTTCCTTAATTTTTGTATCTCTATCTATAATAATTTTCTTGTAATTTTTTAATTTTTCCGCCAAACCCTCGCCGACGACTTTCCCGTGCGATGGTACAGCATAATATACATCATCGGCCATCTCCTCGAGCTTTTCGATCGATTTGACGAAGTCTGAAACATCACAATCTAGACAACCGTACCAGGGACCAAAGGATGTAAGGTCTATATCTCCAAGATAGAGGATTTTTCCATCTAGAAGAAAGCAACAATGTCCAGCGGAGTGGCCGGGAGTGTGGATCACCTCTACCTCAACACCCTCAAATTTGAAGATATCTCCATCATCAAAAGTTTCAACGGTATCACAGAATTCAAAATTTACAAAAAAACGAGCGAATTCGCCAAGCCCGTACCTTCTTTCAAATTCTTCATAGCTAACAACTGCATCTCTGTCTAGTTCGTGGATGTATACAACGTCAGCGATCTTGTTCATCGCGATGTGATCCTCATGCCAGTGAGAATTTAATATAGTTTCTACTTTCAACTCCTTAACAGCCTCAGCTCCCGAGTCTATAAGACAGCTCTTTCCAATTAAAACGCAGTTACATTGTGGATATTTTCCAAAATCTTTTCCATAAATAACTCTTATCTTTTCACAAAGTTTCATAAGTGGTCCTACAACCCAATCTTTTTAAGACTTGCCGAAGTTTTTTATGTCTGAGGATTAGTTCTTTTGTGCTAGTAGTATTGAACTACGGAGTTGGAAATCTTAAAAGCATCTTGAATGCCATAAGATATGTCGGGGGGAAAGCTATAGTATCGGAAGATTTAAAGACCATAAAAGAAGCTGAAGGTGTAATTTTGCCCGGAGTTGGTGCTTTTAAACCTGCGATTGAAAGGCTGAAGAATATGAATTTCTCGCTAGATGATTTAAACGTTCCAGTACTTGGGATCTGCCTGGGGATGCAGCTACTTGCTAGCGAAAGCTACGAAGGTGGAAGGTATCCAGGTTTGAATTTATTGCCAGGAAAGGTTGTGAGATTCCCGCAAAGCGTTGGAAAAATACCTCACATGGGTTGGAATAGAGTTCACTTTTTGAAGGATCACGAGTTATTCGATGGAATAGAAAATGATTGTTACTTCTACTTTGTCCACTCCTATTTCCTTCAAACTTCAGAAGATTTTGTTTTATCCTTGACAGATTATGGTGTAAAATTTGCGTCGTCAGTGGTTAGAGACAACGTTTTAGGAACTCAGTTCCATCCAGAGAAGAGTGGTAAAGCTGGTTTAAAAGTTTTGGAGAATTTTGTAAGATTTTGCAGGAAATGAAAAATATTAAAGCTAAAATTTTTTAGCTCTTCAATCTCTTTCCGATGAAGCTGAAGGCGAAATAGGTGATACCACATCCAATGAAAGTCGCCCACCACCAGTTACCCCATCCCCACTCTGCTGCTGTATATACATAGTAGCCTCCCAGTATCGTCATAATAAAGCCGTAAACCATGCAGGCAATCGCTCCAAGCTTATGTGGCTTCCAGAAGAGGCTCAAAGCTAGGACGTAGAAGAATATGCAACCCATCCCAACTGCTGCACCAGCCATTAGATAGGCTAAGAGTTCTGGAGGATTTGTAACTACCCAGATCAGCGGAATTAGGCTGAAAAACACGGTCAATATTTTCGCCAGTTTGAGCGAAGATTCATCGCTTATCTTGCTTATGCTCTGTATAACGTCTCTGGTCAAACTCCCGGCCATAACAAGAACCATACCTGCGAGCGTTGAAAGGGCTGCTGCGAAAACGGCAGCTACGTAAGCTCCAGCTAATGCTGAATTTATTGCTAAAGCCACCATCGGACCTGCAGCATCTTGTTTAGCTGCTGGAATGTTGAAAAGTTCTGTACCAAACATAGCTCTTGCAGAGAGCCCAGTAATTAAATTTGCCCAAGGTGATGCAGCTGTTATAAATACTACGAAGGTCATTATCGCTAACTCTCTCTTGTTTATTTTCCTAAGGCCCATAAAGCGTGCTACGTTGTGAGGAAAACCTACAGCCATCGTAACAAACAATCCGAGCGTTGCAGTAAGACCTATCAGGTCTGCAGCAAACTGTAGATTCGGTTTTGTGATATCACTCCTTAATGGTAGTAGTAACCTTGGATCCTGCGATGCTAAAGCTTCGTTTAGCCCTGCTGGGCCTCCGATGTATATCAAGGCAAGAAAAGCCAATAAAAAGCAGACAATCGTCAAAAATACACCCTGAATTGCTAGAGCCCATTGCGTTCCCGTGTAGCCGCCTACGGTCATGTAGAAAGCCATTATAAATGCGGAAATCAATATAGATATATGCCAAGAAGTTCCTGTGACCACATACCATGCTGTTGCAGCAGCTTTGTACTGGCCAACGGAGTAGACTATCAGCAGGGCTATGTATATAAGACTACAGATCATTGCGACGTTTTTGCTGTTATAAATTGCTCCCACAAGCTGTGGAACGGTTGTTGCTTTCAGTTCTTCAAAGCGGTTTCTCAACTTTGGCCCAAATATTGTTACTGTAGGAATAATTCCTACGAGTGTCCAAACGCCTGCAAGCCAAATCCCAGACCAGCCGAAGGTGTAGACTATTCCCATCGACCCGAGACACGCCCATCCACTGAGCCAAGTTGCAGTTAAAGCTAAGCCCGTCAAAACGGGTCCAAAATTTCTACTTCCAGCCAACCAATCGCTGAAGACCTCGCTTTTCTTTTTTGAAAGAACACCGGCTGTTAGACATGCAACGAGTAATACTGCTGTAAAGGCTGTTGCGTAAATCAGATCACCCATGTTCTCACACCCTGCTAAATGCTAGAGTAACTATAGCTAGGATGATGCTTGCAACAATCACCGCTGCTAAGTATACCCAAGGATCCAGCATGTTCTTGTTTAGAGGGAATAAAGTATATAAAGTTTGCCCCATCTTGCAAAACGAGTTCAAGCATTTTGATAAAAACCAAAAATTATATTTTTAAAAGATCTACGCATATTTTAGATTGATTTTACAACCCATTAGCTCAATTTTTCCAAAAATGAAAAATCTGTAGTCTAAAATCAGGTTTTTATTCCATAGAACCTTTCTCTGAACTTCAAAGCAACGTTTACAAGGCTTATAAGTACCGGAACTTCAATAAGCGGCCCAATGACAGTTGCAAAGGCCTGATCGCTGTTTATTCCCCAGATAGCTATCGCAACAGCTATTGCCAGCTCAAAATCGTTGCTCGCTGCGGTGAAAGAAACAGCAGTAGTTTTAGGATAATCAACGCCAAGCCTGTAAGCTATGAAGAACGTTGCAAACCACATGATAAGGAAGTAAAGTGCTAAGGGTACTGCAACTCTCAAAACATTGTAAGGTAGTTCTACGATGTATTCTCCTTTTAGTGAGAACATGATTACGATCGTGAAAAGTAAAGCTATTGGTGTAATTGGACTAATCTTTGGAGCTAAGACTTTCTCAAACCACTCTTTTCCTTTAAGCCTAAAGCTCATGTACCTTGTTACAACTCCAGCGATGAAAGGTATGCCAAGGTAGATGAAAACGGTTTTTGCAGCATCTATTATACTAACTTCGGCGTTCACACCTTCAGCAAGTCCAAGCTTGGTTAGAGCAAGGGTTATGAAAAGGTAGATGTAGACAGCGTAGAACAGAATCTGAAAGATCGCATTGAAAGCTACAAGCCCTACAGCAAGTTCTCTGTCTCCTTCAGCAAGCTCGTTCCAAACGATTACCATTGCAATGCATCTTGCAAGGCCTACAAGAATTACTCCCATCATGAAAGCAGGCATATCGCGAAGCAAGGCTATTGCTAAAAGGAACATCACTATTGGTCCTACAATCCAGTTTTGAGTTAAAGAGAAGCTCAAAAGCTTTAGATTTCTGAAAACTTTACCCATTTCTTCGTATTTTACTTTAGCAAGTGGTGGATACATCATTAAAATCAGTCCAATCGCTATGGGAATCGAAGTTGTGTCTATGCTCATCGCTGAGAGTATTGTAGATGCCTCTGGGTAGAAGTAGCCCAGAGTTATGCCAAAGATTATTGCGAGAAAAATCCATAGTGTAAGATACTTCTCGATCAGCCCCAGCTCTCGTTTTTCCATTTATTCACCTCCAAAGATTGCTTTGAGCGTTGGAGATAACCTCTCAACAGCAATCTTTTCAATGACTTCCGCCCGCATAAAGATTAGACAGCAAACTTTCCCATTTTCGTCGCATGCGGAGAGAATTGCAAGTTTATCTCCAGCTTTAAGCTCTGCCCTTTCTCGTATTTCTTTCGGTAGAACGATCTGTCCTCGTTGGTCTACACTTACAACAGCTTCAAGTTTGCAGATCTTACATTCCATATTTTTAGTATCTTCGGAGTTTTTAAATTTGTCTGAAATTACCGAAAAAACAGACATCAAGAAAATTATTAAAAATAATTAATATGAAATTTATATTATTCTTAACGTCTTATCTACAAACTTTTCGACCATCTTTGCGTGCATTTCTTCTTCCTTTGCGAGATGTCTCAAAGTTTCTGCATGATTTTTAAGATGTATAGCAAATTTCTCGACTATTCGTTCATATATGTATTTTGCATCTAGCTCAAGCTTGTATATCTCGTTGAATATCCTCTGGCTTTGGATGGTTATCTTTTCAGGTTTTTCAAGCTTTAAATTCAGGTCTTGAGCAATTTTCTCCAGTATCTTCTTATGTCTTTCAGAATCAGCCATTAGTTTGAAAATAACATCTTTCTGTTCAGCATCTACTATATCTATAAAGGCTTTAAATACAACCTCATTTTCGAATGCGACCTCTATTCTATAAGCTTTATTAAGTAGACCTTCAAGGACCTCTAGCTCCATGTGTAATATAATCTTCGAAGATTAAAAACTTTCTAAAAGTAAACATTTTTAAACTCAAATGGCTTCAAGATTCCATGCCTGTTGTTCCACACAGACATTGCATTGTATGCGGAAAAGCGATAGAACCCGAAAAGAAATTCTGCAGCAACGAATGCGAGGAAACTATGAAGAGAGAACAAAAAAGGCAGAGGAATTTTACTTTAGCAATGTTCGGTCTTTTATTTATCCTACTGCTATTGATGCTTCTTTTCTCGCCAAGGTAGCTAGCTATCAACAATACATTTTTCTCCAGGAACCGGAACCGGATATAAAGACGTCAGACAGGCTAGACAGTAACCTTCTTCTCTTCCACACCTCTTTAAAGCTCTTTTAAGACCGTCTAAGCTTAGATAACAAACGCTATCTGCAGTTAAAAACTCGACTATTTCTTTAAGGTCGTGATTTGCAGCGATTAATTCTTCTCTCGTTTTCATATCTATCCCAAAGTAACAAGGAGCAACTATGGGTGGGCTTGCTATCCTTAAATGTATCTCGAGAGCGCCAGCATTTCTTAGCATCTGGACTATCCTTCTTGAAGTTGTTCCCCTTACGATGCTATCATCAACTAAAATCAGTCTTTTCCCAAAAACGTTCTCTTTTACAGTATTTATCTTCAGCTTTACAGAAAGCTCTCTAAGTTCTTTTTTGGGCATTATAAACGTTCTGCCTACGTACCTATTCTTTATTAGACTCTCTATGTATGGTATTTTTGAAGCTGCAGCATAACCTATTGCAGCCGTTATACCGCTGTCAGGTACCGCTGAGACTGCATCAGCGTAAACTGGACTTTCTTTTGCTAGTTCTTCGCCCATAGCTTTTCTTGCTGCGTAAACACTTACACCATCTATTACTGAATCTGGACGGGCAAAGTAAATATATTCGAAGACACATGTAGCTCTTCTTTTTGTTTCAACGACTTTAACAAACTCGATATCCCCATTCTCAATTATCGCTACTTCTCCAGGTTCTAAGTCTTTTATGAACTTCCCTTCCACAGCGTCAATGGCGCAACTTTCACTCGCAATAATGTATCCGTCGCTTATCTCGCCTATGCAAAGTGGTCTGAATCCGAGGGGATCTCTAAAGGCTACGAGTTTATCATTTACTAAAGCAACTATCGAATAGCTACCAATCAATACTTCGGTCATTTTTCTCAAGGCGTCAAGCAGATCTAGATGCATCATGTATCGCGAAAAAAGCTGTGCTATTACTTCTGAATCAGAATCAGAGGAAAAAACGTTTCCAAGATTTTCCAGATAGGCTCTTAAATTTTCATAATTCACAAGATTTCCGTTGTGTGCCACTGCTATATACCCTACCTTTGATTTTACTACGAAAGGTTGGGCATTCTCTAAACTCGAGTTTCCAGTTGTTGAGTATCTTACATGCCCAATTGCAACTTTTCCGCGAAGATATTTAAGATCGTCGCTCTTTATGACTTCTGAAACTAGACCCATTCCTTTCCTTAACCTTACAACTTTTTCAAAACTGGCTATACCAGCGGACTCTTGGCCGCGATGCTGTAAAGAGAATAAAGAATAATATACGTAGTTGGATGCTAAACTTCCACTATCGCAGTAAACTCCAGTAATTCCACACATTAAACACTAGATTTCTTTTTGTTTACCCAGCTGTAGCTTCTCAGCTTCTCACTTCTTCCAAACCCGCAAGCTGCGCAGTATCCCTTTCTTACGTGGAAGGAATTTCTTCCGCAACGCCTGCATCTAACGTGGACTCTTTTTCTATTCCTTCTACCCATTGCAGCTGTTCCGTCTGACATCACTCACCACCCGGTGCTGGGGATACAAAAACTATTGTATCTCCTCTCACCACCACACTACCCATCCTCCTAACGACCTCTCCGTTCTGTATCTCCTCTGCATTCAATAGAACTAAGTTCATGTGTACATCGTAGCCGTCGAGAGTCCCTCTAAATTCTCTACCACCTTTTAATCTGACAATGACCGGAGATTTCAGAGATCTGTTCAAGACATCGAGTGGTCTTACCGGCATTTTCGCACACCCGTCCATTAATAACCCGAAGCGTATTTAAGTATATCGACTGCACCAACTACTAACTCGAGTATTTAGACTTTTTTCTGGGTTTTATGTTAAGCTGATGCGCAACAGTAAATTTTGAGTTTTTTCTAAAAAATATCTTTGAAAGTTAGAGGTGGTATCCTTTTCACTCAAGCGGCGAATCTGAAAAAATTTTAAGGAAAGATTCTGTTCAATTTAAAAAAGCATAAATACTCGATGATAATGTAAGATAACATGGCTCTTGGTGTTGAGGGCGAGAACATAAGAGAAGTAGATGTAACGAAACTTCAAAAAATTTGGCTAAAGAAGTATGATAGCGGGGTTCCAGCGAGCATCGACTATCCTAACATACCTATGCACAGGATGTATGAAAATACATCTAAAAAATACCCGGACAAGGTTGCATGTGATTTTCTTGGAGCAACATACACGTATAAACAATTGATAGATGGTGGACAGAAGGTCCTGTCTTTTCTTTATGATATGGGTATTAAGAAAGGCGACAAAGTAGTTGTAAGCCTTCCAAACACTCCGCACTACTTTTTAATCGCTTATGCCATATTCAAAGCTGGAGCCACACTCGTTCAATGCAATCCAATATATTCGGAGAGGGAGATGAAACACATAGCTAAAGATAGTGGAGCAAAGTTGATGTTCGCCATCGATGTGAATTATAAAAATTACAGGTCACTGATCGAGGAAGGATTTTTTGAAAAAGTTGTAATTGCTCGTATAGAAGATTTTCTGAAGTTTCCGGTAAATTTCCTGTTCAAAAAGCTCGTTAAAAAGAAGAAGTTTGGAGATATAAAGATCGAACACAGACCAAACGTGCTTTATTGGGAGGATGTAATGAAATATCCAAGAACAGATAAAGAAGCTGAAATCGATCCGAAGAAAGATGTAGCCGTTTTCCAGTACACTGGTGGAACTACTGGATTGCCAAAGGCTGCAATGCTTACCCATTATAATCTGGTCGCAAACGCTCATCAGGTTGCAAGTTGGGATCCAAAGGCGAGTTACAAAGACATCTACCTTGGTGCCTTACCAATGTTTCACAGTTACGGATTTACAATGGCCCATTCAGGGGTCCTTCTTGGAGGGAAGTTCGTAATCGTTCCAGATCCGAGAGAATACGAGTATTACCTAAAAGCTATCAACAAGCATAAAGTTACCATCTTTCCAGGCGTTCCGACAATGTACGTTGGCATTCTGAACCATCCAAAACGTTCAAAATACAACTTGAAGAGTGTTAGAACTTGTATAAGTGGAGCAGCACCTTTGCCAGTTGAAGTGAAGAAGCAGTGGGAAGAAACA
>CAYZIW010000029.1:0-20918 GCA_964478605.1 uncultured archaeon | reverse complement strand
TGATTTTGATTTAGGGATTTTAAAGGGGTTTATGCTGGAGTTTAAGGGATTTGCTTGGGAGATTTAGCTATTTTACACTACTTTTATTTAAAGAAAAAAATTAAAGCTAAAGAAATTGCATCTTAGAGATAAAAACTTTAAAGAGTTCATTTCGACTACTTGATACTTTATCGGTCTTTTCTCTCTTAGAAGAGCTTCCTTCAACTCAATTTTTTAACGCCAATACTCTTCACAATCGAAAAGAAAATAGCTGCTATAAATAGTGACAGTTAGGCAATTGGTTTTCGAGAACAGCGAATCAATTGAATTATTGCAAAGGTCATTATTCGAAAAAAGGCTAAAAAAGACTTTGAATACCCTTATATAAGGCTAACTATGGATTTTCAGAGCTTATCGGTTGCAAAGCAGAGATCTACTGAAGAGCGGTTTTTCGTCAAGATGGTTGCCAACCAAGTTGCCAACTCATATGAGATAAGCAATGAAGATAAAACTCCAAATTCCTCAAAACGAGAATCAAACAACTCTAAAAACCGAGAATTCCACAAAAGCCATTCAGCAACATCGGATTATGACGAATCATGGACCGGTGGGGATTTGAACCCCAGGCCTCCGCCATGCCAAGACGGCGCTCTACCAGCTGAGCTACCGGCCCTTATAGGCAAAGTACTTTTGCTGCTTATAAAGTTGTTGTCGACAAAAATAATAAAAAAAGATTATTTAACAACTACAGGTATATGTGGCAGTCCATAGATCCATATGGCCGAGAATAACACTAGCAGTATGAGACCTATTATCAGTCCATTGGCTATCATGTTCTTCAGCTGGATCTTTCCTGAGCCAAATACTATTGCATTTGGTGGTGTAGATATTGGTAGCGTAATAGCTATACTTGACATTATACCTGCGATGATCGAAGCCTGAGCTGCGGTTATCTTTCCAAAACCGCCTTCGATTGCCAATGCTATAACTATTGGGCATATCATCGCTGCAGTTGATGTGTTCGAGGTGAACTGCGTTATGATGTAAGCGGTTAAAGCGGCTACAAGGAAGATTATGAATGGTGATAAACCACCGAACAGCGCTCCAGTACTAACAGCAAGCCATTTTCCAAGGCCGGTCTTAAGTAAAGCGTTTCCAATTACAAGTCCACCACCGAATATCAGCAGTATGTCCCAGCTTATGTACTTGTTAACCCCTTCCCAAGTCAGGATGGTCTTCAGTGGTTTCTTTGTGAAGAACTTGGGGAACGCGAACAGGGCTATGGCGATTATTATCGGTGGTACGCAGTCATCTGGAAGTATCTTGGTTATTATCTCTGTACTTTTTGCAAGATCCATTAATCCAATGCTTTCGAATATCGCTGGGAATCCCCTCGCAATCCACATGAATACTGCTAAGATGAAACCGATTGTGACGATCCACTGTTCTCTAGTCATCTTACCTAGTTTTGCTTTCTCCTCTTCAACAACCTTTATCGCTTCAGGCGCCATCTCTTTTTCTGGCCTGAAATAGAGCAGCATTACAAAGAAGCACGTAAGTAAACCGATTATCGCCGTTGGGACTCCAAGTATCATAAAGGAGAAGAACGGTATCTGAACACCCGCTTGAGCCGCTTGCTGGACAGCTATCAAGTTCGGTGGAGTGCCAATTATCGTAGCTAAGCCACCCATAGTTGCTGCATATCCTAAACCAAGCATTAAGAACTCTTGATATTTCGGAGAAAGTCTTGGAACAGCTGTAATAACACCAAGAGCAATTGGATACATTATCGCTGCAGCAGCAGTGTTTGAAATCCACATGCTCACGAACCAGCAAGAAGTCCATAGAGCTAAAGCTAAGGTATGCAGGTTTCTTCTGCCAAATCTTGATGCCGCTAAGGCGTAGGCTATTCTTTTATCCATTCCAACCTCAGCTAGTGCACCAGCTATCATAAAACCGCCAAGGAAGAGAACTATAGTTGTACTCATGTAAGTTTTCCAGATATCTGAAACCGCTGCACTCGTGCTTGTATAACCTATGGCCTGTGGGGCAAAACCTGCAACAACTGAGCTAAAAACTGCCGGCAACAAAGCTGTAACACCTAAAGGCAGTGGGCTTGCAACCCACCATACAAATGTCCACACAAGCATAGCCAAAGCCAGTTTGGGTGCATATGGGTAGTCCTTCGGTGCAAACTCTGCTCCAATATTCGGGCCAAGGAGAATTGCAATCGCAAGCAAAGGCCCGAGAATCAAACCCACGATTCTATAGTCTATTCCAGTTTTGTATTCTTCCGTACGAACCACCTCCTAACATTTTGAGTGGGCTTCTACCCACTAACGATTTCCATTATAAATGCAAATAATACATATTTAAAGTTTACGGTTTTGAGGGTTACAAAGCTAGGAGGCAATCATTTGTATAGACATATATATACACAAATTTTTTGTTTTACCTTTTTAAATCATAGAGAAGGTTTTAAAGCCTACAACGTATCAAAACTATGCTCGGAAAATTCATCTTTTGTGGAAAGATCTACGAAGGTGAATTCGAAATTAAAAACGAATTTTTATATTTTGATAGCGAAGAAATACCGATAAAATTCGTGAAGTTTTTACCACCGGTAAACCCATCGAAGATCGTAGCTGTTGGGCTTAATTACATCGACCATGCTAGAGAGCTTTCGATGCCACCTCCTAACGAGCCCGTGTTATTTTTAAAACCATCAACAGCCGTTGTTGGAGATGGAGATCCGATAATTCTTCCCGGAGTTGGAAGGGTTGACTACGAAGGCGAACTCGCAGTTGTCATCGCTAAGAAATGTAAAAATGTATCTGTAGATGAAGCGAAAAACTACATTCTCGGCTATACGTGCTTCAACGATGTTACCGCGAGAGAACTGCAGTACAAAGATGTACAGTGGACAAGGGCAAAAAGTTTTGACACCTTTGCACCTATTGGTCCATATATAGCAAAGCTCAGCGATCCGAGAAATTTAGCGATAACGACGAGAGTCAATGGAAAAGTTGTGCAGAAATCAAACACTTCAAATATGATATTTAACGTTTATGAGCTAGTTTCTTTCATATCCTCAGTAATGACGCTGAATGCTGGCGATGTTATCGCAACAGGTACACCTTCTGGCGTTGGAGAACTTAAGTACGGCGACATCGTCGAGGTAGAGATAGAGAAGATCGGAATACTTAGAAATTTTGTCTATAAAAAGAGCGAAACTTCATGTGTCTGTTAATCTGCGCTGCTCGTAAATACCGAGAACTTCACCAAGTTCAAGCCCCTTTTCAAAGTTGTCATCATCTATTTTTAAGCTTTCAAGCTTATCTGCTCTGAAGAATCTCCAGTTTTTGTATGCGATTTTAACAGCGAAGTAAGCTTCAGCACCGAAAATTTTTGAAAAAACTAAAAGTTCTTCTAAATCTTCTTTTTTAAGGTAGAGTGGCAGTTTTCTTCGCATCTTGACTTCGAACGCTAGTATTTTTTTCCCATTACTTGCGACGATATCTGGTGAAGGGTAGCTCATAGCTCCACTACCAGCAACTCTTATAGCTGCAAAGCCTCTGTTCCAGAGCTCATCTAAAAGCTCTCTTTCAAAGTTCGTTCCTTTTCTCTTCATTTCAACTTTCTAGGATCTGTTAATTCACCATAAATTGCTGTAGCTGCAGCTACAGCGGGGTTTACTAGATATATCTTACCTTCAGCGCTTCCTTGTCTTCCTACAAAGTTTCTGTTGGATGTTGAAACGCTGACTTCTTTGCTAGCTATCAAACCAAAGCTTCCCCCCATACAAGGGCCGCAGCTTGGAAACTCAACAATAGCTCCAGCTTCAACCAGCTTTTCAATTAAACCATCTTTTAGAGCTTGGAGATAGATCCTTCTGCTTGCTGGGATAACTATAAGTCTAACATTTTTGGCAACTCTCTCTCCATTTAAAATTTCTGCTGCAATTTTTAGGTCCTCATATCTCCCGTTTGTGCATGAACCAATGAAAACCTGATCTGCCTTCACACCTTCAACTTCTGAAATTCCAACAACATTGTCAACACTGTGCGGTTTTGCAACCTGAGGTTCCATACCCGTCACATCCAACTCGAAGATTTCGAAGTTTGCATCCTCGTCGCTCTTCAGAATCTCCTCTTTATTAACTTCTCTTCCCATCTCTTTTAGGTAATCCAGCGTTATCTTATCTGGTTCAACAATTCCAGCCTTTCCACCCATTTCTATTGCCATGTTACACATCGTTAACCTGTCAGCCATCGGCAGTTTTCTAACCACATCTCCATCAAAGATGCATGCTTTGTAATTTGCTCCATCTGCTCCGACACTTCCTATTATCTTCAAGACGATATCCTTTCCATAAACGTACTTTCCGAGTTTTCCTGTTATTTTGAATTTTATCGACTCTGGTACTTTGAACCATAGTTTTCCCAGTGCTAAAACAGCCCCCATATCTGTGGACCCAACTCCTGTGGCAAAAGCACCCAATGCGCCATACATGCACGTATGGCTATCTGCCCCTACAACGAGCATCCCCGGCTTAACATGGTTTTCAACCATAAGCTGATGAGCTATGCCATAGTTTACATCGTAGTTCAGTATTCCCTGCTCCTTGGCAAAGTTTCTAAGCATTTTGTGAATTTCTGCAGCCTTTACACTATCAGCCGGTGCTTGATGGTCAAAGGCCATTATTACTTTTTTTGGATCCCAAACTTTGGCGTTTTCTCCAGCTATTTTCTTTAGAGCTTCTATGGCAAGCGGTGAAGTGATATCGTGCATCATTGCAAGATCTACGTTGGCAAATACAAACTCGCCTGCACGTACTTCTTTACCTGCAGCCCTTGAGAAGATTTTTTCGACTATAGTTTTTCCCATGTTTAGCGTACGCTTCCATCTTAAAATTTTTCTCCTTCAATCTGCTAGCAGTCTAACCGATCGCTCAAAAATTTAAAAATACATTCCAAAGTGGATCTCGCAGGTCATGAAATCTCTCTTTGTATAGCTTAAGCTCGACTAAAGTTTTTGAGTTATTAGAAAAATTTAAATCTCACCGTAACTCGGATGTGGTATGAAGCAACAGGCAGAGGTTCGACAATTACGCGAGGGTGGTTACGTAGTCATTGATGAAGAACCATGTGAAATAATAAGCATCAGCGTTAGCAAACCCGGAAAGCACGGTGCAGCTAAAGCAAGGATTGATGCAATTGGTATTTTTGATGGTCAAAAGAGAAGCATAGTTCAACCTGTCACAGCGAAGATATATATTCCCATAGTTGAAAGGAAAAGGGCCCAAGTTTTAAACTTAAGTGGAGATAATGCACAGCTTATGGATCTGGCAACCTACGAAACCTTTGAACTACCAATTCCCGAAGATTTGAAAGGAAAACTCAACGCTGGAGAGGAAGTGATATATTTAGAATCACTTGGAAAAAGGAAACTGGAGAGAAGAGCCTAATGCACATCGATTCTTATTTTTGTCTATCCAAGTTTGATCTGGAAGATGCTGACTACGTAATCTACGGCATACCCTACGATGCAACCCAATCCTTCAAACCTGGTTCAAGGTTTGCTCCAACAGCTATAAGGGAAGCAAGCTGGAACATAGAGGAGTTCTCACATTACTTCAACTACGATCTTTCAGAAGTGAGGTTACACGACGCCGGCAATGTGAACTGCGATGGCGGCTTTCTTGAGATAGTCAAAAGAGTTGAAGAACTTACAAGTAAGATAGACTGTACACCGATTGCTTTAGGAGGAGAACATTCAGTAAGCGTTGCAGCAGCGAGAAAGTTTAGAAATGCTACTTTTCTAGTCCTTGACGCTCATTTCGATCTCAGAGACGAATTCGATGGTGATAAGTTCAACCATGCATGTACGACGAGAAGGGTATATGAAAGCGGAATGAACGTTGTTATTGCCGGTGTTAGAAGCGGACCAGCTGAAGAAGTTGAGTTCGCAAAGAAGAACGGAATAAGTTTCTTCTATTCTTGGAACTTCGATGTGGATAAGATCGCAAAGGAGATAGAGGGGGATGTATATCTATCCATAGACATGGACGTTTTTGATCCGGCATACGCTCCGGGGGTTTCCACTCCTGAACCATTTGGAATAGCCCCAATTCAATTTTTAAAACTTCTTGAGAAGATTTCCGACAGTATAGTTGCTTTTGACATCGTGGAGGTAGTGCCGGATGCATGCAGAATAACATCCGCTTTGGCTGCAAAATTGATCTTCGAAACAATTGCAGCGATTGAGAGAACAAAAATTTAAACGGCCGATGTATTGTTACCATGGAAGAGAAAAAGATAGTCTACTTCAAGAAACCCGGGAAGGAGAATACCGAAACTACGCTTAAACTGGCTTTTGAAAGGGCAAGAGAGTTAGGGATCAAATACATTGTCGTAGCCTCCTCTTACGGCGAAACTGCAAAGAAGGCCCTTAACTTTCTCGATGAAAAAACAAGACTAGTCGTTGTAACTTATCACGCCGGTTTTACTGGCGAAGGTCAGAAAACGATGGATGAGGAGACAGAAAAATACCTTAGAAGCAGAGGAGTTGTGATAGTAAGGCAATCTCATATCCTTTCGGGTTTGGAGAGAAGCTTTACTCGAAAGTTTGGTGGTATCAGTAGAACTGAGGCGGTTGCTGAAGCTTTAAGATCTCTTTTCGGTCATGGAATGAAGGTTTGTGTTGAAATAACTGTAATGGCTGCGGATAGTGGAGCGATTCCAATTGAGGAAGTTGTAGCTGTTGGAGGTACAGCAAGAGGAGCTGATACGGCCGTAGTTATCAGACCGGCGCATATGAACAACTTCTTCGATGCTGAGATAAGAGAGATAATATGCATGCCAAGATTTAAGAAGGGCGAGGAAGCATAAAGCACATAAACAGATGAATATATACCCAGATGAGCGGGGGTTGCCGAGTGGCCAAAGGCGGTGGACTCAAGACCTAAATAGGGGAGATATCCACTCCCGTAGGGGTTCGAGGGTTCGAATCCCTCCCCCCGCATTATTTTGTCTGTAAGAGTTGTATTGTAAGTTAACTATTTTTTGAAAAATCTTTTAACTGCTTGCTTGTGGTCGCAGGAATATCTGAGGAATTTCTTGATGGTTTTTATAATAGGATGAAAATAACTTCCGTTATCTTTACCGCCATTTCTTGAAGCCGTTGGGTATTTTAAAATTGGAAATGTTGATCTCAGGACTGCAAAGCCAACATAGATTAGGGGAGTGGTGGGAACAATTACAGGTTCTAAGGATTTTATCTATACGAAAAAGTATAGCTTCTAGCCTCTTCTTAGGATCTCTATCTAAAAGCCTTAGAATGATCTCGAAGGTCTTATTAGATTTCTTTGTTGGATTGTTTGTCGGCATTTTTGGAATAGTTGGTGGATTTGCTCTGGTTCCAAGCTTTTTTTTACATTTTTGGTTCTGGAATCAAGCTTGCAGTCGGGACATTTTTGGCTTCATTTCTGAGCATGGCAGTTGCTAGCTAAGGCTTTAAGATCTATCAGGGGTTTGTTGATCTAATGGCGGTTCTCATTCTTGGCATTGGCGCACTGCTTGGGGCGCAGTTAGGTGTTAGAATTGTGAAAATAGCCTCTTCATGGTTGATCAGGCTTATTTTTGGACTCGCTTTCCTATACATAGCTTTAAGGTTTGTTTTGGGTGGAATTCTCGAAGCTTTTTGATTTGTATTCGGGGGATTAGCGGGATCAGTTTAAAAAAAGAAGTATCAGTTTTTTTAGTCTACTCACAAAAGTTTTAGCAACCGCTCCGAATGAAAATTGCAATTGGGTGGGGATTATTTTTTATTTGCTTTGCGAATCGGATCAGTCTTTTTACATTCTTTATTAATCCAACCCGATCAATCGTAAGCTTCTAAGCGTTTAAAAAGATTAATTCTCTTTAAGAACGTATGTCTATTCCTCAGAAAACAACACAATAACGGATTGCATAATAGATAGCAACGGTGGCGGTATTTTTTTATTCATATCCGACAATAGTAAAATAGCCAATAACACGATTTCGAACAGCAGTAGTAACGGTATTCTACTTGAGAATTCCAAAGACAACTTAATTTACAACAACTTGTTTAACAACACAAACAACGTCACTTACTCCTCCTATATTCTTCAAAACTCTTGGAACACAACTCTTCAGCCAGGAACAAACATCCTCAGTGGCAATTTGCTTGGCGGTAACGCTTGGCTTAAGCCCGACGGAACTGGCTTTTCGCAGACGTGCAGCGATTCAGATGGAAATGGAATTTGTACTATTCTAATGCGGTCCCAAGCTTTAGCTTGTTCGTAGCGATCCTTGATGCTCCTAAGTCAACAACTACAATTACTCCGTTTTTGACTCCAACTGCGTCGCCTATAACTCCAACGCCTACATTAACACCAGCGCCGAAGTCAACACCGGGGTTTGAAGCTCTCTTTGCAATCGCTGGACTAGTGGCAGTGGCTTATCTAATTAGAAGGAAGATTTAAATTTTTATTTTTGAGTAATAAAAAATAAAAATTTAAATCTTTATAGATCTGTCGAATAGGCGAAGTAAACTTTAAAGGCGAGAATAAGAGCAAAATCGGGCCAATTTTTTAGCGAGTTTTTGGGATAAGAATTATGAATCAATGATTTTGGTTTATAACTCTGGCTTCTACCGAATCTCCAAGAGTGATGAGGATTGTTGGATTTTAGATGCAAATCTCAGATTCGATGAGGTGAGCGTTAAGGTTACAGTTAAGGGAAAAAGGTTGACAGCAAAAAAGCTCGGAGCTGACCGCAATAAACATCTCAATATTTCCAAGGATTAGGATTGGAAGAGATTCATATATCGTTCGAGATGTTAAAAGAGATGTTGAAGAGAAGTAGACTGCGTTGATTTTGCAAATTGAATCTAAAAATTCTTTAGCTTAAGCCCCTTTATCTGCAGTAAATTTATAATGGGGGTCTAACCAAGTTAGAGATATGAGTTACTTTTCAAACCCCTCCGCCAAAGAGGAGAAAGAGAGTTTCTTCAACATGAAAGAAGGGCCTTAAGGGAAAGCTTACTATTTTCACCTGTCTTAGAAGAGCTAAAAAGCTTTCTTATACTTCTCTTATTGCTACTTCTTCGTCGATTGGAAAGTAAACTGGATCCCCATAAACTGCGGCTGAAGAGAAATAAACGAACTTCTCCACGCCAAAATCCAAGCTTACTCTCAAAGTTTTCGAGAACGTATGAACCTATATGCCATGCAGAGCCTGTTACGAGGATCATGATGAGTTTTGCTGTTCTAAAAAAGTATAAATCTTCCCCTTTCATCCCTTTGATCTTTAAAGAAATCGGTGTTCTGTATTCCAGAACTTTTTCATTTCTCGCTCGAGCTTGCAAACATCAGAAATTTTTGATAGATTTTCTTTAATAAAAATAGATATAGTATTTATGTTCATCTGCGTGCTACGAAGTGTACAATCCAAAGGATTGCCACGAAGTGGTGAACGTCAATTTCTTGTGGTCCCTACAGTTTTCTTTTAGATTTGAGCTAAGAAAGACTGAAAACTGAGCGAAACCTATTTCTATTCTCGAGATAATTTACGCCTGAAATAATTGAAGCGATCTATGAAAATGAAGTTTTTAAGTCTCTGGAGAAAGTTGATTTGAAAAGGGGAAATTAAAGATAGAAAATTAGAACCTTCGCAACCGCTTTAAAGATCTTTTAGTAGAAATATATAAATTATGTAAATATATTTCGAGTAGACTCAAATTTAGAATTTTGTACCTCTAATATGTATCTCCTTTTTTTGTTCATTTATTGAAATAGCATCTTTAAAGAATGCGTTTATGACGTATGCATTACTCTTTTGGTGAAGTGTAACTTCGGAAGTTGTGTATCTTGTTTCACCGCTAGCTAATACGGCAAATACCATTATCTGATCAGCAAGCTTCGAATCTATTGCAGAATCGCTTATAAATTCCCTATAGAATTCTTTAGCTGCCTCCTCACCAACGATTTCCGCTCTTTTTCCTTTCTCTCCTAAAGCACTTCCACCTTTGTAAGAACTCCAGATCGTTATTCCACTTCCCGTTGATATCCCTTCACTTCTTTCGACCTTGATATCCGCAACTAGACCCATCTTACTAAGAAAATCCTTTGCAGCTTTTGCCTGCCTCTCTGCAACATTTATTGGCAAATTTTGGCAGTGACTTATGCCGAAGATTTTTTCATCTTTTTTTAAAAATTCTTTTCCAGTCAGTTTTGATGGCTTAACATGCACTTCGATCTTCCCCCCACCCTTTGGGTAGTATCCTCTTTTTATCAGCGTTATATTCATTTCTGCTCCGAGCTCTCTTAGGGCTTTAAGCGTTACAAATCTGAAGTAATCGATCGGAGGCGACCATGCCACATCTGTACCGCCAACTATCTCAAAAGTACTCTCTTTCTCCGCAACTATCGATGGAGGTAGGATAGTCTGAAGTACAAGTGTAACACTTCCTGCAGTGCCTATGTCTATCTTGAAACTTCCACCTTTAAGTGTCTTAGGCTTGAATATGACTTTTGTAGATCCAAGTTTAAGCCCCTCTACTTCAGCGTTGCTTATCAATTTAGCAGCTTCGATCCCCTTAAGATGCTGAGCCGCTAAGCCGGGATTTGGACGGTTCGCTCTTATGTTGTAGATCTCTACTTCTTTCCCAGTTACACAAGATAAAGCTATTGCAGTCCTTAATATCTGTCCCCCTCCCTCCCCATAACTACCATCTATCCGTATCACAAAAAATATAGTCTGAGCTTAAAAATCACTCTTCCGTTTTTTCCTTTAGAATCGTAAGTTGCGTTGTTATACCCATTGTAGATAATGAAAGCCAAAGGAGAAAAAGTAGTGGATTTAGGAACATCAAGTTGAAGTTCTCTCGAACATCCAGTAGTATCGCTGCCAGTTCATAACCATTTAAAGTCATGTAGGTGGCAAGCGTTATCAAAGTAGCTCCAATTAATGCGGTTATAAGAACCATCATAAATCTCTCGGCCAGTATCGTTATAAGTCCCACGAGTAACGCTAAGGCGTAAGCATAAGCTGGAACCTCTGGAATTAAATAGATCCCAAAGAAGTATCCACTTAAAGCACCGGTTACAAACAGACCAGCTCTGTATACAAGCCAGAAAAGTGCTGCAAAAACGCTGCAAGTAAATATTACGATCAATGCAACGCTGTTTAGGTTGAAGTTTAACACTAGATATGTGCTGAAAACTAAACCCATGAGCACCCCGATTATCAAAGAGTAGAGTCTGAAGATCCTGTAGCCGAGAAGGTTCAACAGTAACCCAACAACAACCATTGTTGAAATTACTAAAACGAAACTTGGTAGCATGGACCTAATTACAATTCTGAGTATATATTTTTTATCTACTAAGCTTTACCCTTCGACTCCCCATGTATTACAGCTGATGCTGCAAGGTGGGCTATTCTAAGTGCTTCAGGAATTTTTCCCTTCAGCTTGCTAAGTTCTATATACTCTTCAGCTGTCTCGAGGTCAATTCCGGCTAATTGTACATAAAGTGTCCCAATTTTTTCCACCTTTCCAGCTTTTTCAATTATTTTCAGTCTCTCCTCCCCTTTTTCAAGCTTTCTTGCAGCAGAAATAAACTCCTCTATTTTTGGTTCTCTACGCATTACAACTACAACAGGGATGGAAGTTCTGTTGAATATTTCCACGATATCTGCTACGTTGAATCCTGCAAAGGTTAAACCTGCGAGGAAGATGCATTTAATCTGATTTCGGAATTTCGATTTCAAGATAAGTGATACTATCTTTTCTGTCACATCAAACCCATCGACTTCGATCTCTTCATACATAAAACCTTCGACTTGGTTATCGCAAGTTACACAACCAAATATGCAAGCTTTTGAGTCTTTGAAACTATCATCAAAGCCAACAAATCTCCACTTCTTCACAACCCTTATCTTCAGGACTCTGCTTTTATAACCATGGATGTTCTCAGTTTCATCCACGAGCTGGGATCTTTGAAGTACGTACCAAGAAGTGGGTGGTTAAAGCTTGGCATAAAAATTCCTGAAAGTGTAGCTGAGCATTCATTTAGAACTGCGATAATTGCTATGATCCTTGCTGCAAAGCATGGAGAAGAAGTCGCTTTTAAGGCCTGTGCAGCTGCATTACTTCATGACATACATGAATCAAGAACTATGGATTTGCATAAACTAGCTAAAAACTATGTAAGTGTAGATGAGGAGAAAGCAAAAAGAGATCAGAAATTTTTAAGCTTCGACTTTAGAGATGTTGAAGTTTTTGTTCAAGATGCCGATAAACTTGAGTTAGCCTTCCAAGCGGTGGAGTATTCTCAACAAGTTCCCAATGCCATAGAATTCGCGAAAAATCTTGAATTCAAAACCGAAGAAGCAAAAGAAATATACAGGATGCTTATGGAAAAAAGAAATCCAAAATGGTGGAAAGATTAAGTTTGCAAAATCTTCGATGCCATCTCGCTCAGGTAATCTCTTATTGCGACTATTGAGTCATGAAGTATTCTCCTGTTGTCGTATTCTGCTAAAATATGCTCCAGTTCGTTTCTACTCGTACCTTTCAGTTCCTTAGCTAACTCTATCATATTTGGAACAGCTCTTACTATGTTATCCACGATGGTTATATCTGCCATCCTCGCAGTTCTTGAAAGAGGATTTAGATCTATGGCTATAACCTTCTTTCCATGCTTTTTTAAGATCTCGCATCTATCTCCGTCCTCTAGTGGAACCAAAACAGTATCTGCGATTAATATTCCTCTACTATCCACTATCCTACGTGCAGATTCGAGCCCCTTAAGCTCCGCATCGCATGCAGCTAAAACTTCGCAACCAAATTGCTCCAGGTATTCTTTGATCTTTTCGACTCTCTCTTTTGTGAAATAAAATATGTTTACTTCCACTTTCGCATCTAAAATTTTTGCAAGTTCGCACAACTCTTTTCCAGCTAAGGCTGCAGCGTTACCATTTACAGAAATCACGGGATGTTTTGCAAGCAAAAGTGCTGCAACTGCAGCTTTCTCAGCCTTTAAAGCAAATTCATGTGTCTTCTCTCCCAGGATATAATCAAAGGCCTCTCCCCTTCCCTGTGCTATCAGTCCAGATTGGGAGACGATGCCTTTATTTAATCCTTCAATTATTTTTTCCCTCTGTAACAGCGAATGGTACCTCGGATGAGATTTTGGTATCACGTAGGTTAATTCGTTTTGACTATTAAAATTTTTAGCTAGTTAGCCCCGTGAGAAAACTTTATACTTCCAAAATTTACTGCACTTGTGAAAGTGTTAGTTGTAGATGCAGGTGGAAGGGGGAATGCGATTGCACATGCCTTTTCGAGAAGTGAAAAGGTGAAGGAAGTTTATGTAGCACCTGGAAACGCAGGTAGCCTGTTTTTCCCAAAATGTAAGTTAGCTGAAATTGATGGTAACCTAATTCCATCCATAAGATCAATAGAGGAGATAGTAAAGTTTGCCAAGGAGAAAGATGTAGATTTGGCATTCATCGGTCCCGAAGAGCCACTCAGTTTAGGGATTGTAGATAGGCTTGAGGAAGAGGGGATACCGGCTATAGGGCCTAAGAAAGAATCTACAATACTTGAAGCAAGTAAATGCTGGACTAAAGACTTTTTAGCAAAAATAAACGTTCCAATACCTAAATACAAGAACTTCGATGATCCGGAGGAGGCTAAGGAGTATATCAAGGATGAATTCAGAGATGGTATAGTTGTTAAAGCGGACGGTTTAGCCGCTGGAAAAGGTGTTTACGTCTGTGATTCAATCGAAGAGGCTTTTAGGGCAGTTGATGAAATAATGGTTCAAAAGAAGTTTGGAAGCGCTGGAGATAGAATAGTTGTAGAGGAGAGGCTTAGAGGTGTGGAGGTGGCATTTACAGCGATATCGGACGGGAGATCTGTTAAACCATTTGGACATGCAAGAGACTACAAGAGAGCTTTTGATCCAGATGACTTTGATGCCATAAGGGACTTCTACATGGGAACTATGAAGAGGTTCTACACAAAGGCTGAAATAGAGAGGTTGTTCAAATCGGGAAAGCTTCTAAATCCAAACACTGGTGGTATGGGTGCTGTAAGCCCGCACCCCTTTGTTACTAAAGAGATAGAAGAGAAGATAATGGACATGGTAGTTGAGCCTGTAATTAAGAATTTCAGAGAGATCGAGGGGAAGAAGTACGTCGGTGTAATTTACCCAGTAATCATGCTTGTCAGAGAAGGAAACGATTGGATTCCAAAGGTTTTAGAAATAAACGTCCGAGACTGCGATCCTGGGGCGCAAGCGAAATTTCCAAGATTGGATTGCGACTTGCTTGATCTTTCCATGGCAGTTATAGACAGAGAGCTTAAGGATTTTGAGATTAAGTTCAGCGATGATTTTTGCGTAGCAGTATGCCTAGTTAGCGGAGCGCTGAAAGGTAGGGAAGGTCTAAAGCCCGGGTATCCCGGAGATCACTACACGAATCAGCCGATCTATGGAATAGAGAAGGCTATGGAGGATGCAGTGATCTACGCCAACGGTATTGCCAAGCAGGATGGCTTTGTGACTACCGGTGGAAGAGTTTTAACCGTAGTTGGCAAAGGGAAAAGCGTTGAAGATGCAAGGATGAAAGCTTATTCGGCGATTGAAAAAATAAGTTTTCCAGGGATGAGATACAGAAAAAGTATCGGACTTGAAGTAGACTAATGAACGGTTTATTGGCATTATTTTTGTCAATAGCTATTGTTTTAGCTCTTTCAAGAAAATTAAGCATAGGACTTTCGTTGTTGATAGGTTCCACGATATTGAGCCTTTTCACACTCGGAAACCCGATCTACGTTTTTAAGGGAATTTTCACTTATACAACTTTAAATACTTTGCTCCTCGTTTTTCTCTCCTTCAGCCTCAGCAACTGTATGGAAAAGGCAGGATTATTAGATAGGCTAACTTCGGCTTTATCTTCTATTTTTGGGGGTTTGAGCTTCATACTGATACCTCTACTCATTGGATTGCTTCCTATGCCTGGAGGGGCTTTGGTCTCAGCTATGATGATTGGAAAAATGTTAGAAAACTATAAAATTGAAGCTGAAAGGATCACCTTCCTGAATTACTGGTACAGACATGTATGGGTTGTTGTGTGGCCTCTGTATCCCAACGTTATTCTTGCTACAGCAATTGTTGAGGTAGATTACACTACTTACATTTCAGCAACAGCCTGTATAGCACTACTTGCGTTCTTTTGCGGCATCTTCGCAGTTAGGGGCTTAGATGTAAAACTGAATTTCGACTTCGATTCCATGAAAAAGCTCATTTTTGGATTTTATCCGATAATAGTTCTTGTAATTTCTGCAGCTCTTTTAAGATTGAACCTCTTAGCGTCTTTGCTAATCGCGATTTTGTCACTGCTTTTGTACAATCCGAGATCCATTTCGGGTTTTATAAAAGCTGCAGACTGGAAGATGTTACTTTTAATTATTTCTGTGATGAGTTACAAGGGAGTGATAGAGGCTGGAGATGTAGCTGAAAGCTTTTTGAACAATCTTTCGTTTTTACCAACATCTCTGCTTGCTTTTTCTCTAAGCTTCATTGTAAGCTTTTCTACAGGGCTTGAGATGAGCTATGCATCGATAGCACTTCCTTTGCTAACAACCTATACGGGTGTTGGTAATATAAATCCTGAAAACATGATGTTGGTGGTTTTGGCTGGTTATCTGGGAGTAATGCTCTCTCCTCTGCATCTTTGCTTGATTTTAACTTCTCAATACTTCAAGGCAGACCTTTTAAAGACATATAGATACTTGATACCTGCAGCTATTATGACGGCTCTTTTTGCAGTTTTGGTAACTATCATCTAAATTTGGAGTTTGCATTTTTGAACGCAGATTTACTTTTAGCAAAAATTTTTTAAACACGTATAAATTCTCCATCTCATGCAATTTGTACATATAATCCTGACAGGAAATAACGCCGAAATAATACTAGACAGCATAAAGGTCTCCGGTCATCCAATACACAAGTCTTACGTTTTGTACGATGATGAGAACTCAAAGAAGACTGCCGAAAACATTAAGAGAGTACTATCTTCTCTTATAGACGTTGAACTTATAGAAGTGAACGATAAAAGGATTTATTCCGCAGTTTGGGAGATTTTAAAAATTGCAAGGAGAGAGAAGGATTTGAAAAACGAGATTCTAATAAACCTAACCGGAGCGAATCAGAAGTTTAGTCTTGCCGGTTTGATAGCTGCACAGATATCGGGTGGTAAAGTTTACTTATGTAGAAACGGTGAAGTTGAAGTTATTCAAAAACCACCCGTAAAAGACGTGAACGGCGACAAACTGATGATTTTAAAAGTTCTCGATAATGAGGGTGGAGAGGTTGACTCAATAAACAGACTTATAGAGCTTGTAGAAGGAAAGATAGAGGAACACAAGCGTTATATGGCTCAGAGAGCTAGAATGAGCTATCATTTGAATGGTCTTGAGGAGGATGGCTTGGTAGTGACGGAAAGGCAAGGTAAAAATCTAAAGATAAAACTGACGGATCTCGGAAAAGCATTCGTTTTGATGTTTGGTTGATCAGCATGTTATCTTCCTTAATTATTTCTGAAGACCAAAGCCAGCATAGGGAGTTGGAAGAGAGTTTGATAAATGATTTTCATGTTGAATTTCTCCAAAAAATACCTTCAAACGTTGTCGAGTTGAGTAAAATTGAATCAAGTTTCGAAATAATTTTTTACCTCAAACCTGTCTCCTATTCCGAACTTCCATCGATTTCTAGGCTTTTAAAAAGTAAAGTTATGGTCTTTCAGCTTTTTGATGAACAGAATTCTCCTGTTAAAATCGAAAAACTCCTTCCAGTTGCGGAGAGACTACAACTTAGAGCATCATCAATGAGAGGAAGGATAGAGTACTATAAAGGTGTAGACATGATAAATATTCTGAATGCCAAACACATAGAGTGCGAGGGTTTTGAAGTGGTCTTGAATGGTGATGCAAATACGAAGGTTTTCTTGGGGGACATTGTTTTTAGAGTCGGAAAAAACGTCGTTTTTGGTGTAAGAAAAGACAATTTAGCTTTGTTCGGTGGAGATATATTCTCTAATGTAGCTATCAGTGGTTTCGACAATGGGAAGTTCGTCAAAAATTTGATCGAAGTCATGCTCGGTTCAGCAGAGTTTCTATGAAAAGATCTATAAAACAATTTAACTTCTCAACTTCATGGGTAAAACCCTGGCTGAGAAGATATTGAGCGAGAAGGCTAAGGTTGACGCTTACGCTGGAGATCTAGTTGTTGCAAGTATAGATAGAATTGCGTTACAAGATGGAACAGCACCGCTTGCGATCAGACAGCTTAAGGAGATAGGAATCTACAATGCAACCGATAAAACGCATTTCTTTATAGATCATGCTGCACCATCTCCAAGGAGGGAACTTAGCAACGACCAAAAGTTCATAAGGGAGTTCGCAGAAAAAGTAAACGCCGACTTCAGTCCTCCAGGGGAGGGAGTCATTCATCAGCTTATGGTTGAGAGGTATGTAAAGCCGGGAGACCTGATCGTTGGAGCTGACAGCCACACATGTACTTACGGAGGTTTAGGGGCCTTCGGTACTGGTATGGGTTCTACAGATATAGCGGTTGCAATAGCTTTGGGTAAAAATTGGTTCAGAGTTCCGGAGACTTTCAGGGTAGATGTTTACGGGAAGCTAAGTAAGGGTGTTTTTGCAAAGGACGTGATACTCAAGCTCATAGGCGACTTAGGTGTTGATGGAGCTGATTATAAAGCTCTTGAGTTCCACGGGGAGTGCATAGAAAATATGGATGTCGAAGGCAGGCTGACTATAGCAAATATGGCTATAGAGTGTGGTGCAAAAGCGGGGATTTTTGAGGCAGATGAAAAAACAAGAGAGTACTTAACTTATTTGGGCAGAAAAGCTGATTTCAGAGAGATCAGAGCGGATGAAGATGCGAGTTACGAAAAAGAGATCTACATCGATGCTTCAAATTTACCACCCTTGGTTGCCAAACCGCACAACGTTGACAACGTTGTGGAGGTTACCGAGGTTGAAGGAACTCCAGTAGATCAGGTTTTCATTGGCACGTGTACAAACGGCAGGATTTCTGATCTTGAAATTGCCGCTAGGATACTTAAAGGTAAAAAAGTTTCAAAAAAGGTCAAGTTGATAATTGGACCAGCAAGTAGAAGAATCTATCTTGAGGCCCTTGAAAAAGGTATTATTAAGGTACTTTTAGAGGCTGGAGGTTTAATACTACCTCCTGGCTGCGGACCCTGTGTCGGAATTCACCAGGGAGTTTTGGCAGATGGAGAAGTTTGCTTATCCACCCAGAATAGAAATTTTAAAGGTAGAATGGGCAATCCTGAGGCTTACATCTATTTATCTTCTCCAGCAACAGCTGCAGCAAGCGCAATAAAAGGTTATATAACAGATCCAAGAGATTACCTATGAGAATAAAGAGAGAACTACTTTTGGAACTCATCGAGGCTGCCAAAAGTTCCCATCCACACGAGTTTGTGGCTTTACTCAGCGGTAGTAAAAATGAAATCAACGAATTTGTAATTCTCCCTTTTATTTCCGGAGAATCTTCCGCCATAATACACCTTGAAGCTCTGCCTTTGGGCATCTTCATTCATGGAACTGTACACAGCCATCCATCTCCAAGCTGCAAGCCATCGGAAGAAGATCTGGAGTTCTTTGCAAAGTATGGGAAGTACCATATAATAATATGCTATCCATATACTGAGAAAAACTGGAAGTGCTACGATCGCAATGGAACTGAAGTCAAGCTTGAAGTAGTATGAAAAAATTAAATAATCTTTACGTGTTACGTTTTTCTGAAATGCCCAAAACTGTTAAAGAACTGCTTGCTGAGATCAAAGATACAACTGAACTTATGGTAGATTTAGCATATTCAGCGGTGTTTTATGATAACGAAGATATTGCGGAAGAAGTTCTTCAGCTTGAAGATCGAGTTTCGGAACTTTTGAGACACATAAGAATAGTCTCAGCTTTAGCATGTAGAAGGTCTGAAGAGGCTGAAAAGATATCATCCATATTGCAAATTGCAGATGCTGCTCAAAAGATAAGCAACGCGGCTGGAGATATTGCAGCTTTGATCTTAAGAGGTTACAAACTTTCGCAGGATATAGTAAGGCTATTTCTTTATCATTCTGAGGAGACCGTAGTTAGAGTAGCTGTTCCAGACAATTCGCAGATCGCCGGAAAAACGTTAGGAGAGGTACATCTACATACTAAAACGGGTATGAGGGTTATAGCTATAAGAAGAGAGTTCAACTGGATTTTTAATCCAGACAAGGACACTTTAATATATAAGGGAGATGTGCTCTTTGCAAGGGGAGACGTTACGGCAATACCGAAGTTCTACGAATTTGTTACAGGGGTTAAAAAAGATGTTTTACAGGAACCGAAGGAGATTGAGCTTCGAGAACTCGATACGGCTGTAGATATGTTGATAGAGATGAAGAACCTTTCAGAGCTTTCTGTAGACCTTGCTTACTCTTCTTTGCTTTACAACAACTTCGACGTTGCACTTGAAGCATCTAGAATAGAGGAAAAAATAGATAACATGAAGTTTGAAGTAGAAAGGCTCGTGTTAGATTGTGCAAAAAAGATAGAGGACTTTACTTCCCTAATAGGACTTATAGAATTAGCTCAAAGTTCTGAACAGATTTCAGATGCAGCAAAGGAGATGGCAAAGGTCCTTCTAAATAGGTTAGAGATACCTGAAGTTTTTAAGAAGGCAATGAGAGAGACAGATGATGTAGTGGTTATGTTAAGCGTAAAGAACAATTCACCAATAGCTGACAAAACGCTTGGAGAGGCAAAAGTGGAGACAAGCACAGGTATGCACGTTGTTGCAGTAAAAAGGGGAGCAGAGTGGATAACTAAACCTAGTGCAAGTACTAAGATATTGGCAGGGGATATAATTATAGCAAAGGGAACGAGGGAAGGGGAAGAAGCTTTAATGAAACTTTGTTCTAGGCCTTTAAATAGCTAACAAGCTTACTGACCAGTTCTCTTTTTATCATTGAGCTTCTTCCATTTTCGCAGACGATGGATCTAACACCAACTATATCTGGTTTAATTTTTTTAACAAGTTCTATATTGTTCCAATTTATATTACCGGCCAAGGCACATTTCATTCCATTCCCTCGAATCAGATCTACAAACTCGACAACCTCACTATACTTCATGTGCTCAAATAGTGACGTGCCATCTTTTATCGCTGTGTCTACCATTACAACATCTACTTCATAATTAGCTGCTACTCTTGGCAGCTCTAACGGAGAGATCGCTGAAATTCTGTAGTAGTCTGCATATCCTGCGATAACGACTTTTTTACTTGAATCATAGTCTTTAACAGATTTCACAACATTTTTAACCATTTCTCCAGCCTCTTTGGCATCTTTTATACCAAATAAACCAACTTTTATGTAGTCTGCACCAGCAATCGCAGCTCCAAGCGCTGCTAAACTTGCGGTTCCTGGCTTGTATGGCATATCTCCTATTGTGGCACTGGTCTCTCGTCCATGTTTTTTGGAAAAAGATGCAACTTCTCTAATAACCCATGGAAAATTGGCTCCGAGTGAACCCTCTGCTGGATTTTTTACATCTATTATATCTGCTCCACCTTCTATGGCTTCAAAAGCCTCAGCCAAGTTCATAGGGCTAACTAGCACTTTCATACAAAACTTGTGTTCGTGGAGATATTTATCTCTTTTTCTTTCTGAAAGGCAGATTTAAACGAAATACAAATTATCAAAATTTTGTATATAAAATTTAGATTAGTATTTATAAATAAATATCTAGTTCACTATTTTGAAGTTCTCGGCAATTATCTTCAGTATGTTCTCGCTGAACTCGTGTATCTTCTT
>CAYZIW010000028.1:0-21340 GCA_964478605.1 uncultured archaeon | reverse complement strand
TTCCTCAGCAGATATGCTACTGCCAACAGTCCAGCGATTGCAAAGATTGCTTCAAAGCCCGGTATTCCGCCGCTCGGCGTTGTTACAGGCGTCGTCGGCTTCGGTGTTGTTGGCGTTGGAGTTGGTGTCGTTGGTGTTGGAGTTGGCGTTGGAGTTGTTGGCACTGGAGTTGTTGGAGTTGGCGTTGGAGTTACCAGCTCTTTGACTATCTCGACAGTTCTTACAACTAGTAGATCGTCGTCAGCTTCATATGATCTTGCCAACTGGCTTGCTGGATCTAAGTCGTAGTTTCTGTTTATCCAAGTGAGCCAATCTGTTCCAAGGACGCTTGTATTCTTTGGTGTTAGCGATGTATCTCTGACATAGAGCTTGTAAGTTCCTTCAGACATACCGTATGTTTCGAACGTTACTGTAGCCTTGCCTGTGCTATCGAGCGTTGCTCTCTGTGTAACCTTGTAGTTGGTTCCAACGAGTGTAACAAATATTCCGTCGTATCCAGCTTCCTGTCTGTTTGTATCGATGCTAACCGTTATCTTCTCTCCAATAACCACTGGAGATGAAACTGTTACATCGAGCTTCTGAGACACTATTTCGACCATCTTTGAGACTTCATCTACCTTCTCTCTTCCATACTCTGACTTGAACCTAAGCTCAGCCTTGAGCACATAGAGTCCTGGATCGATTGCGAACGTTTTAATCTCTCTTAGATCTATCGTCTTGTTGTAGTAGTTGTTTGCATCTAGGTCTCCCGTAGCTATCGTCTTCGAAGCTATGTTCGGACCTGAGAGTACAATTCTTACTTCAACGTTCTTCCTGTCTCCTGGATCTGCAAATACTGATACCTCGAACTTGCCCTGATAAGGCACCTTGCTCGGAGCTTCAAAGCTTATTATCCTTGGATCTGTCACTACTATTGGTATCATCGCCTGCGGGTCTGAGGATTTATCGATCATGCTCTTATTAGCTGGGGCGAAGATGTAGAGGTAGTACGTTCCAGGTTCAACGCCTGCTATGTTCACGTTAACCTTGAAGTCCAATTTCTTGTCGCTTGATGGCTGAATTGCAAATGTATGACCTGTTGTATTTATGTATGTCTCGTCTGGTAGCTTTGGAACTTTATCAAAGACTCCTTCCCCTTCGGGGCTGACATATACATAGACCCATTCAGCAGTAGATGTTCCGGTAAATCTTACTTCTCCTCCTCTAGCAACGGTTGTTCTGTCAGCTTTAATGTCTAAAGTCTGTTTTACGACCGTTACTCTTATTGAATCGCTTACTCCGGTAACGTCTTCTTTAGCTGTAAACTTGTAGTCTATTAGTGGGGCATCATTTGCTACTTTGAGCTTTATCGTTATCTGTCCTTTGGCATCTGTGTAATAGTCTTTACTTTTCACACATGCTGAATCGCCAGCACAGAAATTCGTATCCTCTATCTCGAAGATAACTTTATTGTTGATCTTTAAGTTCGTCGTTATCGTGAATGTAATATCATCTCCTCTCGTTACAGTTGTCTTATCTGCTGAGAGCTTAACGGATGCTTTCACGATTTCGAAGGTAGCAGTCTTTACTTCACTGCAAGTGACGCCAGAACATACTTTAACCTCAACTACGTAGAAGCCAGTTTCGTTCGCACCATATACTCCCCAAGGCGTATCTCTTCCAAAGTTGTCAAGTTTGAATCTGAATTTGCCTCCCGTATCTATCAAAGATTTGGAGTTGGCCTCTGAGGCAGCTAATCCATAGATAGATCCATTTCTAACCTCGCTTGCAATCGTGTCGTTAAATACTTCCTTACCTGCCAAGTTCTTTATAACCAGATAAGCATAATTTTCAGCAACATTGCTTCCACTGTCTGCTTCAGTTCCGCTCTTTGCGAGATTGCATGTTCCTTCTATTACGAGATCTCTAGCTTTGACATGCTGTGCGGGAACGGTAAGCGATGTTATATCTGGCTTAACTACCTGGAAGGTTGCAGTAGCCTCAGCTCTTATCTCTCCAGAGCCGACATCTATCTTTGCAACGTATACACCCTCCGGTCTTGCGGTTGTTATCTGTACCCACCACTCATCTTGTCCGCAAGCCTCTTTAACTGTATATGCTCCCGATGATCCAGTATAATTGCAAAGATATTCTGTTAATCTCATACCACTCACAAATACCTTTACCGGGGTTACCGCCTGATCGGTGGTCATCGAAGCCTTAACCTTTATGTAATCACCCTGTGCAACAACCGTTCTGTCAACACTTATGCTGACAGAAGGCTTACCGACAACCGTTGGAACGACTCTGAACACCAATCTGTCGTCGTAATTTGAAGAACTAACGTATGCAACAACTACGTAATATCCGGGCAAATCTGGTGTGTAGCTCCAGCTATCGCTGCCGCCATCTTCTGGTAGAGATCTAACAAATTTAGCCTTGTCGAGAAGACTTGCAGTGTTTAGATTCCCTCTATTATCTACCAAGTCCTTGTAGTCCGTCCAATGGACGATAACAATTCTTCTCGTTCCTAAAGATTTGTTGTAGTAGTCCCAGTTCGCAGTCACAGTGATTGAGTCTCCAAGGTTTATCTGGTCATCGGAAAGCTTTAGACTTGCAATTCCTAAATTGCCATTTGATATTGACCCTTTAAACTTGTAGTCATAATTCGGAATGTTTAGCAGAAAGCTCTTACTGCCATATATCGTAAAGAGATTACCTAAACCAGCACAAGTTTCACTTGGCATTACTGTAACCGTCGTGTTGGACCAGTTCGTGGTGCTGTTTCCAGCTGTTACGTTGTAGTATCCTGGAGATGAAGGTTTAAGTTCGTTATTACTAATATCTAAAGTGGTGTTATTCAGAACTAATTTTATTATTGATTTGTTTCCAACTTCTGCATCAGTTGCATTGTACATTTTCACATAGAGATTGTCAGTTGTAAGGTTAGTCGTAGAGTTAGTGTTTTTCACGGTCATTGTAACTGTTATGTTCTTTCCACATAAAAGCGTTGGGCTCACTTTTACATCGACCAAAGTCAAATTCGTTGGATCTGTAGTGTTAACCGCAATGTTTGCCATCGCTGGAGTCGCTGCCATCACTAACAGCCCCAACAGCATTACACCTATCAATCCATATCTTTTCATCCTCTCTACCTCCAATTTTTTTGGCAATACTTTTTTACATCTCTACTATTTAAATTCTACTACTTCGGTGGCAGCAAGCAGCATCGCCTACAGCCTTAGCTACCCGCCGCCACCATTGGAGTTTACCTTTGGATGTATATAAACCTTTCTCAACTTCTTTCGGCAATTGTCGAATTTTATTTCGACTTGCGGTGCGCTTGAATGCGTATGCGTAAAGTTCTCGATTCAAAGATTTTAAGAAAAATTTAAAATAATAATCTTCTAGGAAATTAAGAAGTAAAGGTATATAACTTGCAACAGATTACCGCTATGCAGCACCTCAATTTGGATGAGCTCAAAAATTTAAAAAGCGAAACCCATCCAGAAGTTTGTGAGCTTTACAGATTCGATCTTCTCGATCTACCCTTTCCACTTTCAAAGCTCACAAAAAAACCCATCGCAGTTTTCCAGCCGGAGAGCGATGATGATGTTTTAAAGATACTCAAGTTTGCTGCAAAAAGTGATTTAGCTGTAGTTCCAAGGGGGGCGGCAACTTCAGCCTACGGTGGCGTGGTACCGATAAAAAAATCTGTAATCGTTGAATTTCTGAGGATGCGGAACTTCAAGATCCAGAACAAATTCGTGATCGCCGAAAGCGGTGCAAATTGGTTTGAAATTGAAAAGGCTGCAAACAGGGAAAATCTTGCCTTGAGGGTTTATCCAACGAGCGCCTTTGCATCTACAGTTGGCGGATGGATAGCGCAGAACGGTTTTGGAGTCGGTAGCTTGGCTTACGGGAGGATAGGGGAGAACGTGGAGTGGCTTGAAGTTGCGGATTTCAAAGGTGTAAGGAAAGTGAGTAGCGAGGAGAAGTGGAAGTACATCGGCGCCTATGGAACAACTGGGCTAATTTTGAGAGCTTGCATTAAGTTGAGAGAGAACAAGCCGATAAATGCAGAAGCGTTCAATTTAAGCTTGGAAAAAGCCGTTGAACTGCTTGACGATGGATACTATGCGACATATATAAGCTGCGGGGCGATGAAAAATTTAAATTTAGATGGTAACGTTTTTCTGATATGCAGAGAAGGTTTTGGAAATAAAAATGAGCTTGGCGAGTACCTCTGGAGCAGGAGGTTTGAACCGCTCAAAGGAATAAAGTACAAACCAATATTTTCGGAAGTTCTTCTTCCCCTTGAAATTGTTGCAGACTTTGAAGCTAAGCTTAGGGAGTTCTGCAAAAGCTACGAGGTAGTTTTTTCAAGAAATGAAGCATCCATCTTTGCGATATTTGATAAAAAGTGGGAGTCTTACGTTAAAGCGCTGAAAGTTTTGAAGGTCGCAAAGGATTACGGTGGAAAATTCTACGGCTTGGGAATGATATCTTATGTGAAAAATAAAAATCTGACGGAATTCAAAAGGTCTATAGATCCGAAAAACCTAATCAATCCAGGTAAGGCGTTTCAGCCAAATTTAATATCGAAGATAATTAAAATAGCGGTGATGCTGGCTTGAACTGCATAAGGTGCGGATACTGCAACGCATGTCCGGTTTATAGAAAAGAACCGATCGAATCCATCTCGCCAAGAGGGAAGCTCAGGTTACTTGAGAGAATGAAGTTAAGAGATCTGGATGCTCGAATCGTCAAAGATCTCTACAAGTGTTCGCTCTGCGGGCTCTGCGAGATCGTTTGCCAGGCTGAGCTTCCGCTTACAGACTACTGGGAAAAGGTTAGAGAAGAGCTTGTTAACACAAAAAAATATCTTCCAACGCATAAAAAGGTCTCGGAAATCGCTTTGCTTTACGGAAATCCCTACGGAGCTGAGCAAAAGGATAGAACCGCATGGCTAAATAATTTGGATTTAAAAAACAGAAGAAGCAACACCCTTTATTTTGCAGGATGTATGGCAAGCTTCATGATGCGAAAGATTGCGATAAGTACTGCAGATATATTAGATAAGCTTGGTATAGAGTTCTCTATAGCTGGAAGCGAGGAGTATTGCTGCGGATCACCCTTTCTGAGGACAGGCTTTAAGAACGTTGCCGAAAAATTTTTTGATAAAAATTGTAAAGTTTGGAGTAAATTGAGGGTGGAAAGGATAATCACATCCTGTCCAGGTTGCTACAAGACGATCTCCCACGATTATCCCGAAATTGCAGAAAAGAAAAAGGTAGATTTCAACTTCGAAGTTCTTCACATCACCACTTTGCTTGATAAAGAGCTTGAAAATGTTGAAAAGGGTGAAAAACTTGCAACTTTCCACGATCCATGCCATTTAGGCAGGCACATGGGGATATATGAAGAGCCAAGAAGGGTGCTTAAAAAGGCTGGATTTAAGATTGTTGAAATGGAGAGGAGTAGAGAGTACGCTCTTTGCTGCGGTGCCGGCGGTGGACTAAAAACTCAGTTCAAGGAGATAGCTATAGCTATAGGCAGGGAGCGTATAATGGAGGCAAAAAGGACAAATGCAGAACTTCTGCTTACAAGCTGTCCCTTCTGTGTCCATCAGCTTTCAAAGAGTTCAGAGAAATTCAACGCAGGCATTAAAGTTTTAGACATAGTCGAAGCAGTAAACAGCGTGCTTTCAAAGTAAAATCCAATTTCGAAATTTCTGCATTTAGTATGGAATCAACTTCGGAACTTTTCAGATAACAGACCGCAATACCCACACCGCTAGCTGAATGAGCATCACTACCTGCTATTTTGGATTTTTTGTATTTTTCAGCGTAAAACTTTGCTGCTGCATTGAAAAAGCTCCTTGCATTGAAAACTTCAACCGCATCTGCGTACTTGAAGTTTGATACCTTCATAACGCCGTGGCGTAGAAAATCGAAGGGATGGGCGATTGCAGATACTCCGCCAAGCTTCTTTACCTCCTCGCATGTCTCCTTCAAACTCAAGCCCGCATCTACATCCTTTCTAATTCCATAGGCAAGAAGATGTCCGCTTTCAGTCGATATCTCTGTTGCCGTTATTATTTTTATGGGAAGTTTCTCCTCCTCAACGAACTCCTCAGCCTCAAGAGATGCCTGAACGCAATCGTGGTCTGTAATAGCGAGGATCTCAATCCCTTTTTCTATCGCCGCATTAATTACTTTTTTCGGGCTATCTTTTCCATCACTGTAATTTGTGTGCACATGAAGTTCTGCTATCACGATCTGAGTTGTGAAAAAGTTTTAAGTTTTTGCGGTTAGCTTAGCTGTGGAAGTTAAACCTATCGCTTTCGATTCGATGGGAGTAAGGAGTATGGCCACCGCTTTGATAAGCGATGTAGGAATAACCATAGATCCCGGTGTAAGCTTAGCCCCCTACCGCTACGGCTTGCCACCACATCGTGTTGAAATAGAGAGGATGAATGAGAAGTGGGTGGAAGTGAGGAGGAGCGTTGCAGAAAGTCAGGTAGTGATCATCACTCACTACCACTACGACCACCACAATCCGGATGAGGTGGAGATATTTGAAGGGAAGAAACTTTTGATTAAACATCCAAAGGAGAAGATAAATCGAAGTCAATTGAATAGAGCGGCATATTTTCTTGAGAAGCTTAAAAATATAAAGGTTGAAGTAGACTACTGCGATGGAAAAAGCTACGAGATCGGAAATACCTACATAGAGCTTTCCCAGCCAGTTTTTCACGGTGTAAACAACAAGTTGGGTTACGTGGTTGAAGTTTTTGTCGAGCATAAAGATGAGAGCTTCGTTTTTTCTTCAGACGTTGAGGGGCCGATACATGAAGATCAAATCGCTTTTATTATTGAAAAAAACCCAGAGATTGCTTTCATCGACGGTCCAATGACGTACATGCTTGGCTACAGATACTCTGCTAGATCGCTTGAGAGCAGCGTCGAAAACATAAAGAAGATCGTGGAAAGAACTGATGTGAGATGCATAATAATGGACCACCACCTTCTAAGGGATTTAAAGTGGAGGGATAAAATTCAGGACTTGCTAGAATTTTCAAAGCAGTATGATGTAAAGATCATGTCCGCAGCGGAGTTTGCTGGGTTAAAAGAGGATCTTCTAGAAGCTAGGAGGAAGGAACTTCATGGAAAAACTTGATTGTTGGTGCTTCGGCAAATTTTTAAATTCTTGTTCAAATAAAGTCCATGCTTCCCAAGTTCATATTTCAAGCCAGGGAGAATCTTGTTGAAAAACCCTGGGGCGGAGAATGGATCGCACTTCTAAAGGGTTTTAAGGGGCGTTTTGCTGAATCTTGGGAATTTTCTGCTCAAACTTCAAACCCCTCTGAACTCGTGGTTGGAGGGAAGACGATCAGCATGATTGAGCTTTTTTCGCGAGCAAAGGAAGAAATCTTAGGGAATTTAGCTTCAAAATATTCTAAATTTCCTTTACTTGTTAAGATCGTCGATGTGAGTGGGAGGATGGATGTTATGGTTAATCCATCAGACAGGGTCGCAGAGGTGCTGGGTGAAAAAGATTCTGGAAAGTTTGCCGCCTGGATGTGTTTGTCCGATGGTAAAGTTTACGCTGGGTTGAAAAGGGATGTGAGTTCAGAGGAGCTGGAGAAACTGGCCAGAGATAAGAAGGAGAGTTTTTTGGAAATTCTGAACGAATACAACGCAACAACTTTTGCAACATTTTTGATAAACCCTGGATTGATTCACTGCGCGGAGAACCTAAGGTTCATCGAAGTTTCAACGAACTCCAACCTCTCCTATACTCTCGTTGATTTCAGCAGAAAAGGTAGTCAAATTGAGAAGGCTTTAAAAGCTGTAAACTTGAAAAAATCTGAGGATTTTGAAATTAAGTCTGAGAAAGGCAAGATAAGCACTGAAAGCTTTTGCGCTGAAGTGGTTGAAGTTTTTGGCAGTAAAGAATTCGAAATCTCCACTTTCAACATACTGGTAGCCTTAGAGGGTTTTTCCATCCTAAAAAGCGGTAATGAAACCGCTGAGCTGCACAAAGGTTATTCCTGTTTGATTCCGGCTTCAGCTCAAAAATATTTAATCAGTTCGGAGAAATCTACAATTCTACGAGTGTACCCAAGGTGATGAAATGGAATTTTTTTTTATCACAGCCCTCATTGTTAGCTTTTACGTTGCGTGGAATATAGGCGCAAACGATGCCGCAAACTCAATGGCCACATCCTATGGAAGCGGCGCGCTTACGATAAGGCAAATAATTGTAATTGCTGCAATTTTAGAGTTTTGCGGAGCATTCTTTTTTGGAGCAAGGGTTACAAAAACGATCGCGAAGGGTATCGTTCCTGTAGAATTGATAGATCCTCATCTCGTTTTTGTAGGTGCTTTGGCAGCTCTTTTTTCTGCCGGTATCTGGATAACGGTTGCAACCTTCTATAAGCTTCCAGTTTCAACGACGCATTCCATAGTTGGAGCTATGCTTGGATTCGGTTTAGCGGCGGTTTCGGCAAGGCATATTGCTTTGGAGCAGATAAAATGGGAAGTATTGACGAAGATAGTATTGAGTTGGATAATCTCTCCGATCAGTGGAGCTGTTCTTGCTTTTGTGGTTTTCAAGATGATTAAATTCATTCTTTTTGAAAGGTACGAGATGCAGGAGGTTGAGAGGGTTTTCAAGTATCTACAGGTTGCAACAGCTTGCTACATGGCCTTCTCCCACGGCAGTAACGATGTCGCAAACGCTGTTGGTCCTGTAGCTCTTATAACAGGTTACAAGGAACTTCCCTCATGGATATTACTTTTTGGTGGTATTGGAATAGCAACAGGGGTTGCTACCTGGGGCTACAGAGTTATAGAAACCATAGGAAAAAACATCACTGAGCTGACGTTCACGAGGGGTTTCTCCGCTGAATTCTCTGCCGCTACGATAGTTTTGCTTGCCTCCTATTTGGGCATGCCCATCTCAACTACACATACGCTAGTAGGTAGCGTTATAGGCGTTGGCCTTGCTGGAGGTATTGCGAGCGTTAACTTAAAGATGGTACAAAGGATTTTATTTTCTTGGGTGTTAACGGTTCCAGCTGCGGCGGCGTTAACGATAAGTATCTACACAGTGATGGTGATATTCGTATGAGGTTCTTCAGATCAATCGGGGGTATATTCGGTTATTCTCCTTTCGAAGATTTGAAAAAGCATGCATCCCTTTGTGGGAGAGCCGTTGGTATTTTGGTTCGCCAATTCGATGCGCTTGAGAAGGGAGATTATGAAGAGGTTGAGAGGTTAAGGGAAGAAATTGACGATCTCGAACATCATGCTGACAAGATCAAGGCCGAGATAAGGGGAAACCTTACAAGATCTTTGATCCTCCCAGTGGATAGGCATGACCTGCTTGAATTCTTGACTGTTCAGGACAGTATAATCAACAACTGCGAGCATGTAGGGCACATGGTTACCTTCAGAAGAGTCAAGGCGCCGAAGGAGATATGGGGAGATTTCAACGTTCTTTTGGCGAAGATAATGGAGACTACGGTTGAGTACGAGGAGTTGATAAATCATCTAGACAGGCTTGTGGAGACATCTTTTTCGAAGAAGGAAGTAAAGGCTGCTTTAGAACACGTTCCGAAGGTTGAAGAACTTGAACATGAATGCGATCTTGTTCAGATTGGCCTGCATACGAAGTTGTTGAACGTTGATTTAGATGTAAGGGATGCGATGATAATGATACAGTGGGTTGTGCATTTGGGTTACATAGCAAATTCAGCTGCCAGAGCTGCGGATAGGTTCCGCCTCATGATCCTTGCGAGGTAGTGTAATACTCGTATATACCCACAAGCACTGCAACGAGCATGGGTGCTAAAAAGAATCCCCCAAGACCACCGAAAAGCCCTCCACCGATGAATGCCAACATCAAAAGCAGCGAATGTATCTTCGTCATCTGTCCTACAAAGTAAGGTCTAAGAAATATCTCCGGAATCAGATAGAGAAAAAGGAAGCCGATAGTAAGAAAGAGAGATCCCAAATACAGATCCTTAAGGAGTAAGTAAATTCCAATCGGCAGTAGGATCATCCACTCGGCGAAGATTGGAATCAGTGCTGCCAAAAACATCAAAGCAGCTAAAAGCGGTGCGAAGGGAACTTTAAAAATAAGGAAAAAGGGTAAACTTGCTGAACCTATTATTATTGCAAAAGTCAAATTTCCAAACCAGAGCGATTCCAGGGTTTTATCTATTTTTAAAATAAATTTACCGAACTCATCCCGTCTGTCCTTTGGCAAAATATTTAATGAATTTTTTATAAATCTTTCAGAATCACGCAGTACGAAGAAGCACACGACCGCAGAAATTAGTACATTTAAAAGCAGAATCACTATGTCCTTCGTTATCTCGACGATCGATGTACTCAGCTTTGACTGTAAAAATCCGAAAAACATGCTTAAAATTCTGTAAGCTTCGGTTTTTTCAACATGCAAACCTCTAGCCTCTAAAGATGCAAGTATGCTGTTCAGTATATCACTGTGATGGCTTAAAATAAACAGAAACTGGTTTAAACCGACAAAAAGGCCGTAAGTTATCAGCATAGATGCAGGAAGGAAAATCGTCAGGGTCGCAATCAAAGATGCGGCTAAATTTCCAATTTTCGAAAAACTGCGTTTAATCGGTCTTGCTGCGTAAGCAAAAGCAACTCCCATGACTATCCCGTCGATTATTGGGATGTAGAAGTAAAAAACGGCTATGAAGATCAAAAAGATCACAGCTAGAGTTAGGAACTTTGTCCGATCCATGTTTGATCATCAACAATCTTTTAATAACTCTTTCGCCAAAAAATTGATTCACTCGAGAAGGTCGAAGATATATGAAGATCAAAGCTGCAATAATTTTGGCAGTATTTCTTGCAGCTCTCAATTTACTATGTGTTCAGCAGGAGGAAGCGTATTATGGTTACGTTGTAGAAGTTGTCGATGGTGACACGATAAAAGTAAACATAAACGGTACATTAGAAAAAATCAGGGTCCTTGGTATAGATTGTCCGGAAACCAGAACGGCAAACGATCCAGCTAAATTCCAAAATATCTCAGTAGAGAATCTTGATTATTGGGGAAAGGTGGCTAAAAAGTTTGCAGAGGAAAATTTAATTGGGAAAAACGTAACCATAAAAATTGATCCGCGTTCAGATAGAAAAGACAGGTACGGAAGGACTCTTGCTTACGTATATTTAGATGGAGTTGACTTTGGAGCCCTGATGATCCAGAAAGGCTTGGCAAGGGTATACATCAACGCCGAATTTTCAAAGAAAGCAGAATATTTAAAACTCCAGAGTGAGGCTATGCGTAGTAGAGTTGGAGTTTGGAGTGAGATGGATGAAAGTTAGTATAGTTTTACCAGCGTACAATGAAGCTGAAAGGATCGAAGAGGCGGTAAAGAAGGTTGAAGAGGCTGCAAAAAATTTGGATTACGATTACGAGATAATCATAGCCGAAGATGGTTCCAGAGATGGTACAGACAAGATAGCTGCAGAAATTGCAAAAAAGAATCCGAAAGTCAAACATCTGCATTCAGACGAAAGGCTTGGAAGGGGAAGGGCGCTGATGAGAGCTTTTAAAGCTGCTGAAGGAGAAGTGGTTGTTTACATGGACGTTGATCTTTCAACAGATCTTGCACACCTAAAAGAACTCGTAAATGCGGTTGCTGTAGAAGGTTACGACATCGCTACCGGTTCAAGACTTATGAAGGAAAGTTGTGTAGAGAGACCACTTAAAAGGGATGTTGCTTCGAAGGTTTACAATTTCCTAGTTAGGTTCTTGCTTGGTTCAAAGTTGAGGGATCATCAATGTGGCTTCAAAGCCTTCAAAAAGGATTCGATACTCAAGGTTGGTGGAGAAGTCAAAGACAACCATTGGTTCTGGGATACCGAGGTTCTAGTTATTGCGCAAAAGAAAGGCATGCGTGTTAAGGAGATCCCTGTAAGGTGGAGACATGGAGGAGCAACTAAGGTGAGTTTTCGAAGAGATGTGCTCTACATGTTTTCTCAAATTCTCAGGATGTGGGTAAAGGAAAAAAACAGAAGTATATTACTATTCACGACTTTTCTTGCAGTTTTGATACTTTTCTCTTTGATCTATCTGTCTGGAATTTCCAACTTCGCCGCTAGGCTGGCGGAGATGAATTATATTGTTGTTGCAGTTGCCTTGCTATTCTACTCTTCCTCCTTCCTTCTCAGGGGGCTGAGATATTCTTACGTTATGAAAAAACTTGGATGCAACGCTGGAACCATCTTCTCAACCGCAGCGGTCAGCATAAGTCAAACTGTTAATGTAATTACACCTATAAGAGTTGGAGACCTTGCAAGATCCTACATCTTCGCTAAAAAGGGTGTAAAATACGAAGAATCGCTCGGAGGTATTGCAGCTGAGAGATTTTTTGATATTACTTCGATAGCGATAATCGCAGCGTTATCTGCCGCATATCTCGGCATATCTGTTGGAGAAATAATATATGCGGTAGTTTTCAGTACTTTTCTGATCATAGCGATCCTCATTTTTTCAAGAATGGGGAACTTCTTTGGGCGGATATTTAAAAATGCAAAGTTACTTTTAAAATTGAAGGATTCTGTAGTTTTGTTGACTCTTTCTTCGATGATCTGGCTGTTTGACATAGTTACATGTTCTATAATCCTTTCAAACTTTGGCTCGAACTTCGTTCTTACCTCATTAGCCGTGGCGGTGGGGAACATAGTTAAAGCGATCCCCATAACTCCGGGAGGAATAGGGACTTACGAAGCTGCCGTGGCGATTCTTTTGAGCAAAGCCTTCGACTTCAGCACGTCCTTTGCGGTTGCGTTCGTCGATCATCTGGTTAAAAATGTTGCAACTGTTTTGCTCGGCTTGATTTCTGCCTTGGCTTTAAACGTAAAAATTAGAGACCTGAAATGACTCTCATCTACGCGATCGTCTTTTATATTTCTTCTCTTCTCATCACACCATCTTTAAAGGTAGAATACGGCATAGCCCGCTTCTTATCGCTGCTGCTGCTCGCAGTATCCGTCTACTTTCTCTCCTTTTTTATTCCTCTTCGAACATCTTTTTATGCTATATTTTTTATCTTTTTAATTTTATCTTTATACCGGCTAAAGAACTCAAAGTTTGAAATTGAAAAAAGCGAACTCATTTTCTTGTCGGTTTACTTATTTTTTATTCTTCTAAGGTACTTGAATCCAGCTATCTTTGATTGCGAGAAGTTCATGGACATGGCATTCTTAAGCTCGATTCTTAGAGCGGAAAAGATGCCACCAAACGATCCATTCATGGCTGGAATGTCTCTCAACTGCTACTATTTTTTCGGACATCTGCTTGCTGCATGCATAGTTCTCATGTCCTTCTCAGCTCCAGAAGTTGGCTACAACATAGCTGTCGCAGCTCTACCAGCTTATTCGGCACTTTTATTTTATGAAACTATAAAATCTGTAAGGTGGCTTTTGGTAACCCTCTTTTCTGGAAACGCCTACTCTGTCTATGACTTTATCCATAGGATTTATTCGGGGATGAGTACGGATTTCTGGTACTATTGGAATTCCACGAGGGTTGTAAGTGGAACTATAAACGAATTTCCATACTTCAGCTTCATCCATGCTGATCTTCACGCTCACGTTATTGCAATCCCGACAAAACTTCTCTTAATCGCTCTAATTTTAAAAAAGAGATATAACAGCATACCACTTGTTCTCTTTGCTTTATTTGCAACGAACTCTTGGGATTACCCTCTTTTACTTACTCTTTGCCTGACCTACGCGTTTGCATCAAAGGATAAGAAGTTGGTGCTGTACTCTCTGGCATCTTTTCCGTTCGTAATTTTCTTCTATCTCCAGATGAACATGGCTGCGGTAGAAGTCATCTTTGTTTCCGAAAAAAGTGATCCAATACAATTTTTAGCTTATGCAGCGTTTCCTTTGATCTTATGCTACTCAGCATTCGTCTTCTCTGTTAGCAGAAAAGTTCTTCTTGCTCTCATATCTATTGCAATCCCCAGCTACTTTTTAGCACCGGTTTTAACGATTTTATTACCTCTGATTTTATTATCGCTACTTGAGATTAGAAAAGATCCCAAAGCAGCCTTTTTGCTCGTTGGATCTCTTGCATTTCTAATTCCCGAATTTGTCGCTATTGAATCCCGAATGAATACTGTTTTCAAGTTCTACTTAGTCGCCTGGATCCTTCTGTTCACTTTTTCAGCTTTAAAGCTTTCAATTTCTGAGAAAAGAATTTTAAAAACTCTTTTTTCCATAATTTTGATCCTCAGCTTAATTTATCCAGTTTTTGCCACGCCTGTGAGATACAACAGCAACGAGTTCAGCTTGGACGGAATGAAGTTTCTGAACTATTATGGAGAGTACGAAGCTATAAAATGGCTACAATCGCAAAATGGAATTATTATCGAGGAAGGTTGTTCAAACGTTCTTTGTGGCTACAGTTACGGTGGAAGAGTTGCTGTTTTTTCGGGAAATCCTGCTGTTATAGCTTGGACAAACCACGAATTTGTCTGGAGAAGAAATATCAGTCTGATCTACGAAAGATCGAACGATGTAAGGGAATTCTATCTGACAGAAGATTGTAATAGAATGATGGAGATCGCTGAGAAGTACAACGTGAGCTTCATCTTCGTTGGTTATGAAGAGAAGAGGGTTTTTGGAGTCTCGAATTTTAAGTTTGAAAGGTGTTTCAAAAAAGTTTTTGAAAGCGGAAGTGCAGTGATATTTTCAGCAAAATAAATCAATAACCCGGTTCAAAAGGTAAAGTTGCGAATATTTTTGCATCTTCGACTATGTTCTGGATCAAACAGTACTCGTTCGGCATGTGTGCGGTTGAATCACCAGTTTGCCAAGCTACAGTATTTGTGTAACCTGCTCTTCTCAAAACAGCTGCGCAGGTATTCCCCCCAATTCCAACAAGCCTTGCATCAACTCCTCTAATATCTTTAAGAGCTTTTTTAAGCTTTTGGACTATCTCCGAGCTCTCCAAGGTTTTTGGAGAGCTCTCCTTTTGCATAACCTCAACTTCTATCGGTTTTCCATCTCTCATCTCATGGAACCTCCTTATGTCTTCTATATATTCAAGAACTTCTTCTAAGCTGTAGATTGGTAGGATTCTGCAGTCCATGTAACTTACATCTATTCCTGGGATTGTATTTATATTTTCAACGTTTTTCTCTCTCTTCGTTGGCTCGAAGGTCGATCTTGATGGGTTAAAGATTTTATCTTCAGCATCGAATTTGTTATGAAGCTTTTCGTCAAGATCCAATATAAACTTCATCGCTCTCCTTGACGCATTCACTCCTAAAGGTGCACTCGCATGCAGTTGATCGCCATAAACTGTAAATTTCAGCCATAGTATGCTCTTTTCAGCAACTTCAATCGCCTCTCCTTTCCTGCTTGAGTAATCTGAAACTATGAAGAGGTCTTCCTTTTTAAAAACGTTCTGTTTCAACAGGTATTTAATACCAAAATTGCTTCCACACTCCTCATCGCTTACAAAAGCTATACCAAAACTGTATTTTGGTGTTAGCCCAGACTCTAAAATTGCTTTTGCTGCGAAGAGCGATGAAACAATCGCCTGACCATTATCTTCAGCCCCTCTGCCGTATATTCTATCCCCTGTGATGATGGCTTTGAAGGGTGGGGTTCTCCAAAGTCTTGTATCTCCCTCTGGCACCACATCTAGGTGAGCTATCACCCATACAGTCTTTTTAAGCGTCCCCTCTATCTTTGCTACTATATTCGGCCTCAAACCTCCATAAGCTCTATCATCGGCAGCATCGAATCTTTCCAAGAAATCGAAATCTCCTAGGTATTTCATAAGGTGCTCAGCCTTCTTTAGTTCTCCTTTTCCACCGAACTCTGGAGGAATGGCTGGAATCTCTATTAATTCGCTCATCAATTTTATCATTTCATCTTTATATTTTTCAAGCTTATTGAAAATCATGCAACCATCCTCAGAGCTTTTTGTAAAATTCTAACTGCTTCTCTTCTAACCTCCTCATTTTCACAACTTTTCAAGCTCTCCAACTCCACCAAAGCTCCTGCCACAGACCTAAAATCCTTACCCTCATCGACAACCTTCTCCAAAATCCTCAACCTGTTTAGACTTTTTATATCCTTGCAAAGTTCTGTAAAAAGTTGTGATAGCATTTCTGCTATTCTAGAACCGAATTCCGTAAGTTTGATAAATCTAACTCTGCCTTCGAGCTTCGTTTCAAGTAAAGAGTACTCTTCAAGTTGTTTAACGATTTTCGAAACATAGCTATATGGCGAGCTAACAGCCATCGCAAGTTGAGAGAGGGTGACACTTCGATTGTTTTTTTCTGCTTCGAGCACCTTGATGACTATCTCTACAGTTTTTTCGTGAAGGAACATTTTGCAGAGGCTCAATCTGACACCTCCAGTTCCTTTTTGCGTCTCTTTATTTAAATTTTCAGAAAGCAAATCAATCATTTTCAATTATATTGACATTATTATCTTGATTGAATCTCTACATACCTCCTCGAACTCTAATTTTTAACTTGGTCGGCCTCGTGTATGTTTGGGTTGACCCACATATATTTAGAAATATTTAAAAGTTAGTTCTACTTCTTGGTATTGACATAGAAAGATTTCTGGTGAGAGGATGATAGAGGTTGAAATAGTTACCGGAAGAACGCTTGATCAGGGAGCAACAGTTGAGGAAAAGCTTACTGACGAATACTTCAAAGCTGTAAGCTACATTGAACTAAGTGAAGATGACTACAAGGCCTTGAATTTAAAGGATGGGGATAAAGTAAAAGTGAGAACAGCGTTTGGGGAGGTAGTTGTCTTTGCTAAGAAAGCCGATTTGCCGAAAGGAATTGCATTTATGCCCATGGGCCCATATGCCAACGCTGTTATCGATCCCGACACTGATGGAACGGGTATGCCGAGGTTTAAAGGTGTCAAGGCAAAAGTTGAAAAGACAGAAGAGAAAGTTTTGAGTGTAAAAGAACTTTTGGAGGCGATTTAAATGGTTAATGTAGTCTGTACATTCTGCGGTAGCGTTTGCGACGATGGAGAGTACGAGAATGGAAAGATAAAGAAATTCTGCAGGCTTGGTTCAGCTAAATTTGCTGAAAAAGAAAGGATAAAATCCCCAATGATCGATGGAAAAGAAGTCAGCTACGAAGAGGCAATACAAAAAGCTGCTGAAATCCTTGTTAATGCTAAAAAGCCCTTACTTTACGGCTGGGCTTCGACAGCGAATGAGGCTATAAGGGTAGGAGTTATTCTGGCTGAAAAAGTTAGGGGAATATACGACCAATGCGCAAGTGTTTGCCATGCTCCAGGCACTTTAGCGGTTATTGAGGAAGGTCTTCCAGGAGGTACGCTTGGATCGATAAAAAACAGAGCAGATGTGGTAGTTTTCTGGGGAGCAAACCCAATGGAAGCCCATCCTAGGCACGGGATAAGGTACTCGATATCTGCGAAAGGTTTACTCGTAAAAGATAGAAAGGACAGAAAAATAGTTGTTGTAGATGTGAGAAAAACCAGAACAGCGAGAAATGCCGATCTCTTTGTGCAGGTAAAGCCAGGTTACGATTATGCAGTTATAACTGCACTAAGAAGTATAATAAACGGTAATCTAGATGCAGTACCTGAAGAAGTAGGAGGAGTAAAAAAGGAACAGCTGATACAGCTTGCTGAGATCATGAAGAATGCTAAGTATGGAGCTATCTTGTATGGTCTTGGCGTTACCCAGTCGAGAGGGAGAGATAGAACAGTAGAAAATGCTGTTAAACTTGTTCAGCTGCTCAACAGAACTACTAGATGGATTATATGGCCTATGAGAGGACATTATAACGTCGTTGGTGCTGGAGAGGTTCCGGCTTGGGAAGTTGGATATCAGTATGCGATAGATTTCAGCAGAGGTTATCCGAGGTTCTCACCGAATGAATTTGCAGCAGTTGAAGTTTTAAAAAGGAAAGATTGCGATGCAGCGCTAGTAATAGCCTCAGATCCAGTGGCTCATTTCCCTAAAGCTGCTGTAAAGCACTTGAAGGAGATACCAGTAATTCAGATAGATCCTTTCCCGAATATGACAACGTTGCTTGCAAAAGTTGTAATACCTTCTGCAGTTTACGGAATCGAAGCTGAAGGGACCGCTTACAGAATGGACTGTATACCTCTTAGGCTGAAAAAAGTTGTTGAAACAAAATACTGGAGCGATGAGAAAATACTGGCTGAGATACTAAAAAAGGTTGAGGAGTTGAAGAAGAGGTGAGCTTATGGCTATCCATATAAAGAACGGTATTGTTATCGACCCTAAAAATAAAATTAAAGCGGAGAAGATGGACATATTCATAAAGGATGGAAAGATCGTGGATGAAAAGGCTGTAAAGAAGGAGGAATGTCAGGTTATCGATGCTACGAACAAACTCGTAGTCGCTGGCGGCGTTGATATGCATGCCCATATCGCTGGGAGTAAGATAAACACAGGCAGAACAATGCGTCCTGAAGAGATGAGAGTCGTAAGACGTGTGGCTGATACTTTTAGAGCTGCTGTAGGCAGAGTTTTACTTACAGCTCCGGCTATAGGTTATGAATACGCAAAGATGGGATATACAGTATCTTTCGAAGCTGCACAGCCACCTATCGGTGCTTTGCATACTCACGAAGAACTTGATGCGATTCCAATGATAGATAAGGCAGCTTTACCAGTTTTCGGAAACTGGCATTTGGTGTTTAAATTTGTTGAGGAAAAGAACATTGAAAAGCTCAAAGCATTTATAGCATGGGCTATAGAAAGAACGAAGGGCTTTGGCGTTAAAGCTGTCAATCCTGGCGGTGTAGAAGCTTGGATGTATGGAAAAAATGTAAGAAGCTTGGACGACCAAGTACCGGGGTTTAACATAACTCCAAGAGAAATAATTACTTCGCTCATTCAGGCTACTGAAGAGCTGAAGTTACCACATTCAGTGCATCTGCATTGCAACAACCTCGGAGTTCCGGGAAATTATCAGACGACCATCGAAACTATAAAGCTTGCATCTAAGTTCAGCAACAGTAAAAGACAGGTTCTGCATGTAACCCATGTCCAGTTCAACTCCTATGCAGGAAGCAGCTGGAGAGATGCCGCAAGCGGAGCTGCTGAGATTGCAAAGGTTGTAAATTCCATGGAAAACGTAACCATAGACATGGGGCAGCCGATATTTGGACATGCGACTGCAATGACCGGCGATGCACCGTTCCAGTTTACACTTCATCGCTTAACTGGAGCAAAGTGGAGCAACAAAGATAGTGAAGTTGAAGGTGGAGCAGGAATTGTTCCTTTGATGTATCTCCCAAACAACCCGGTTCATGCTTTGCAGTGGGCTATAGGCTTAGAATTGGGGCTGCTAATCGACAGCAACAAGGTTGTACTGACAACAGATTATCCAAATGGAGGACCTTTCACAGAGTACCCGTACGTTATGGCGATGCTGATGAGCAGGAAGATGAGAGAGAAGGAACTTCAGAAGGTAAATCCGTACGTGCAAAAGGCTACCGGTTTGGCAGCTATTGATAAGGAGAAGACGCTTGAAGAGCTAATACATATGACCAGATCTCTGCCAGCAAAGATACTTGGACTTGAAAATAAAGGTCATCTTGGCGTTGGGGCGGATGCAGATGTTGCGATCTACGATCTGAATCCCTTGAATATAGATACGAGCAACGAATTTGAGAAGGTCTACAAAGCACTTAAGACAGCTGTTTATACGATCAAAGGTGGAGAAATAATCGTAAAGAACGGTGAGCTCGTAAAGGAGGTCTGGGGTAGAACTTACTGGGTCGATGCAAGAGGCAAGGTTGACTTAGATGCCGTGATGCCGGACATCGAAGATTACTTCCAGTACTACAGCGTTGAACTGAAGAACTACGGTGTTGAAGAGAGCTGGATTAGAAGGCCGGAGAAGATCGTTGTGAGGTGAGATCATGCTCATATTAAAACCGAAGGTAAATTTTGTCGTAACAGTTGAAGCTGAGATAACTCCAGAATTGGCAACAAAAAGCTTGGATGAAATCCTTAATTTTAAAGTCTACTACGGCAAAAACTTGGTGAAGCTTGGAGATCTCTTTGAAGTAAAGAAAGAGGGAGACGACAAGAAGATCATCTTGGACGGAGATTTCAGTAGAGTTAAGTGGATCGGATGCAGAATGGAGGATGGAGAGATATTGATTAAAGGAAGCGTTGGAACAAACTGTGGAGCTTATATGAAGGGAGGAAAAATAGTCGTAGAAGGCAACGCTGATGATTGGCTCGGAGCTGAGATGAGCGGAGGAGAGATCGTTGTCAAAGGTAACGCGGGGAACCTTGTAGGATGCGCATACTACGGTGACGCTACGGGCATGAGTAATGGAAAGATAGTCATAGAAGGTAACGCGGGAAACTACATTGGAGAGAAAATGAGCGGTGGGATAATAGAGATAAAAGGAGATGCCGGAGACTTCGTAGGGACTGAGATGAGAGGAGGACAGATAGTAATACATGGATCCTGCGGCTTCGTTGGTGGAGATATGAGAGGAGGAGAGATAGCGATCAAAGGAAGCTTCGAACTTTTGCCGGCGTTCATTAAAAAAGAGGAGGGCCTTTGGATTGGAGATGTAAATTTAAAGGGAGAAGGAAAGATAAAATCTGTAAAATATTAAATTTAATATTTTATATTTCTTATAATTTATTTGAGCTTTATTTGAGCGGATCCTGCAAGCAGTAATGCCAAAAGTATCACCAAGAAAGCTTGAAAGACAACTTCTCCTTTTGAGCCGGTTTTTATGATAGCTATTTTGTACTTCTTCTTCTTAGGCCAGAGCCAATTAACACCGGTAGGGTTAAGAGAATCAGCCAAAAGGTGGGAGAGATATCCGAAAAGAAATAACATCGAGTAAAGCGTATCACAGCATAATATGTAGAAGAACACCATCGCAGATATCAGGGTGAAAATAAAAGCTCCAAAGAGGCTGTGCGTCCAACCTCTATGTGTTGATTGCAAAACAGCCTTGTAAAACAATCCCCAGCTCTTTCGGTTTATGTAAGACTTAGGATGGTCAACGTCCGGAAAAAGCGAACCTATTAAAGCTGCGAAAATGGCATAACTCGCTTGAGCGGGGTCTAGGGATAAATATGAAACTATAGGGACTGCAAACAGTGTTCCAAATAGTATGTGGGTTGTGTGTCTCACAGTTTCTGAGGAATAGCAGGCAGTTTAAAAATTATGTCTCAACCGCATGCAAAAGTAATTTATACACAACGTTTCTACAATCTCTAACCATGGCCCGGATGGGGTAGCGGCTATCCTCTGGGACTGTGGATCCCAGGAGGCGGGTTC
>CAYZIW010000027.1:1489-21705 GCA_964478605.1 uncultured archaeon | reverse complement strand
GTGCTTCCCGCACTTTTGAGCAAGATTTACGACGAAGGAGTCGAGTTCTTCCTCTGTAAAAGCTATGTTGGATCTCATGTTGGTATACTTCCTGTGAAAAACGTAGATTGGCTTTCTGTAACCGTTGCAGGATATATCTTCGATGTAAGGATCGTACATTATCGGAGTTATCTTGTCAAAAAGTACAGTTCTTTTTAAAACGTGGTAAAGGAATTTGAAGTAGTCTGCCCCCTCTATTTTTATTCTATAGTCAAAAAGTATCGAATCGACCTTCGCTTTTAGAGTACTAAGCTTGTCTTTAATTTCCTTAGGACTTATAGCATAGAACTCCAACTTGCCAACTACGTCCTTTAAAAGATCTTCCTCCTCTTCACTAAGTTGAGGCTCATGTACGTAGTAGAAGAACTCGTTTTCTTCGTCGTTGAACAGCACATGCACGCTTGAAATTATAAATCTCCCATAAACTGGATAACTCTCAATCTCTACCCAGCCCTCGGGAGGTTTAAAAGAGTTTTGCAATTTTTTTGAGAGGGTCTTATAAGTTTCATCGTCAAGCCATTCAGCTTTCGAACTTTTTCGAATTATATCAAACACGTTTTTAAATTTAAGTGGCGTTTCCTGATATTTTTTGATCATGAATTTTGGAACACTCAGCTTGGGTATGCTGATTGAAGTCATCGTTTTTAATTGTGTCCTATATTTATAAGCCTTGTCAATGAAGTTTTTAATCGTTCTCGTGCCAAACGTTGACAATCACCGCAACAGCGAAATACATCCGAGTTGAATTCATATTAATGCTGTGGGTTGAAAAGTACAGGCCAAAGAATCTTAAAGAGGTTGTCACCAGTCAAGATATTGTTGAAAGAATACTTCAATGGGCAAACAAGTGGAAAAGTGGAGAATATGTTAAACCTTTACTCCTAGCCGGTCCACCAGGAGTTGGAAAAACTTCTTTAGCTTTAGCCCTCGCAAACACGATGGGTTGGGAATTTGTAGAGTTAAACGCTAGTGATCAAAGAAGTTTTGAAGTTATCCAAAGGATCGTCGGAGAGGGCGCTTTTAACGAGACTATAAGTGATGAAGGAGAATTTTTAGCTTCTTTTGAAGGTAGAATGAAGCTGATAGTTCTTGATGAAGTTGACAACATACATAAACAGGAGGATAAAGGAGGAGAGGGAGCTCTAATAAAAATAATAAGAAAAAAACCAAGACAGCCAATGATACTCATAGCAAATGACCCTTACCAGCTTTCGGCTGAACTCAGAAACCTTGTCGAGATTATCACATTCAAAAGATTAACGAAAAGAGAGATCACGAAGGTTCTCCAGAAAATATGTGAAGTTGAGAAGATCGCTGCAGACGCCGAAGCCCTCGAAGCAATAGCCGAGAATGCTGGTGGTGATTTAAGAGCTGCAATTAATGATTTGCAGGCAATTGCAGAAGGAAAAAGAAAAATATCAATAGAAGATGTTGTAGTCAGCAAAAGAACTCAAGAAACCGATGTATTTAAAGTGATGCAGAAGATCTTCAAAACCAACTTAGCAGCCGTATATAACGAAGCCATGCTTCTCGATGAGCCCCCTGAAGAATTGATCAGCTGGATAGATGAAAACGTCCCTCTAGAATACTCCGAAAAGGATCTTCTTGCCGCTTACCTGCTACTTTCCAGAGCAGATATTTTCCTTTCAAGAGTAAAGAGGCGGCAATATTATCGGCTTTGGAAGTATGCAACATACTTAATGACCGTCGGAGTCCAGCAGGTAAAGGAGAATCCAAAAAAAGGATTCACAAAATATCAAAGACCCAAAAATTGGCAAGAACTAGCTCGCAGTAGAGAGGAAAGGGAAAAGTATAAAAAGATACTTGAAAAGATTGGTAAATATTCACATATTTCGATTTCTAAAGCTAAATCCGAACTCTATCCTTACATCAAGACTCTTATAAACAATCTTGAACTCGAAAAAGCCGCAAGAATCGCAGCATTTTACAATCTAAACCAAGAAGAGCTAGAGTTCCTCGACAAAGATAGGGCTAAAGAAATTTGGAAAATTATAGAAGAAAATAATCTGCACAGAATAGAGGACGAAAGTTTCTTATCTTCTTTAAGCAAGATCCAAGAAAATACGAAGATCGAAGATACAATTTTTGAGAACACAGAAGAGAAAAAAGACGTTGAAATAGAAAAAGAAGTTGCTAAAACCGAAAAAAAAGAAAGTACGAAGATAAAAAAGAGAAAAAAGAGTGGGAAAGATTTAACACTCGACTCATTCTTTTCTTGATTCACTAAAAAAATTTGGTGTGATTTAGTATGGATCTCAAGAGCTTTGGGGAGGAGCTCGAAAACTACGTAGATAAAAAAGATCCCAGCAAAAATGAAAAAAATTCACTGGAGAAGGGAAATCTGCTAGATATTATTCTAAAAAGAATTTCAGAGAAAACAGGGAAAAATTTTCAGGAGATTATAGCCGAAATCAACGCAAAGCAGGAGAAAATGGGAAACTTACTCAGCTTTGAAATTGTAGCACTGATCTTTGCGAAGGAGAATGGTGTAAAGATTTCAGACCTCTTAGATGAGATCGAAAAGAGATTGTTCCTATGAGGATCTATCGAGATTACATCGCTATTGGCAAAAAATGCATAATAGCCGATTTACACTTAGGTTTGCTTAAGATAGGAGATTCCGGAGTTCTGAAAAAGCTTTACGAACTATCCGAAAAATTTGAAACTATAATTATAGCAGGAGATGTCAGACACTTCAACAAGAATTTTGACCTAAAAAAACTTAACGATCTTGGTTGTGAAGTTATAATTGTAAAGGGGAATCACGATATATACATCAAAGCAGAAAAATTTTTTATTGAGCGAGATTTCGCAGTATTTCATGGTCATATACTTCCTGAAGAGGTTAAAAATGCTAAAAGATGGATTGTTGGACATGCACATCCGTCGGTTTATATTTCAGACGAAGTAGGAGGTTTTAAAGAGAGAGCCTTTCTTCTAGGTAGTGTTGAGATGGAAGATGAAAGGAAAGATGTCGTAGTTCTTCCAGCGTTCAACGAACTCTGTGCGTCAACTGCGGTCAATTTAGAAAGACCTGCCGGTATATTATTCAAAAAATGGGATTATTCTGATTGGAATGTCATTCTAGAAGATGGGACGATCTTAAGCCTCAAAAGTTTGATATAAAACATCGAAATTGTTCAAATCTTCGAATTTTTAAACAATGAACCCTGCAAGGTTAATGTGTCACAATATTGAAGAAAAAAATTTAATAAGTTTTTCATGCAAATATTGACATGGAATTTGGAACTGTAGCACCGACTTTTCCACCAATCAGTGAAACAACGAGAGTTGTAAAAAGGCTAGAAAGTAAAGGTTACGCTGCAATCTGGTTTGCTGACCATCTTATGGGATGGTATCCACATGAACTATGGATTGAGACCCCCTTCTCTCTTCGCTATCCCTCATGTCACATGTTCTACGATGCTTTTTGCGAAATATGCTATGCAGCACACGGAAGTGAAAAAATAAAGTTCGGCACCAGCGTTAGCGAAGTTATAAGAAGGCATCCTGCTGTTCTTTTGCAGCAAGCCGTTACTGCAAACCATGCGACAAATGGAAGATTCATATTGGGCCTAGGTGCGGGCGAGGCGGAGAATATCATTCCCTACGGACTAGATTATAGCAAACCTGTTGCAAAACTCGAAGAAGCATTAAAGTTGATAAGAATTATGCTCGAAACAGACTATGGAGAGACGATAAACTTTGAAGGCAAATTTTACAAGCTGAAAAATGCTGTTTTTGATCTGAAGCCAGTAGGGGAGATGCCAATTTGGCTTGGAGCACATGGAGATAAGATGCTAAAACTTACAGCGAAGTACTGTGATGGCTGGTTACCCACAACTTTAACACCAGAGGTTTACGCTGAAAAAGTTAAAAAACTCGAAAAATATGCTAAAGAGTTTGAAAGGGATCCCGAAGAGGTCACAAAAGCTTTGTTTGCAAGTGTTGTTATTGACGAAAGTGAAGAAGAGGTTTTAAAACTACTAAGAACCCCAATACTGAAGGTTCACGCTCTTCTACTTCCATCTGAATTCTACGAAACTTTGGGATACAAGCATCCTTTTGGTAAGTTCTACGGGCTTATGGACTACATTCCGACAGAATACAGCAAAGAAAAAATACTTGAAGCTGCTAAAAAAGTCCCAGATGAAGTATCAAAGATAGCTTTCATAGCCGGAACTCCTGAACAGATTACGGAGATTTTCGAGAAATACGAAAAGATTGGCGTTGAACATATCGTAATATGGAACCTGACGTACTTTGGAGATGTAAGCAAGATAAAGAGCTCCTACGAGCTGATCGATGAAGTGCTTGAAAACTTCAGATGATATATGAAACACTACGAGATCCTCAAAAAGTATCTGACAGAATTTTACGATCTAAAGGTAGAATTTGGGGATCTTGAAATAGTAAATGAATACTGGATTGTAGAACCCTTCGTAAAAGCTGTAGTAACGATGGACAAGAGTTTTAAACAGAAGTATCATGTTATCGAACCTAAGCTAAACATTGCAGAACTAAATCTAATCTCCTTACTAGTTTCAGATCTCAAAAGAATTCTTAGCCTTAGAGATGTATCAATTCAACTTGAAGATAGGGCTGAAATCTTAGTTTCAAATGTAAAAAAACTCCTTAAAGACTACGCAGTTAAAACAGAAGGTACTTTTTTTGCAAGAATGCTGTACTACCTCTTCAGAGACTTTTTTGGCTATGGAGTTATAGATCCCTTGGTACAGGATAAATATATCGAAGATATCTCCTGCGACGGCTATGAGATACCTATATTCATCTACCACAGCAAATTCGGAAATCTTGAGACTAACATTAGACTTGAAAGAGAGCAACTCGACAGACTTGTCATGAAACTCGTCCAAAGATGCGGCAAGCACATAAGCATATCTAATCCGATTGTAGATGCCACACTACCTGATGGAAGCAGACTTCAAGCGACTTTCAGTACAGAAGTTACACCCAAGGGTTCAAGCTTCACAATAAGAAAATTCACAACGGATCCTTTAACACCCACAGATCTCATAATCCGAAAAACGGTTCCTGCTGGAGTTATGGCATACCTTTGGCTATGCGTTGAATACAAACTTTCAGCCATGATCGTTGGTGAAACTGCAAGCGGAAAAACCACAACTCTCAATGCGATACTGATGTTCGTTCCACCAGACGCAAAGATAGTTTCCATAGAAGATACTAGAGAGATAAAACTTATACACGAAAACTGGTTAGCACAAGTTACGAGAACTGGAATAGGCGAGACAGAAATAGATATGTACGACCTGCTTAGAGCGGCTTTAAGACAGAGACCAGACTACATCGTCGTTGGGGAGGTTCGTGGAAGAGAGGCACAAACTCTGTTTCAGGCGATGTCAACTGGACATGCATGCTATTCCACGCTCCATGCTGGAGATATAAACCAAGTGGTTTACAGGCTTGAAAGTCAGCCCTTAAATGTACCTCGGAGTATGCTGCAATTCCTCGATACAATTCTCGTACAAACTATGTGGATAAAAGGTAAAGAAAGATACAGAAGAACCAAGGAAGTCAACGAGATCCTAGGAGTTGACCCCTTAGACAAAAATCTACTGGTCAATCAGTTCGTAAAGTGGGATCCAAAAACCGATGGCCATCTTGAGATCTCCATGCCAAGAAAGCTGGAAAAGATAGCAGAAATGCTCGGATATAGTTTGAACGAAATTTACGAAGAGCTAAGAAGGAGAAAAGAATTTTTAGAACTTATGGCAAGAAGGGGGATTACAAACTATACTAGATTCACAAATTTAGTACACAGCTACTACGCTGATCCAGAAACAGCGTTTGATAAGCTTAAAGGGTGAATTATGTTCGTCCCGTCTTTCTTTGTAAGGTTTGTTCAGAAAAGATTCGACGAGGTCAAAAATAGAGAGCTGACGCTAGCAATTGAAAAAGCCCGACTTAATTTTACGAATTACGAATATGCTGCGATCTCCCTATTCTACTCCATCTTAGCCACAGTACCGGGTGCAATATTGGGGTATTTAGTGTCTACAAAGCTCATTCCGTATTATTTAGTTTCTCCGTATTTTCCTAACTTTCTCTGGATCTCAGTTTTCTCGATCCTATTTGCATCGATCTCCTTCCTTATAACGAGATACCTTATATTGTCATATCCCTTCTACGTAGCAAATTTAAGAGCCAAAAAGATTGACTCCGCTTTACCACACGCCGTAAACACGATGCTCGGAATGACAAAAGGTGGTGTAAATTTAATCACGATATTCAGGTTCATTGCCGAGCACAGGCATATCTTTGACGAACTAAGCAGAGAATTCGAAAAGATAATCCTGTTGGTAGATCTCTTCGGCTACGATCTTCTTCTAGCAACCAGATTTGTATCGAACACAACACCTTCTGAAAAGCTGAAGACCTTCCTTGAAAATTTGATCAACGTCTATGAGAGTGGGGGAAAGATTACAGAATACCTAAAATCGAAATCCGAGCAGTATTTTTCTGAAAGGGAGACTACTTACTCCTTGCTCTTCGAGACTCTTCAAATATTTTCCGAAATATACCTAGCACTTTTCATCGTAGCTCCACTTTTCTTCCTAATAGTTCTTGTAGTTTTCCAGATGCTTGGCGGTGGCGTTTTGGAAACATACAGGATACTTCTGTATTTGCTTGTACCTCTTGGATCCTTCATCATAATATTCCTTGTAAGAGCCTCGATGCCCTTTGAGAGCAGCTACAAGGAGTTGAGTAAAATTGAAAGAGAAGTCGAAAAAATAGATGCCCCAATTGAAGAGTTTCCACCGGAGTTCAGAATTCTAAAGTTTAAAAGAACGCTAAATAAAATAAAATACTTCCTGCTGCAACCGTTCCAACTGGACCTCTACATGTTACCAATAAGAGCTTTGACATTCTACCTCTTGATTCCTCCAGCTCTTGTTATAATACTCGGCCATGCAAGGTTCGAGCTGGATGTCCTTCTCTTTGTCTCGATCGTAATATTCACAACACCACTGATATTTTTCATTGAATATAAGAACTATCTAATCAAGAAGATGGAAACCCAACTACCGGATTTCCTGAAACAGCTTGCATCTCTAAATGAGGCAGGTCTTAATGTTGTTGAGGCTCTTAAGCATATATCTGAAGCAGAATTGGGCCTTTTAAGTAGAGAAGTAAGTTATGCGAAGAGGGAGATAGAATGGGGTGAACTGATAACCTCCGCTTTCAAGAAGATGGAAAGAAGAGTTAGATCGAGCATATTCGCAAGAGCTATCTCGATGCTTATAAAAGCCATAGAGGCCACACCAAACATTAGAGAAGCGTTGCTAATAGCTTCAACCTACTCCGAATTTGAAGTAGCCACAAAGAGTAGAGTAAGAAACCAGATGTTTATGTACACCGTAATTATATATATGGCAATGGCAGTGTTTCTTTACACCGCCTACGTTATGTTAAACAGCCTGCTTACAGTTGTTAGCGGAACCCAAGTTAGCGTCTCTGAGATGTCGATAGGAATAGACTTCAACTCTGCAAAGATGGCGTTTTTCGAAACTTCGATAGTAGTTTCAGTGTTTTCTGGACTCGTTGCAGGTTACGTTGGTGAGGGTAAACTTGAAGCAGGATTGAAACACATCTTAATATTAATTGTGATCGTTTATGCTTTCTTCAGATTCCTCATACACTAGGACTCGTGTTTCCGCCCATCTAAGCAACGCAGCCCCGGTAGAGGGCGAGACTACAAGTGTAGAAGGCTGGCTTACTTACTACTGCGAAGAGGATAAAAGTTGGAAACCGATGAAGGGAAAAGTTTCTGTTTACCTTGATGGAACAAAAATCGGCGAGGCTGAGGCTAACGAATGTGGTATATACTCATTTGAATTTGTCGCTCCTTACGCAGGTAAGCACAAATTGGAGGTCAAATTTTCAGGATCTGAGAGGTTTGAAGGTAGTCACAAGCTTCTGGAGTTTCAAAGTTTAACAAGGAAAGAGTTCCTAAAGATATCAAAGATCATGAAGATTGTGGCTTTGGCTGTACTTTTGTTGATCCTGCTATCTCTCCTATCGGTATTTCTTGTGAAATTTTTCTCGATCTAATCAAATAATTTTTATGTAGCTGCTAAGAAAATAGATCGATGGCGTACGAAGATCTTAGAGAGTTCGTTGAAGAACTGGAAAAACAGAGAGAACTTGCAAGAATAAGGGAAGAAGTAAGTCCAATTCTTGAAATGACCGAAATCGTAAGAAGAGTTGTTAAAAATGGTGGAAAAGCTTTACTTTTCGAGAAACCAAAAGGTTATGATATACCTGTACTTCTAAATGCATTTGGAAGTGAGAGGAGGATGAAACTAGCATTGCAGGTCGAAAGATTTGAAGAAATTACCGAAAAACTTCTTTCTATAATAGATTTCAAGCCATCTTCAATACTGGACTTGGCCAAAGGAGCTGGAATTTTAAAAGATGTTCTCTCGCTAAAGCCGAAAAAAGTGTCTGATGCACCCTGTAAAGAAAAAAGAGCTGAATCCTTGGAAAAATTTCCAATTCTGAAATGCTGGCCGAAGGATGGAGGGAGATATATAACTTTACCTGTTGTAATCACTAAAGACCCAGAAAACGGTGAAATCAACGCTGGGATGTACAGAATGCAGGTATTTGATGGTAGAACAACCGGCATGCACTGGCAGATACATAAACATGGCGCTGAACATTTAAGAAAAGCTGCCGAAAGAGGAGATAAAAAGATAGAAGTTGCTGTGGCAATAGGAGTAGATCCAGCAGTTCTTTATGCTTCAACAGCACCTTTGCCACAAAATATGAACGAACTTGCTTTTGCAGGGTTTATTAGAGGAAAAAGCGTTAAAGTGGTTGAATGTGAAACAGTGGACCTCGTTGTTCCAGCAACGGCTGAAATCGTTCTTGAAGGATACGTGAGAACTGACGAACTAAGGTTAGAGGGGCCGTTTGGAGATCACACTGGCTACTACACACCACCAGAACCCTACCCAGTTTTTCACATAACCAACATAACCCACAGAGAAGATCCGATCTACCATTCCACGGTAGTTGGAAAACCGGTAATGGAAGATGCTTTTCTTGGAAAAGCCACGGAGAGGATATTTCTACCGTTGATTAAGATGCTTATACCAGAGATTGTTGATATAAATCTACCAGCCGAAGCAGTTTTTCACAACTTAGCGATAGTTTCGATCAAAAAAAGGTACCCAGGGCAGGCGAAGAAGGTTATGTATGCACTTTGGGGGCTTGGAATGCTGTCTCTGACAAAAGTTGTAATCGTTGTGGATGAAGATGTTAACGTCCACAACATCGGCGAAGTTTTATGGGCAACAACAACAAGGTTCGACCCGGCAAGGGATGTTATATTACTGCCCCCATCACCTACAGATTCCTTAGATCATGCAGCCTATATTCCCAACTTGGCAGGAAAGCTCGGAATAGATGCAACCAGAAAGCTTAGAAGCGAGGGTTATGAAAGAGACTACCCAGAAGTTGTTGAGATGGATGATGCTACTAAAAATGCTGTAGATAAAATTTGGGAAAGGATTAGGTCGATCGTTTTATGATGGAACAGAAAAATTTCACAAATGCTGAAAAACTTTATAATCTACTTTTTTCTATACCAAAAAATAGAATTCTTATACCATTCGCCCTAGGGACCCTTCTACTTTCAACTTTTAAAATTCAGCTTATAAAACTCTGGCTGACAGTTTTCTTAGTACAAATTATCTGTATTAAAATTGCCAAGCTGCAGTTTAACCTTCGCCGGTCGGTATTTCTTTCAAGCCTTTTGGTTTTGATGGCCTTTCCTTTTAGTTTAACCTTCGATACCGTTGTTGGAATTTACTTCTTCTTTTTGCTCGTAATGTATTTCTGTTCAGAAATCAAAAAGATTTCTTCGATTGCAAGCATAATACCTTTTCTGTTTGTCGAACCCAAACCTGAAACGATTTTGATCATTGCTATCTCTTTTCTTCTCCTTTTGATTTTTCTCAAGATACTCGACTTCAACGCAGGGAAAGTAAACTCGCGCAAATTTGTGGAAAACTTTGTTTTGCATTGGTTAACTTCTAAGCCCGACTATCTGGAAAATTTGTTCGACGAGTGGGGAGAGACAAGAAATGGTAGAGTTAGAAAGATAAGTTTCGGATGTGTAGATGTTTTAACTACCGACTTCCATCCTGGACCTTTCAGAAATGTCGGCGGAGCTAAAATGGTTGAATTTTTATCTCAAGGAAACACAGTATATCTCCATTCTTCTACCTCACACAGATGGAATCCGACAAGCACAAATTCAGTTGTAAAAATTCTTAAAGCTGCTCAAATTCTCGAATTGAGTGAAGTTTACGCTGGAAAACCAGTATATCTCGAAAACAATAGATTTGAAGCTTTTTGCTTTCCGTTCAGCAAATTCAAGTTGATCTTTGTAAGTGGAAAGGAAGCAATCGATGATTTCGAAGTAAGATCCAAAGAGGTTATTATAGACTGTCATAATGCCTACAAAAGCGGTTACGATGTTGGCGAAGAAGAGCTTAAAGAAATAGAGGCACTTGTAAAGATTGCCGAAAATGTAGAATTTGAAAGAGTAGAAGTTAGGAGTGGATTCGTCAAAATTTCTGCATCAAGCGAAAGCATATGCAACTATTTGGCAGCAATTCTTCTCGACTATGGCGAAAAGTATGCAATAGTTATTTTCGACTCAAATAACGTTGAAAAAAATTTCAGAAAATACGTAGAAAGGAAATTTTCGGAGATTGGCTACACAGCCATAGTCACCTCTACAGATAACCACGCAAAAACAGGGATAAGAACAAAAACCAACTATAAACCTGCTGGCGCTTGTGAGAAGGACTGGGAGTATGTTGAAAAGCTCGTTGAGGAGTGTAAAAAAGCTGAGCTCAAGGAAACAAAAGTAGGATTTGGGGAGGTCTCAGTGGATGTGAAAGTTTTTGGAAGAATTATGGATGACTCAACGATGGCCTTGAAGAGAAGTGGAACCACAATCGCAACTTTTTTAGCTTTCAACTTCCTATGTATTTTGCTTTCAATTGCTTTGGGGGTGATAATATGAATACAGAAGATGTAAAAAATTTAATAAAATCGGAGTTTGAAACTATCAACGCTGAAGATACGATCTCAAAACTCGTACCGTTACTTGAAAAGTTCTCCAAACCACACGCAATTTTGGTGGAAGAAGATGGGGTGATCGTTGGAGTTGTCAGAGAAAGAGACCTTATAAGAAGCAGCGCAATAAAAAACCCTGAAGAAACGAAAGTCAAAAGTACAATGATAAGAACTGGAATTTTGTCAATTGAAGATTTGGATCCAGAAAAGGTAGCAAGAAGGTTCGTAGAAGATTCAACACCCTTTGTCGTTGTTAAGCTTGGAAAAGAGTACGGAACGATATACATCGATGATTTCCTGCTAAAGTTGAAGGATGATCTTTCAGGTGTAAAAGTAGCAGATGTCATGAATCCAGAAGTTTATACGGTAAGCGCTCATGCAAGTGCGGCAAAAGCCCTCGCAACGATGCGAAACTATGGAGTAGAGAGGCTAGTAGTCGTAGATGAGAACAACAAAGTAATAGGTATAATTACTGCGAAGGATATACTTGATAGAGTAATCGTCCCTAAAAAGAGAGCCAGATTCGGAGATGCAAGTGGTGAGAAGGAGAAGACGCTGGCTATTACAGTGGAAAGCATTATGAGTTCCCCACCGATAACTGTTCAGAAGATAGACAGCATAAGCGAAGCAATACAGCTGATGGTCGAAAATAACATCTCAAGCTTGCCCGTAACCAAAGATGGGATGTTAGAAGGCATACTAGTTAAGAAAGATATCCTCGAGTACTATCTGAAAAAAGTAGAGATAGGAAAGAAGGATTTTGCGGTGCAGATAATAACTTCGGACATAAAAATAGACGAATTCGACAGGGATGCAATAATGGAGGATGTAGAGAAGTTGATGAGAAAGTTCTCGGAGTTCTTGGGCGAGAGTTATCTATTTGTTTACATAAAGAGACACAAAGAAAAGTTCAGAGGATTGCCGCTGATTCATGTCAGGTTAAAACTTTCAAGTTCCAAGGGGAACTTCATGGTGACTGGAGAAAGCTGGGGAGTTGAATACGCTTTTCATGTAGCGCTTAGAAAGCTTGAAAGAGAAGTTTTAAAAGAAAAGGAACTGATGATGGACAAAAAAATGCTCAAAAGGTTCTATGAAGAGGTTTTTGAGGTTGAAGAATGAATTCTTTTTCTTACACTTTCTGCATGCATCCTCAACCCCTCAGCTTCTGCCAGTCTAACTACTGCTTCTCCTATCCTTCTCAAAGCTTCTTCCTTTAGAATTTGGAAGGTATAGTGTTTCATAAAACTCTCAACACTCAAACCCGAGTAAAATTTGGCAAATCCAGAAGTGGGAAGTACATGATTCGTTCCGCTCGCGTAATCTCCAGCAGCTACTGGAGAGAAGTTGCCAATAAAAACACTTCCAGCATTTTTAACTTTTTCCAAATACTTTTCAGCATTCTTTACGTTCAAAACCAGATGTTCTGGGGCAAAATCGTTTGCATAGTTTATAGCGTCTTCAACATTTGGAACTAATTTGCAAAAGAAGTTTTTCTCTTTTAGAATGTCTGAAACCCGTTGAGCTAAACTTTCAGAAGTAGTTAATAAAACCGCTACAGCCATAGGATCATGTTCAAGTTGAGCTAGACAGTCGTAAGCGACGAATTCCGGATTTGCAGTTTCATCAGCTATTATTAAAACTTCTGAAGGCCCGGCTGGCATGTCAATGGCTACATCTTTAGAAACCAACAACTTTGCTGCAGTAACGTAGATGTTGCCTGGCCCAACTATCTTGTAAACTTTTGGAACACTTTCTGTACCGTAAGCCATCGCTGCAATAGCTTGTGCACCGCTTATAGAATAAATTTCATCGAAACCAGCTATATCGCATGCAACGAGCGTTAAAGGATTTATTCCGTTCTTTGTTGCTGGTGTGCAAGCCACAAGCTTTTTAACCCCAGCTATTTTTGCAGGAATGCCGATCATGATAGCTGTTGAGGGGTAACTCGCCCTACCGCCTGGAATGTAAGCTCCCACAATCTCTATTGGGGTATAAACTTTACCCATTATGCAATCTCCAAAATCTATTTTTATCTCCCTATCAACAGCTGTAATCGAGTGAAAACGAGAAACATTTTCTTTTGCTATTTCCAGAGCATCTATTAACTCATCGTCCACTTTTTCGTAGGCATCATCTATCTCTTTCTTTTTAACTCGAAAGTTTGAGATTTCCAAACCGTTGAACTGCTTTTCATACCTCTTCACAGCTTCATCTCCATTTCTTCTTACATCTTCTACAATCGGTTTTACGATTTCAATATAGGTGTCAAAATTCACAGATTGTCTTTCAATCATCAACTCACCTCTTTCGAACAAACCGGACATTTAGGATTGGATTTTATTTTAAGCTCGAAAAATTGCCAGCTTTTAGTATCTACTCTTAATATCTTTCCATAAAGAGTGTCCCCACATCCGGTAATTATCTTTATTGTCTCCAAAGCTTGGATACAGCCAAAGATACCTGCTGTAGTCCCAATTACTGCATTCCCGATACTTTCGACTCCATTGGGGATGTAACATCTGTAACATGGCTTTCCTAAAAAAACTCCAGCTTCTCCTTCCCAGCCAAAGATTGCGGCATGTACAAAAGGTTTTTTTAATTTCACACAAATTTCATTTATCAAAAACCTTGTTTGAAAATTATCTGGACATCCCAAAACAACGTCGTATTTTCGAACTATGCTCTCAGCTTTTTCGACGTCAAATTCGTGCGGATAAACTTCAACTTCAACTTCCGGATTAAGAATCTTTACAAATTCCGCCGCAGATTCGGCTTTATTTTTTCCCAGCTTTCCTGCATGAATTATTTGTCTCTGAAGATTGGACTCTTCAACTTTATCCCCGTCAACTATTCCTATCTTACCAATGCCAGCTGCAGCAAGATAAGCAATTGCCGAACTTCCAAGCCCTCCAGCACCAACCACAAGGACTTTAGATTTCGATAATTTTTCCTGTCCAATTTTTCCAATAAGATGGATCTGTCTTTCGTACCTCTTAGATATCAAGGTTTTTCACCTCTTTCGAGTACGCAATAATGAAATTCCTCCTGCTTTCAACGTCCTCACCCATTAAAATGCTGAAGAGTTCATCAGCCTTCTTAGCATCTTCAATCGTAACCTGAATTAACATCCTATTTTGTGGATTCATCGTTGTTTCCCAAAGCTGTTCAGGATTCATTTCCCCCAAACCCTTGTATCTCTGCACTTCTGCCTCACCCAGCTTTTCAAGTAGGTTTGCTAATTCAGATTCACTGTAAGCGTAGTAAGTTTTTTTGTTCTTTGTTACTCTGTAAAGCGGTGGCTGGGCTATATAGAGGTATCCAGCCTCGATTATAGGACGCATGTAGCGGTAAAAGAATGTAAGCAAAAGTGTCCGGATGTGCGCTCCATCAATGTCGGCATCAGTCATTATTATAATCTTCCTATATCTAACCCGTTTTATATCAAAATCTTTGCCAATTCCAGCACCGATTGCAGAAATTATCGCCTTTATCTCGTCATTTTTCAACATTTTGATCATTCCTGCCTTCTCCACATTTATGATTTTACCTCTTATCGGCAAAATAGCTTGAAATCTCCTGTCTCTTGCCTGTTTTGCAGATCCACCTGCAGATTCCCCTTCAACTATAAAAAGTTCCCTTTCTTCGGGATTTTTCGATGAACAATCTGCCAATTTTCCTGGAAGAGTGCTTATGAGTTCATTTTTTCTTTTTACAAGCTCTTTAGCTCTCTTAGCAGCTTCTCTAGCTTTTTTATTCATTATAAACCTTTCGATCAGTATTTCGCTTTCTTTTGGATGACTTTCAAGCCATTCAAGGATAGATGAATAAGTTATCGATTCAACTACTGTCTTAACATCCGAGTTCGTTAATTTAGATTTTGTCTGCCCTTCAAACTGAGGTTCAGGAACTTTTAGGTTCAAAACAGCCGTAAGGCCTTCCTTTATATCTAGTCCAGTTAAAGGCTCAAACTTTTTCAAATTTTTTCTTCCATATTCATTTACCGCCCTTGTCAATCCAGTTTTAAATCCTACGACGTGCGTACCTCCTTCTACAGTATTTATACTGTTTACAAATGCTAGTACGTTTTCAACTTCAGAATCTGTGAACTGCAGCACTATCTCAACTTCAATGTCATTTTTACTGCCAAGTATATAGATAGGTTCGTGAATTACAGTTTTACTTTTGTTCATTGCATTTATAAGCCCCAAAATTCCATCATCAAACTTATACTCCTCTATTTTCCCCACACGCTCATCTTCGAGAACTATCCTAAGACCCTTGTTTATGTAAGCCAGCTCCTTAAGCCTGAGAGATACTATATCGTATCGAAGTTCTACGGTTTCGAAGATTTCACTGTCTGGCTTGAACTTTATCTTAGTCCCTCTTTCGTTCGTTTCCCCTACTATCTTCAGATCAGTAACAGGTTTACCCCTTGAATATTTCTGGTAAAATATTTTTCCACCTCTTTTTACCCAAACTTCGAGCTCTTCGGAGAGAGCATTAACAACGGATAAGCCTACACCGTGCAAACCTCCGGATACTTTGTATACTTTCCTGTTGAACTTGCCACCGGCATGCAGTTTTGTCATCACAACCTCAAGTGCAGGTTTTCCACTCGGATGCATCTCTGTTGGAATTCCTCTACCATCATCTTCGACTGTGGCTGATCCGTCTTTGTGAAGAACAACCTTTATGGATTTACAGTATCCAGCAAGGTATTCGTCGATGCTGTTATCTACAATCTCCCATAAAAGATGGTGCAAACCCCTAATACCTACGTTACCTATATACATCCCGGGCCTTTTTCTTACAGCATCAAGATCATCCAATACTTCTATTGAGGCAGCAGAATACTCCGATTCGACACTATCAGTTTTCAAAGTTTCCATGTTTCCAGTATTCACAAAAAAACTCGTCATTTCGGTTAATAAGACTTTTCTTAAATTTACAAATTTCCGGATGCTGTAGCAGAAGTTTTTAAAGACTATCCGTAAAATTGTTAGTGATGGTTACTGGATTGGTGTTTCATGAAGAATACTTAAAGCATGAACAATCCCCCATACATCCTGAGAGAAGAGAAAGATTGGCCTACACCCTAGACCAACTCATCGAAGAAGGTATAATAGATGGCTACACAGTTAAACTGCTCGAACCTACTCCGGCGATGATTGAAGATGTCCTCGAAGTCCATACCAAAGAATACCTGGAATTTTTGATGAGAGAGAGCGAAAAAGGGGTTAGTATAATCGACTACGACACAAACATACCAAAAGGTGTTTTTCAAAGGGCTTTACTTGCCGCTGGTGGAGCGATCAGAGCCGCTAAAGCTGTTTTGGATAGAGAAGTAGATAACGCATTCGCAATGGTCAGACCTCCAGGTCATCACGCAAAACCATGGATAGGGGCAGGATTTTGCTACCTTAACAACATGGCGATCATGGTTAAATGGCTACTTAAAAGAGGATTTGAAAGGATTGCAATACTCGACTGGGATGCTCATCATGGCGATGGAACTCAAGAGGTTTTCTACGAAGATGACAGAGTTCTTTTTATATCCACACACCAGATACCTCTTTATCCTGGAACTGGTTATCCGCATGAATGCGGTGCTGGGAAAGGTGAAGGCTACACGATAAACATTCCTCTACCTCCCGGCACTGGAGATGAGGGATACATGATGGTGATCGATGAGATAATCGAACCTGTAATTCTGGAATTCTCTCCACAGTTCATAGCCATATCTGCCGGCCAGGACAATCATTTTACAGATCCACTTACGAGTTTAGCTTTAACGGCAAAAGGTTATGCCGAGATGATGAGGTGGGCTGTTGAGATGTCGAAGGAGCTCTGTAATGGAAGGCTTGTAGCTGTGCTTGAAGGCGGTTACAGTGTCGAAGCTGCATTGCCGTACACAAACCTAGGAATAATTGCCGCAATGGCTGGGTTGGATATTTCTAATATAAGGGAACCAGAAAATTACCTCTCCGAACTTATCTGGAGAAAAAGAAACGTTTATGAGAAGCTTAAATCCAACATTGAAGATGTAAAAAGAGTCCACAGGAGGTACTGGCATTGTTTGAGGAACTGAAGAGAATTCAGCTCGAAATGGCAAGAAAAGTATCCCTAGAGGACAAATATAGGATCGAAGAGTTGGAATACGCTATAGGAGTTGATCAGGCCTTTTTGGGAGAGAAAGTCATATCTGCAGCCGTAAAATTCACTTATCCAGAACTAAAAGAGGTTGAAAGCAATTTTACTATCAAAGAGGTTGAATTCCCATACATTCCAACATTCCTTATGTTCAGAGAAGGTGAACCCGCACTGTCAGCCTTAAAAAAAATTCTAAGCGGGAAATGTATAATCTTAGTCGATGGTAGTGGAATCGCTCATCCAAGAAGATGTGGTTTGGCAACATACATCTCAATAAAAACTTCTGAACCAACCATAGGTGTAACCAAAAGAAAGCTCTTTGGGGAAGAGGTTAAGCTTGGGGATAGTATTTTTCTAAAAGATGGAAAAGAGATGATAGGGTTTGTGCTTAAAAGTTGCAAAAGATGTAACCCCCTCTACATCTCACCAGGAAGCTTTGTGAGTATCGAAAGCTCAATTAAAATTGTTAAGAGTTGTATAAAAGGTCATAAATTGCCCGAACCTATCAGAGCTGCGCACAACCTTGCAAATGAAGTTAAATCTTCCCATATATAAATATATGATCTCTGTGGTAGGGTTCAAGTGAATCCGTAGCTAGAAGCTCAAACTTCTCTTTAATCCGTCTTATCACTTCCTTAAAAACTTCAGAAGGAGATGTGGTTGAATCTATGCTTCTAGCCTTAACCATTATTAAGAAGCTGCCTCCCCTTTTCAGAAAGAAATCGATATTCTTTTCGAGTATCTCTATCTGGTTTCTCTGCGAGATGTCTTGGTAAATAAAATCTACTTTTTCGACTATCCCGCTGTACATCTGAGGTTTTGAGGCGTCAAATAAAAGCGGAACTATGTTCTCCCTCTCTTTAGCCAATTCAAGCAGTTTTACAAAAGGTTTCGCGGCATACTCCACAGCGTATATTATTCCCTCATCCAAGATGTCTGCCAAATGACTTACAGTAGTACCAGCCGCAGCACCCAAGTATAGTAATTTCTCTTTTCCACTGAAAGATACCCTGTAGCCTTTTAAGATCATTGCTGCAAGTTTGCTTCTCCATGGAATCCACTCCCTATAGCCAGAAAGCACCTTTTCTCCATAGTGACTTCCATACCTACTTTTCGTAAACAGATTTCCATCTTTCAAGTAAACATTTCGCATTATCTCCTTCATCTTGACAACTCCTCGTACCTTTTCCTTACAGCCTCCAGAATGCTCTCGTCAAGTTCTCCCCTGAAGTAATCGATTTTTGCAGCTATAGCTATCTTTGCCGCCAGAAATCTTGCCATTTTACCTCTCTTGGATTTCGGAAGTTGTCTGATGTAGGGATGTACGAATATAATTCCATGCTTTGGTACTTTCGCTTTTTGTCCTTTTTTAATCCTTGACAAGGCTTTATAAAGGCTTTTCTCTGCCCCTATAATCTGTATTTTGCTTGCTGGTAGCTTTATAAGCTTTTCAAAACTTCCTGCTCTTTCAAGAAGTTTCGCTGCTATCTTTGCTCCCAAAAGTTCGGTCATGTTTGGAGCTATCTTCGTCATAACTCTCTCAATCTCGTTTTCAATCATCTTACTCATCTCATCTAGGTACTTTATTCTGTCATCAAAGGCCTTCGTTAATTCGTTTTCCACGATCCCTCTTATATCATCCAGCTTTTCGCCAAGCAAATTCATCGACTCTTCTATCTCTTCTAATGCTTTAACAAGAGCTACAACGTATCTATCTTCTCTTTTCAGCTCTTTTTCAACCCTTTCTTCACAAATTTTTATAGCTACCTTTCTTAATGTCTTGTAGTAATCTTTATCACCTCTAAACAGACTTTTTCCAACTTCGAAAAGATTGAAAGGTAAAGGTGAGTCATTTTGGGCATTTTGAAATGCAACATGAAAGTCAACTACATTGAGCTTGTTATCTTCCAATTTTCCAAACCAGAGGTTCCAACTCATCAGCTAAGATAGTCGAGAGAGTATAAAAAATTAAGTTATCTTAGTTCTTCGATGGTCCTTGTAGGTTTTGGATGCTATAAAAGTATGGAAGTGGTTGATCTTTATGCCGTTATTTTTAAACCACTGCATAAACTTTCTTCGCTCGTTTCTGTATTCCTCCAGATCTTTGTATCTGACAATCAAACACAGATCATAATTTGAACCCACGAGTTCAAAGATGTTTTCAACATAATCCAGTTTTTTAAAATGCTCCACAACTTCCTCGATTCGATCTTTCGAGGTTATGTCTAAATCCAAAAAAACCACGGCAAGCATGCTAAGCCCTAATTTCTGGTAATCCGCTACCCAATAACCATCTTTCAGCTTTTTAAGGTATCCTTTCTCTTCTAGCATGCGAATTCTGTTTTGAACAGTACGCAAAGTGACGCCAACTTCCTCAGCTATCTCGTTCTGAGTCTTGCCTTTTAATATACCTTCAATGATCCTCTTATCTACTTCATCCACCTCTTTTTTCATGGTGTTTAAGAAGTTGATACCTTTATATTACTTTCTCTGCGCAAATTTTGACATAACTGCAACCTTTGCTATATATGTTAACACGACTTCGTTGTTTTGGTTGTAGACTTTTACATCGTAACTTACAACTCCGTAATCCTTACCACTCTTTTCTTCCTTTTCTAAAACCTCCATCACAGCTTTAATCGTGTCCCCGATGAATACGGGCTTTACAAATCGTAACTTTTCAATCCCATAAAATGCTACGATGGTTTTTTCAGTAATTCTCAATCTTGTAAGCAAACCCGACGCTATTGAAAGCGTTAACAAGCCATGAGCTATCCTTTTTCCAAAAATCGTGCCCTTTGCATACTCAGCATCTACGTGAATCGGATTCCAATCCCCACTCAAAGCTGCGAACATCACAATATCTGCTT
>CAYZIW010000027.1:0-1479 GCA_964478605.1 uncultured archaeon | reverse complement strand
TTGTTCTTGCGGGGCTTTCAAATCTCATCCCAACTTCAAAATCCTCAAAAAAATAGTTCATAATCTCACCATGGAATGTGCTCCTTCGGTCTAACAGCTTTCAATTTTATTGCCGATTGGTCACAACCAGTAACACAAACACCACATCCAAAGCAGGCTTTTTCATCGACCTTTGCAAAATCTTCTATTTTTATAGCATTGAAATGACACCTCTCAGCGCATTTACCACAAGCTATACAGAGTTCTTCTTCAACGTATGCAACATACCTACTTTTCTCAAGTATAGCTTCCATTGGAACATTCGAGTATCTTCCAGCTAAAAAGAACTCACAGCAGTCACTACAACAGTTGCAGTTAACTGTAACACTTCTATCTACGATCTTTGCAGTATTTGGCCAAGTGTGTATCAAACCATCTTTCTCAATTCGTTCTATAAGTTCTATTGCCTCTTCAAAGCTGATCTCCACCCCTGTACCTCTCTCAACAACGTATTCGGCTCCCCTTCCAACTTGTATGCAGTGCCACGTATTCTGATCTGCAGCTTTTTCAATTGTATACTTGCATCCAACATTCGTAAGATCTGTAACGTTTCGACAAGAACATGGAACAACAGCTATCTTCTCCTGAGCTTTCAACATCTCCACTATATTCTCATAGGGTAGAACGTCCGGAAGATCTTTTATTGCATTGTAAGCCGGAACTACCCGCCAGATTTTAATTCCACTACCCGCTAAAATTTTTCCCATGACTTTATGTGCTTCCTTTTCTCCAAACTCTTTCCAGAGTTTTGCGTATTCTGGATCTTTCATATGTGGAGATGCTAAACTCGCATCGTGGAGCTGAACAATATCTCTGGCTAGCTTGTAGTAGTTCCTATTCTTAAAATCCTTAGGAATAGCTACTCCTTTTCTGAACAGGTTCTCTAAAATTTCGGTGACCTTCTTTTTCTCGATTCCTGTTTTTTCAGAGATCCTGTCTACATCATCTGGCAAGGCAGCTGCAACCTTTGCTTCCTCTAGATCCATCAGATACTCGAGAATCTTCCTCAAATAGCTGGATTCTGGGAACCCAAACCTCTGCATCAGTAACTCGTAGCTCATGATGCCACTTCATCCACAGTTTTTAATTATTTACCTTTCAGAATCTTGAAGATCTTTTTTGATCTTAGCATCTCCGCAGGTTCAAAACTCCTGAATCCATACTCTTTTGAAAGTTTTTCGAGCTTTTTAATAATCTCTTCAATCTTTAGCTCCTTTAGAATCTCGAAAGGTCCCTTGTCTCTGTTGAAACCCAACTTCATGGCTTTATCTATATCTTCAGGCGTTGCAACCCCCATCTCGATAAGCTTTACAGCCTCGTTTATCTCTACTACGTGAAAATCAAGCGGATCTATCTTGTTTGTCGCCTTACTTAAATCTATCTTCGGTCTTCCAGCGCTCCAGTCGTACCAGCCCTTGCCAGTTTTAGCTCCGAGCTTAC
>CAYZIW010000026.1:0-22909 GCA_964478605.1 uncultured archaeon | reverse complement strand
ACAATCTTAGTTTAGTGACGAGGATCATGCAAATAGAGGGCGAGAACTACTTCGTTACCGCAATAAACGTCGCTCCAAAGGATGAAAAGAAGTTTGCCCCATTTGCTGATGTCATCGAGATCAAAAGCAAGGTTAAGCTTTCCGAGCATTACAGAATTCTTGCTGAAGTGCTGAATGAGATAAGAAAGCAAGACGAAACGAGTTGGATATGGAATAAGGCTAAGCTTGAGCTGAGCTATTTGAGCAGAGCTGTCGAGAGGAATTTGGCTGAGTTTAATGTTGAGGGTAGAGGAAATGCGGTAGTGATGGATGTCACCATTTGTGCCTTTCCTGCAGGCTTACCTGGGTTGTCGATCGTATTTGACTGTCTCGATCCAAGAGGTCCTTACTGGACAGTGGTTGCAGTTTGCTGCGCTTCGATATATGCAATAATAATTTCATGCTTGGCATGTGCAAGTGGTTATGGCTGCTTGGTTTGTGTCGCATCAGCGGTTCTTGGTTCCTTTGCTTCATTGGGAGGTTGTTACGATAAATGTCCTTCAATGCAGGTCTGTGTTAATTTATATGGATTGAACCTTGGTTGCAGAAAGTTGTGGTAGGATATGAATGAAATGCTATCAATCTTTTTTATAATAGCAGGTATCTGCATTATATTAATCACAATAAAATGGTGGAAAACACTTGGAGCGCCAAATCTGCTCATTGGCTTATTCATTTTTTTGAATGGGATTTTGTCCTTAGTTTCAATAAAGGGCTACGAGCTCTCAACTTTTCAGGAGTTGCTCGGATGGCTCTTCCTTCTTTTGGCAATCCTCCTGCTACTGCAAAAGTTGAAGAAAAGGTGCTAAGGGAGTTTGTAGGAAGTTAAACAAAGAAAAATTTATACATTACCCAATACAGAAGCTGAGGTGGATTGTATGAACGGAAAATATATTCTCACAGTTTTTATCGTAGCGTTTTCTGTAGGCTTACTTCTGAGCTACATAGACGGCTATATTGAGCCAATAAACACTCCGAAGTTTTGCAGTAGCTTTTGGCATTTCAGCGGTCTTTGCTCTTTATGGCAGGTCAAAAAGAAATGACTAAAGTGAGCAAGAAGCGATTTTTGGCTTCAATCATACTGGACTTCTGAAGCAGGATTATAAGTAAAATCATCAGTAAGGACATTGCAATGCACTTTAGTAGTTTAAAAACGATTTTACTTAAGATAAAGCCAAAAGATGGCTCAGAAAGGGCAATATGAAAGTCTCCATTTCATAGAATTTCCTAGACAGAAGCTGTATAGGCTGAAAACTGTTAAGGAGTAGAGCATAAAATATCTCTTGTTGCTATATGCAGGTATAAGTCCAAGAAATCAAAAACTGAGCATCTTCATTAAGCAAAAAATTGAAAGTTGTTTTTAGAAGAAATTTTTGGAGTTTGCCGGAATCTTTTAACTGCATTTAGTTCTGAATTTCTCTTTTGCCACAAAAGCTGAGTTAGAAGATCTCAACAGTCTTATCTTTAACAAGCTCAACTCCTTTGTTGCTGACAACTATTGCCGTTGAAGCGCAGCGCTGACAGAGAGGGATTATGAAGATGCAGTCGTTCTCATCCTTGATAAACTTAATAACCTGCCTCGCTAAAGTGCTTCTATCGTTCGGATTCAATTCGCCACGAAAGGCTGAATACTGCACTCTTGCAAGCCCAAATTTTTCGAGTAGCTTCGAAAGCTTTGTTCTATTCGCATCATCGCTTATGTCGTAAACAACGAGGTGTAGCATAATTGAAGTTTGCGGAGAATTAAAACTTCTCTAACAAATGTCCAATTCAAGTCTCTTAAGGCAAAAGTCGAAAGTGATGCGAAAGTTTGAAAGAAATCTGCTATTGGCATAAGAAGTGTTCTTTCACTCAACGTAAAATTCGAAAAATCTCAAGGAATTAAAGATGTCTTCAGGAATCAGAAAACCCTCGTAGCCTGTATCGACGCGTTTTCGATTTTAATCCCCAGACAAGGAACTTCAAATAGCTGAAAACTCTCATAAAGTCTTTTTAAGTCTGATTTCCAAATCTCGCATCTCTTCTGAAATCAGAACGTATAATTCTAAGACTTCTAAAGTCTATTCCTCCTCTTTTAGCATTCTAACGAGTTCCTCAAGGCTCTTTGCTTCTGCAATTTTTTCTTCACCTTTAAATGCAAAATATAGTTTTTCACCTTTCTTGAGCTCTTGAATGTAATTTTTGACAGCAATTTCGGCAAATCTCGAAATTTCTAAATTTACTCTATGCAATAAAGCGACAGAAACTCCTCGATAACTTTTGAGAACTCTATTTCCTTTCTGCGAGCACTTTCGCCACCTCATCAATCTCCCAGTGCTCCATACAATTAAGCTAACAGCATAAATATAAAGCTTTCTATTGTTAAGATGTAATGGAAATGCATAAATACTTGCTCGATGCAATTAATAGTGCATGAAAACTACACTAATCGCTACCCTTGGCTTCGACGAGAAGTTCTGCTACCGTGCAATCCTGAGGCATGGAATAAAGGAAGGAGATGAAGTGGTTCTTATCACTGCAGAGATCGTTGAAAAGGTTGAGAAGGCTTACGAATGGATAAGAAGGCTACTTCTTTCGTCTTATTCTGACAAGGTTTCCATTCGGTTAATCCAACTTGACGTTAAAAGACCAGTAGAAGCCATAAAGAAAGTTGCTGAAATCCTAAAAAGTGCTGATGGAAAAGTAGTCGTGAATCTAAGCGGGGGAATGAGGGCTTTGGTTGCAATAGTGCTTTTAGCCTGCATCATGAATCCAAAGGCGAGGGTTGAGATAGAAACCGAAGATTTCTCAAGTTTGCTCGAAATCCCGAGTTCTCTTTTGTCCATGATAAAATACGGGCCAAGCGAGAACCAAATGGAGATACTAATTGCGATTAAAAATGGTCTCAAGACAGTTCATGAAATAGCGAAGAGCCTTGGAAAAGATGAGAGCACAATAAGAAGGCAAATTCAGGAGCTTGAAAGAATGGAGCTGATAAGCGTGGAGAAAAGAAAGCCATTGATTGTTAAGCTCACAAACTTTGCGGAGTTATTCGTATGAGCTTCTCGCTGAAGTTTACAAAGCTGAAAGCTAAGCTTTACTTTCCGCAGTATCATTTGCCTTATTGGCTTGGAAACAAATTCCGCGGAGGCTTTGGAGCTGTGCTTGTTAGAGCGATCTGCGGTTATATAAAGCCCCGCTGTGTTGCATGCAGGTCAAGTGATGACTGTCTTTATTACGTGATTTACGAGAAAGAGAGACAAAAGAGGGGAAAAAGTCAGCCTCCGAGACCGATAGTATTTATTCCACCATTTTTTGCAGAACAGGTTGAAGGCAGAGGAGAAATAGACGTAGACATAGCCATATTTGGCGATTTCTATCGCTTTTTGCCCCACGTGATCTATGGGTTGCGTTTTCTCGGCAAACTCGGCTTGAATTCGAACAGCAAATACGAACTTGTGGGCATAAGAGATGTGTTGAGCGGAAAGGAAATTTATGACGGGGAGAGAGTTAGCATTGAAGGGCTTAAAACTATTGATCTCGGCGAAATAATGCCAAAAAAGCTTGAAGAATTCGTTGTGAAATACCACACTCCTATAGAAGCTTCACGACCAATAAAGCTCGAGGATCTACTGATGATGATAAGAAGAAGGTTGATCCTCTATGTGAACGAATACGGAAGTGGGGAGGCTCCAGACTTCAACTGCAATGCTGAGATTCTTGAAAATGAATGGAAAGAGCACAGTCTAATGCATCGTTCAAGAAGAAAGGGAAGAAGAGTTTATCATGCGTTAACAGGCTTCGCAAAATACAGGATTCGAGAATGCAACGAAAATGCCATGAAATTGCTCACAATTGGCGAGCTGATTGGTGCGGGAGCGAAGGCGAGTTTTGGAATGGGATTTTTCAGAATAGAAATATAAAACATCTTTGCCTATTGATTTTTCCGGTGTCTGTCATGGCTAATGCTTCATAGGCAATTTTATCATCTCATCGCTGAAGTTTAAATTTTTAAATAATTTTTACAAGGCTTTTTGTGAATAGCGAAGAATTAAGAGCTTTATTCGACATCCTAGCCGAACTTGAAAGGCTTGACTGTTTCGAAATCAAAACAAACGAAAAAGAACGCTTTAAAATTGCAAAGAAAATCTTAGAGATAATAGAAAGAGGTTCGGAAGATGAACTCTTCGAAAGAATGTCAAGTAGGTGGTTATGAAGACCGAAGATTTCTACGATGCTGTGCGGAAAACATTACCGCACTAAAGCTGGGTCTTACATAAACATACTCGCCAAGGAAAAGGCATCAGAAAAATATTTTGTAATCGAAATAAAAGGGGGCGAACTTCTATCGATGCTTTAACTCAGCTTTTGGATTACATGAACCAGATAATGGACGAATTTAAAACAAAAAACGTAAAAGGTATATTAATTTGCAAAGCTGTTGACAGAAGACTGGAATCAGCGTTAAAAGCCATAAGAAGAAAATTTAAAAATCCCGAGGATATATCAATCTTAACTTTTGACTTCAAACTGAACATGCAGAAATTTTAGTATGAAGATGCAAAAGCCTTATCTCATCATAAAGATTTTTAATCTCAAAGCTTCTGCTGATCATGGAAGTCGTCGTGCGAAGAAGAGGTGCACTATAATTCATGTTCAGAACTCAATTCGACAAAAAGATGGTATCTAGACGCTCAGTGGAATTATGCTCGCTTCGCAAAGAATTTGCCGAATTGATGTAGGCTAAAAATTTATTTTTAAAAACAAATAAACTAAATCTATACTAATCTCTCTATAAGGCATCTTTTATGCGATTCCAGTAGTTAGCTTTCTGTAGAGCCCTCTGTTGTTTCTCCAGATGTCATAGCGATCTATGTGCATCAGCTTCGCCCAGACTGCAATGAAGTCTTTCAAAAACTTTTCCTTCCCGTCCCTCGCCGCATACACTTCGCAAACTGCTCGAAGCTCTTCATGATGCCCAAAGATTAAATCAAACCTTGTCGCCTTCCATTTCAGTTCTCCGCTTTTTCTGTCGTAGCCCTCGTAGAGATAGCCAAATTTGTCCGCTGGTTTCCATTCAGTGGCCATGTCGAGTAAGTTAACAAGAACTTCGTTGCTCAGAACTCCTGGATTCTTTGTAAGCACTCCAAGATTGCTATAAACAGCTCCAAGAGCCCTTATGCCCCAGAATAAGACTACAAGTTCTGGAACGCTTAGCCTGAGAAGCTGGGCCTTATCAATGAGTATTTCTTCAACTTTTCTTTTCTTATTTATCGAAGCATCGCGGATGTAATTTCTGAAACCGCATGCAATTGGCTCAAGTGCAGACCAGAATTCAACATCCACCATCTCTTGAAACGCATCAACTCTTCCGGGAGCAAAAGGAACACTAACTTCAAAGTCTGCTTTCTTTGCAGCTTCTTCAATCGCAGTGTTGCCAGCTATTACGATCAGATCGGCGATCGAGACTTTCTTGTTCTCCTTCTCATGCTCCTCATCGAACTCAGCCTTGATCTTTTCAAGCTTTGCAATCACTTTTGCAAGCTCTTCAGGCTTGTTCACCTCCCAGTTCTTCTGTGGCAAGAGCCTTATCCTTGCCCCATTGGCTCCACCTTTTCTGTCTGAGTCTCTATAAGTAAGTGCTGATGATAAAGCAACGTAAACGAGCTGTTGAACACTAAGCCCGGAGCTTATTATTCTCTTCTTTAATTCTTCAACGTCTTTTTCGTCAATCAGCTCGTAATTCCTTACAGGCAACGGATCTTGCCATATAAAAACTTCATTTGGCACATCTTTGCCAAGATAGCATTCCCTTGGCCCCATGTCTCGGTGGATCAGCTTAAACCAGGCTTTTGCAAACGCTTCCTCAAATTCCTTGGGATTTTCAAGAAATCTCTTCGCAATCTTTGAATAAACGGGATCAAATCTCAAAGCCAGATCAGAAGTCAGCATCATCGGCGGGTGCTTCTTGCTTGGATCATGAGCATCAGGAATTATTGCGGGAGCATTCTTCGCAACCCACTGGAATTTTCCAGCTGGGCTCTTTGTAAGCTCCCAATCGTGCTTGAACAGGAGATGCAGATACTGAATTCCAAACTTCGTTGGCGTTGGGCTCCATGTGAGCTCAAAGCCAGAGGTAAATGTGTCTGGACCTTTTCCGCTTCCGTAATTGAACTTCCACCCCAGACCTTGTTGTTCAATTGGCGAAGAGCTTGGATCAGGGCCAAGATAAGTATTTGGTGCTGCGCCATGACATTTGCCAAAAGCATGCCCACCCGCTATTAAAGCGACGGTCTCTTCGTCGTTCATTCCCATTCTTGAAAATGCAACTCTTATTTGCTTTGCAGATTCAACCGGATCTGGGTTTCCTTCAGGACCTTCTGGATTCACGTAGATCAAGCCCATTTCAGTAGCTGCAAAAGGTCTCTCCAGCTCCCCCTCCTTGAACCGCTCCTTGCCTGAGAGCATTTCAATCTCTGCCCCCCAATCAGCGCTTTCATCAGGTTCCCAGAGGTCTTCTCTGCCACCAGCGAAGCCAATCGTCTTCACACCCATCGCTTCCAAGGCAACATTACCAGCCAAAATTATCAGATCCGCCCAAGAGAGCTTTCTTCCATACTTCTGCTTTATTGGCCATAGCAAGCGAATTGCCTTATCGAGGTTTATGTTGTCAGGCCAGTTTATCCTTGGCGGGAATCTTATTTCTCCATTCCTTGCCCCACCTCGTCCATCGAAGATGCGATAACTTCCAGCGCTATGCCAGGCTAAGCGAATGAAAAGCGGTCCATAGTGGCCAAAATCAGCTGGCCACCAGTCCTGCGAGTTTGTCATAAGTTCTTTAAGATCCTTCTTCACAGCCTCCAGATCTAGACTTTCAAACTCCTTAGCATAGTCAAAATCCTCTCCATAGGGATTGCTTTTTGGACAATTCTGTCTCAAAATTTTCAAATTCAACCTTTCGGGCCACCAGTCTGTTATCCATCTCTTCCTTTTTTCCATGCTTCCACCTTCTAAACGATGAATTGTTAAGTTTAAAAATATTTCTGTTTAGAAATTATTTCTAACAAGAAAAATATAAAAACAGACAGAGCTAATATAGCTCGTGTGGAAAAATAAGGCAATTGAAGCTTTGAAAAATGCAAACCTCAAGCTAACTCCGCAAAGGCTCAAGCTGATTGAAGTAATTGCAGAAACTGGCGAAAAGCATCCAAAACTTTCCGAGATACTTGAAAAAGTTAAAGAAGATTTTCCCACTACGAGTTTTTCCACGCTTTACACGAACGTTCTAACACTTAAAGCTCTTGGATTGCTTGATATCTTCGCTTTTGATGACGAAACTAGGGTGGAGCTGAACTTAAAGCCCCACATCAATGTTTTCGATAGCGAAATCAAAGATTTTTGCGATGAAGAGCTGATAAGGAGAATCGAGGCAAAAATTGGCAAAAAAATCAAATTTGTGCTCATCATACCCGAAGACTGAAAATATTCCAGAGGAGTTGACAAATTTACCAAAAGTTTTAAGTACACTCAGGAATTTTCGAGCTATGCACTGGGTCTATCTGATCCTTGCAATCCTCTTTGAGGTTTGTGGAACTACCTGCATGAAGCTTTCAGATGGATTTACAAAAATAACGCCAACCGTGTGCGTAATCGTTTTCTATTGCATCAGCTTTACTTTCCTGGGGCTTGCCATGAAAAAGATGGAAGTAAGCATAGCCTATGCTATATGGTCAGGCTTGGGAACTGCGTTGATAGCGATCATAGGATTATTGGTTTTCAAAGAAACGATGACCACTTTAAAGCTGATTTCACTGCTTTTGGTGATCATTGGAGTCGTTGGGTTAAGATTAAGCGGTGTAGATTAAATGGGATTTCTGGCAAAAGTGTCAGCAGTAAAATTATACCACAAAATTAAAAATTTTCAAACTCTTTAAACGGATCGATGGTGATAAGGATAAAAGTTAAATATTTAAAAAATCCAAGAAAGCCTTGGTTGAGCTAGATAGAGAGGTAGCAGGTGAAAAATGTGATGAGTCCAGTAAAAATCCTCTCAATCTGTATGCTCCTATTCTTGATATTCCCTACAAGCGCTTTTCAGGTAATTTACGAGATTCAGGAAGGTAACTTCAGCAAATGTGGTGGAGAAGCAAAATACTTGTTGAAGGTTCAGATATTCACCGAAGAAAACGGTGTTTTAAAACCAAAGGTCGACAGCATAAAACCCTGCGACCCAGTTTACTGGGGAAGAGTTTTTGATGCAAAAAACAGCATTCTTGAATACTACTTCACCACCATTCCCGAATCTGGAAGGTTGATACTAGAGATAGAGTTTTCAAGCGGGGATAAGAAGGTTCTTGAATATCAGCTTGGAAATCAGAGCAATCAAAGTAAGACAAATCTGACTAGAGATCAAATCTACACCTTCCAGACGTTCGAAACAGACTATTTAATATTTTTTGCTGGTTTTGTACTTTCCATAGCACTTTTTCTCCTGAGAAGGAAAAAATTGGCTGTTATTGTATTTTTAGCTACGATTATTTTTGCAACGTATCCAGAGATTGCAAGTTTTTACGGAGTATGCCCGGAGAAGTACAAAATGATCAATGGTACATGCGTTTATGCTTTAAATCTCAGCCCGAAAAAAGTCGAATACGAATATTGTCTTTACGGGATTAAGAAAAAACTACATTTCACAGTTTACGGGGGTCTTAAAGAGTACTTGGAAGAACAGCCAAGATCTTTCGTATGCAGGCCAAGATGTCCAAGCGATGAGGAGATAAGGCTGAAATTTATAAATCAACCGGAACAAATGGCTGAAATTAAAAAACTTGTTGAAGAGATCCGGAAAATAACACAGATAAGAGATGACCAAGCGAGAATAGCTATCAGCATGGTCCAACTTATGCCATACGATTACAAGAAGTTGAACAGTAGTGAGTTAAAAGAAAGATATCCATATGAGGTTCTTTACGATCAGACAGGAATATGCGGAGAGAAGTCAATGCTTTTAGCAGCAATTCTAAAAGAACTTGGTTTTGGAGTTGTTTTGCTAGAGTACAAAGATGAGAACCATATGGCCGTGGGAATAAAGTGCCCAAGGGAGTATGCAAATTATATATATAATAACACCGGATACTGTTTTATAGAGACGACGGTTCCAAGCATAGTTACCGACAGCAGTGGAGAATACATAGGCGTTGGAAAGCTGAGATCACTGCCAAAAATATACTTCATTTCAGACGGTTATTCTTTCAACTCCGTTAGCTCAGAATTCCACGACGCAAAAGAGTTTCAAAGGTTGAAAGCTCTAGCTCAGAAAAACAACAACTTGTTACCCAGTGAGGAATACATGAAATGGAAAAAAATCGTAGAAAAATATTGCATCTCAGAATGAAGAGCTCAGAAATCATCAAACTCTTCTGGACTGATCTTTTTCAACACTTCTAGCGCCACAACCCATGCTGCAACGTTCATAAAATTTGTTTGAGTTTTGATCAAATAAATTTTACTGTTTTTGGTTATCGAAAAAAATAAATTTTCCCGTATCACGCAACTTCTATGAAGATAGCCGACGTAATGACAAAGGATGTTATTAAAGTGGAACATTCAACCAAAGTCATAGATGTATGCAGACTCATGGGGGAGAGGAGGATTGGAAGTGTCATAGTCACGAAAGATGGAAAGCCCTACGGGATCTTCACGGAGAGAGATCTACTTTCAAAAGTTTTAACTAGTGGAAGTTTAGAGGATGAAGTTTACAAGTATTCCTCAACTCCACTTGTAGTTGTTTCGAAAGATTATGATGTAAGAGAAGCGGCAAAGATAATGAAGGAAATGAACATCCGAAGGCTCGTTGTGATTGAAAACGAAGAAGTTGTCGGTATTTTCACAGCTTCAGATTTGGTTAGGTTACTTGGAGAGGGGAGAATATGAACTGTTCAGTTTGTGGAAAGGAGATCGACGAGAAAAAAGAAGGAGTTATCTGGCGTTACTGTTCCTTTTGCAAGAAACCCATATGTTTTGACGACGTACACTACATAGGAGTTTGGAGACAGGGGCTTTACAAAGACTACGTTGAAGTTCTGCCGATATGTGAAAAATGCATGCCGAAAAAGAGACCTAAAAGTCCTCTAAAGTAAGCTGGGAGATATTGGAAACTGTTTTCCACCTCTTTCTGACTATGGGCGGCAAAAAACCCTTGAATATACAAGCCTTTAAGTATTCTCTTGTTTTTGGATCGCTAGAATAACCGCTCCCAAAATCGCCAAAAGTCTTTTTCAGATTTTCAATCTCTTTCTCCCTTTCAACCTTTGCGATTATCGATGCTGCAGCTACACTAGCAAATTTATCCTCAGCCTTATGAGCTGCCTCAACTTCCACTCCGCAGATGCTCTTCAGTTCTGTTGCTAACCTTTCTGGGATAACATCTGGACTGTCTAAGTATACTTTTTCAGGTTTCAATCTATTTATAAGCTCCGCATAACAATCTTTGAGCACTTCGTTTATCGTTTTAAAATTCATAAGTTCATCAAGCTTTTCAGCTTCAACCTTAACTATTTCAACCTTTGCTACTTTATGTATAGCTTCAGCCAGCTCTAGACGTCTTTTGTGAGGCAACTTTTTTGAATCCTTTACTCCAAGACTTTCGAAAATCGAATTTGAGGTTGCACAAACACCAGCAACAACCAAAGGCCCTATGACACAACCTTTTCCCGCTTCATCAATACCAGCTATCATATCCCAATCTTTAAACCCCTTATCGGCAATTTCCCCTTCTTCATCTTCTTCATCACGTTCTTCATCGTTTCGTAATAGTTGAGAAGTTCCTTAACTTCCTGCTGTGAAGTCCCACTACCTATCGCGATCCTCCTAATTCTTGAGGAATTTATAATCTTCGGATTCAGCAATTCTTCTTCTGTCATCGAGTCCATTATAACTTTGAATCTCTTCATCTTCTCTTGAGTCATCTCTAAAACATCACCATCAACCTTCAAACCGCCAAGAGGTAGCATTTCAAAGATCTTCCTTATAGGGCCCATCTTGTTTACTGCTTCAATCTGCTTGTAGATATCTTTCAAAGTGAAGGTGCCCTTCAGGAAAGCTTCAGCGTTTACTTCCTCCTCTTGCATCACTCTTTCAATCTTCTCCATCAAAGCTTTAATATCTCCCATGCCTAGGAGTCTCGATATAAAACCGGCAGGATCGAAGCGATCGAGGTCATCAATTTTTTCTCCGTTTCCTATGAAAGCTATCGGAATTCCTATCTCTCTTGCCGCAGAAAGTGCTCCGCCACCTTTTGCTGTTCCATCAAACTTCGTTATGATTATGCCATTTATACCTATTGCTTCGTGAAAAGCTTTAGCTTCTTTACTTGCCAACTGTCCTATGGCAGCGTCTAGAACAAGTAGCTTGTAATCGGGATTTGCGACTTCTGCTATCTTCTTCATCTCTTCAATTAGCTCACTTTCGAGCGCATGTCTACCAGCGGTGTCGATGATGATCATATCGTAGTTTTTAAGTAACTCAAGTCCTCTTTTTACTATTTCTACCGCATTTTTTCCGTTTTTTTCTCCATAAAATCCTACCCCACAACTTTCTGCAAGCTGCTTTAGCTGTTCATATGCAGCAGGTCTAAAGGTGTCCGCAGCAATCACAGCACTCTTCATACCCTTATCTTTGAAGTACTTTGCAATTTTTGCAGCTGTTGTTGTTTTACCACTTCCCTGCAAACCAACAAGCATTATCTTAGATCTCTTAAGGGGTATTTCAAGTCCCTCACCAACCCCCTTAAGTAGTTCCTCATATACGATCTTCAGTATGTGTTCCTTTGCATTAAGTGTTGGAAGAACTTCTTCACTCGTCGCCCTCTTCTTTATAGCTTCGCTTATCTCCTTGACGTGTCTGACGTTTACATCTGCCTTAATCAAAGCTCTCTGGATATCTTTGACTATCTCCTCGACCAGTTTCTTATCCACAGTAGAGGAACCAAGTATCTTCTTGGCGATATCTCTGAGCGCTTCTAAAGCCATAGATCAAGTTTCAACTAAGTTATAAAAATTGTTGGCAAAACTAAAGTTTTGTCGAGATAATTTCAGCAACGCTTATCCTGCTAAATATCCTCTCAACTGTGTCTGTAGCGATTATATCGCTAATACCGCTACTCAATATCTTCACAGCTGCGAAGGATGCTAAAACGGCATGAACGCATGCGACTTCGATGCTTTTAGCTCCAAGCGCAAAGATCTGCTTTGCCGCCTCAAGCACGGTACCGCCAGTGGAGATTATGTCATCTACTATTACGACGTTTTTACCTTCTACATCTATATTCTTTGGAGCTATCTCAACTCTGTTTGCATCTATCCTCCTCTTCTCAAGGTAATCCCAATCGCAGTTTGCAACACTTGCAGCGACCTTTACCCTTTCTAACGAACCCTTGTCTGGCGAAAGCATTATTACATTCTTCGCTCCGTAGTATTTTCCTATAAGAGGCATTGCGTCAAGGTTTACTAAACTCTTAAAGTGTGATGCAGCTTCGCTACTGTGAATGTTGACCGTAATTACCTTTTCAGCGTAGCTTTCTATAATTTTTGCAACGGCCCTTATGCTTACAGCTTCACCCTGCAAAAATACCTTGTCCTGTCTAGCATAGCCCGCGTATGGTATCACAGCAATTTTTTTTCCGTTTAAAGCTTCGAGGGCAAGTATTAGTGCAACGAGGTCGTCGTTACTGTTTATACTTCCGACTACTACATGTTCATCCTCTTTGCTTTCAATTCTCGCATACAACTCGCCATCTGGGAATTTCTTGTATTCAACGCCTGCAAGTTTTAAATTCTTAACTTCGGCTATCCTCTTAGCCAGCATCGGTGATGAAGGGCATGCTACGATATCCATAAAAAAAGTTTGGTTGAAGCTATTAGTTTTTACCCAACAACTTGAAGAACTCAATCGGAATTGGGGCTATTATAGTCGTGTTAGGTTCAGAAGCTATCTCATTCAGCGTTTGCAGATATCTAAGCATCATACCTCCTTCGCTTTTAGCCAATATGTCTGCAGCTTCTTTGATCTTCATTGCAGCCTGAAGCTCGCCCTCAGCTCTGATCACTTTTGCCCTCCTCTCTCTTTCAGCCTCAGCCTGCATTGCCATCACTCTGCGCATCTCCTCAGGCAGTTCAACATCTTTTATCTCAACTGCTGTAACCTTTATGCCCCAAGGATTTGTGGCTTCATCAATTATCTGTTGCAGCCTAAGATTGAGCTTCTCCCTTTCACTTAGAAGCTCATCAAGTTCAGCTTGACCAATTACGCTTCTCAGCGTTGTTTGAGCTATCTGCGCTGTGGCGTATCTGTAATCGTAAACTTCCGTTACAGCCTTTGCAGGATCTACAACCCTATAGTAGACAACTGCGTTAACTCTTACTGTTACGTTATCTTTCGTAACGACCTCCTGAGCTGGAACATCGTAGGTTATTGTTCTAAGATCTACAACAAAGATCGACTCAATTATAGGTATGATGAAGAACAAACCTGGTCCTCTCGCTCCTACAAGCCTTCCAAGTCTAAATATTACACCCCTTTCATACTCCTTTACTATCTTTATCGCCGACGCCAAAAAGATCAGCAGTATCAGTACTACTCCTATCCATAGCCATTCGAGATCCATGGGGTTTAGTTGATTTTAAAAAATATAAACTTTTGTTTAGTTTAATCTTTTCTGTCGAAGAATGGGTTCTTGCCTAAGGCTGCGAGAGGGATTGTCAACACTATGTCTCCCTTCACGTATCCCAACCTTTTCGCTGCCATGCCGGCAGTATACATTACTCTATTATCCAAACCAAAAATGGCTGCTAGCTTTGCAGCTGATCCAATGGCAATTCCAAGGTCCATCACTTTGAAAACGCATGGTATTACGTTCTCTCCCTTTTCAATCTTTTCCTGCAAAGCTTTCTGAAATTCAGCACACGTTTTGTATCCGCAATATCCACAATTAAGTCCTAAGCTCTTCTTTACATCAACGCCAATAAGTAAAACTCCCTCAGCCTTTCTTATACTGTTCGCATCTCTCCTAAATACGTGATTGTTTCTCTCCTCAGCGATCTTTTCCATTTCCTTGCAAAGTTTCTCAACTTCGTAGCCGTTTATAAAAACTATGTCCAAAACGTCATCTCCCTTCCCCTTCGGCGCAGTTCTTGCGGATTCTGCGAGCAGGTATGCTGCAAGTTTTACAGCCTCAGCTTTAAAAGCCTCTTCGTTAAAAATCATAAGTTTAGTTGTCCTTGGGTTTAAAATATTTGTCGACAAAATTTAAAAAAGTGTTTAACCGATCTTTCTCAGCTTTTCAAGCATTATCTTTCTCTCCACCCTTGCAACCGTCTCTCTTATTCTTTGAACAGCATCTGGATTCGCAGATACACTATCTATACCCATCTCGACCAGTTTTGCAACGAACTCTGGGTTGCTTCCAGCTTGGCCGCAGATGGAGGTCTTTACACCGTGTTCTTTGCAGATCTTTATCGTCCTTTCAATCAGCTTCATAACCGCAGGGTGGAATTCGTTGTAAAGGTGAGCTACGAGTTCGTTGTTTCTATCCACAGCTAAAGTGTACTGAGTTAGATCGTTCGTACCTAAACTGACAAAATCTATACCCTCCTTTATTATGTCCTCTATTATCAAAGCCGCCGCCGGTATCTCTACCATTATCCCAAAGTCGATCTTGTCTATCGGTAAACCCTCTTCTATTGCGATCTGCTTAGCCCTTCTGACCTCTTCAGGAGAGATCACGAGAGGTAGCATCACTCCAACGTTCATAAATCCCTCATCGATCAACTTCTTTATTGCCCTGAATTCTGCACGTAGATGTTCTACCTCTATCAGATCTCTTCTTATTCCTCTGTAACCAAGCATGGGATTAGCTTCTACTGGTTCCTCTTCACCACCTACCATTGCCCTAAATTCGTCTGTCGGTGCATCTATTGTCCTGATCCATACAGGCTTTGGATAGAACGCTTTAACGACTTTTCTCATCTCTCTATAGAGTATCTCTACATACTTTTCAATTTCACCATCTTTTATAAATTTCATTGGATGTTTCTCTAATCCAAGAACCATGTGCTCTATTCTGAACAAACCAACGCCATCTGCGTTTGTTTCTCTTGCAACCTTTTCTGCAGCATCTGGAACAGAAAGGTTTACCTTAACTTCTGTTGCTGTTATTATCGGTGCTGTTGCAAAGATTTTGGGTTCTTCCTTTCTACCTTCAACTCTGCCAGCGTAAACAATTCCTCTTTCACCATCAACCGTGACGATCATGTTTTCATTTAGAACCTTTGTAGCGTTCTTAGTCCCAACAACTGCTGGAACTCCGAGTTCTCTTGAAACAATCGCCGCATGACATGTGATTCCACCTTCATCGGTAACTATCGCGGCAGCTCTTTCCATCGCCGGTACCATGTCTGGGGTGGTCATGGTTGTAACAAGGATGTCGCCCTTTTCAACCTTTGAAATGTCTTTAACGTCAAAGATTATTCTGACCCTTCCGCTTGCAACACCTGGGGATGCACCTATACCTCTCACCAGAATTTTTCCCGCTGTAGTCACTTCTTCAGTTTTTTCCTTGGGTTTTATCGTTGTGATTGGCCTAGATTGCACAACAAATACTTTGTTGTTCTCAATAGCCCACTCAACATCTTGAGGAGTACCGTAGTGATTCTCTATAGCTTCTCCAACTTCTACGAGCTTTTTTATCTCTTCATCGCTTAAAACTCTTTCATTAGCTTTTCTTGGATCAAGTTCTATCTTTACGTTTTTGCCATCTTTTCTGGTAATCATCAGCTTCTTTTCTCCAATTTTAATTTCCAAAAGCTTTTTTGAGACCCTATCGTAAATGTACGTGTCTGGAATCACCAATCCTCCAACTATCGCCTCTCCTAGCCCAAATACTGCTTCTATTATACTTTTCTTCTCACCCGTTGTTGGATGAGATGTGAACATGACTCCACTTTTCTCACTATCTACCATCTTCTGTACGAGAACAGCTATACTTACATCCTCATGTCTGAAACCTTTCTGTACTCGGTAGTAAATAGCTCTTGGAGTGAAAAGACTAGCCCAACAGGCTTTAACTTTTTCAACAACTGAATCTTCACCGTATACATTGAGGTAAGTATCCTGCTGGCCAGCAAAACTTGCATTTGGAAGGTCCTCAGCCGTTGCCGAACTTCTGACAGCTACGTAGATCTCTTTGCCATAATCTTTGCAAAGTTGCCTGTAAGCGGCTCTAATTTCCTTCTCGAGTTCTTCAGGCATTTTTGCTGAAACTATCAGATTTCTTATCTTTTCCGAAGATTCGTTGAGTTTTTCCAGATCTTCAACCTTTGTGTTCTGTAATATCCGATAAATCTCATCCTTCAAGCCACTAACTTCCATGAACTGTCTGAAACTTTTTGCATCTACCACGAACCCATCGGGTACCGGAACTCCAAGCCTCATCAGTTCACCTAAGTTAGCTGCCTTACCTCCGACGATGGAGATATCATCCTTGTCCACTTCCTCAAGCCACAGAATTCCCATTGCACTCACCTAATTCAGCTTTCCGTAGGGCTTAATAAATCTTCTTCCGAAGATCTCGATCGCCGTAAAATCAAAACTAGACCTTTTCAAAAACAAATTAAAAATTTAAACTGTGCAACGTTCTTCGATCAGATCTTTTATTCTTTTGTCTCCTTCATTTATAGCCCACGTTATGAAGTTCATCAGGAGAGCTCTACTTATGAGCGGCATCTTTGCGAGGTATTCTTTAGCTAAATCTACTACCCACTTCCTATCATGTTCCCAGCATTTTGCCAAAAGCTCCCAGTGATAGTTTTTGAGGTCTTCAGCTGAAAATGGTTTCTGATTTCTTAAATTGGACAATGGAACGAAGAAAAGTGGAACTATCAAGCTCTTGTACTTCTTAAGCCTATCCACAAGCTCCACGGTTTTTAGAACATCGCTCTCTTCTTCTCCAGGAAGACCAATTATTAGTGTAGCGCATGGAACCCAGTGATTGTCTGCACATATACCAAAACTTTGCTCAACTATATCACACCATTCTTCAGCTTTAAATGGCAAAACCTTTCCGGGCATATGAGCTTCAATAAGCTTAGCACTACCGGTTTCAATCCCAGTCTGTCCAGCGATCCACGGTTGTGCTTTGTTTGGAATACCCAAAATTGTCGATATTTCCTCAACTACCCTCTCTGCTGAAGAAACTGATGCTAGAGAGAAATGACTGATCCCAACTTTTGAGATCTTTGAAACTTCGCTGAAAAGCTCGATTACAGCTTTTTCGTTTACCTTCAACCCATCAGCCTTATACCTCAGCACATCTTCAGCATGCAGGTTAACAAATCCGTTAACTTCCGCATTTATCCTTGCTTCTTTTAAAATAGCCTCTAGTGGCCTTGAGCGAAGCCTTTGCAGAGTTGGCTGGCAAAATCTGCAACCTCTCCCACAACCTCTTGCAATCTCAACTATCCCCCCTATGCTGGCTTTTCTTATCACTGGAATATTTTCTACAACCTCTCCATAAAAAACGCCTCTAATATCCTCACCCTTGAGAATTCTATCGAAAAGCTGCGGAACAGTTTTCTCTCCCTCTCCAATAACCACTACATCAACTCCTAATTCTTCTCTAACTTTTTCATCAACTAACTGCCAAGCTCCAGCTCCACCAACTACTATCTTTGCTTTACCTCTGATTTTTTCTAAAAGATCTCTGAAGCAATAGGCATTGAAAGATTCATCTTTTATAAATCCGCTTTTGTTTGCAAATGTTGTTGAAGCTGGGCCTAGGCCTAGAGGATCGTTCGTTGTTATACCGACTATCTTAGCCTCTTTTAAATACTTTTCAACCTTTTCTGGTGGAACCACTGCGACATCTTTTTCATTGAACCCATAATCTAGAAGAGCCGCTTCAATTTTTCTTGTTCCATATGGTGCTAAGAGAGCTTGTCCATCCTTAACTTTAACTGGCGGACAGATAAATCGGAAGAAGAGTTTTGAATTTATTAGATTTTTTGGTGCACAACTCATGAATCCCAAAAACAGAGCCCCATGGTAGTTGCTCATCAGAGTCCTTTCGGCGGTGAGTAGAATTTTCATGTACTGTAGGAAGTAATCACAGCATATATGTGTTTCGAATGCTTATCATGTGAGAAACCGATACATCTATAAACACCTCACGAAAAGAAGGTATGTGTTGCGAGAAGTAGTAGAGATACTTGAAAAGTTTAGATTCACACCTTCGGATCTCAAGATATACTCTTTACTACTCAATAAAAAGGAGATGAGTGTAAGCGAGATCGCAAGGGAGTTAAACCTTTCAAAAAGGTTCGTTAGAGATAGATTGAAAGAACTTTGCAAAAGAGGGATTATAAGAAGAAAGCTGGTTGAGAAAGGTTGGGTAGGATATATATACCTTGCCGAGAGCCCAAAAACTGTTCTATCGAACATCAAAAAGCAGCTCATTAGTGAGATTGAGCAGTTGGAAAGCAGCATAGAGTGATGATGAAAGCTAAAATAAAAAAATTTAAATTTTCAAAGTTGTAATTACATGCATGTTTGGATTGCTGTTGCCGTTTCTATTACCAATCGTATTCCTCCTACTTTTGAGTTTTGTTTGTGCAATAATACTAATGCCGCTAATTCTTTTCGCTGCTCCTCTATCTCTTCTCCCTGGAGTTTTCCGAAAAGATTTTGCTGCCATTTTCAGCGCCATGGCGGCTTTGAGTGCGTACGTTCTAAGGAAGGTCTAACTTCTATTTAAACTTAGCAAAAGCCAGATATATACAGCAGACAAAAATCGGATATGCGCTTCGTAAAGATGCACGGCAACGGTAACGATTTTGTATTGTTCGATGAGTTCTATAAAAATCTTGTACCAGAAAAAGAAAAATCCGAGTTTGTCAGAGTCGTCTGTCACAGAAACTTTGGAGTTGGAGGAGATGGAGCAATATTTGTCCAAAAATCGAATATAGCAAATGCAAAATTCAGATACTTCAACAGCGATGGTAGCGAGGCAGCGATGTGCGGTAATGGTATAAGATGCTTTGCAAGATACATCGTTGAAGAAGGTTACGCCAAAGAAGGAAGAGTCAAAGTGGAGACTCTAGCAGGTATTGTAGATATAGACGTCTGGAAGGATAAAAGGTGGTGGATCAGAGTAAATATGGGTAAAGTGGACTATTTATGGTGCAGAGAGATGGAAATTAATGGTAAAAGGTACTCCGTACATGCAACGAAAGCTGGTGTACCACATGCGGTTATATTCGTTGAAGATCTGAATTTTGACATAGTTCCAGATGCAAAGCAAATTCGCTACCATAACCTTTTCCCAGAAGGGACTAATGTGAATTTTGTTAAGGTCGACGGAAAAAAATTATACATAAGAACCTATGAAAGGGGCGTGGAAGCTGAGACGCTAAGCTGTGGAAGTGGTAGTGTAGCTTCGGCTTTTGTTGCAAGAAAATTAAGTTTAGTTGACGAGGTTGTTGAGGTTCAAACAAAGGGCGGTATTCTAATCGTTGAATTGAAAGATACAGCCTACATGATCGGATCTGCAAACAGAGTTTTTGAGGGAGAGATCAGAGAAGATGAACTTTATAAGATTTGAAAAGAGGGTTGTTTTAGCTCCAATGGCCGGAGTAAACAATGCAGAGTTCTGCAACAAGCAAAAAGCTGCTTTAGTTGTTCTTGGAGGCTTCAATGCTGACGAGAGAGCTATCAGAGCTGCAAAAAAGGTTGCTGAGAGAGGTAGAAAGGAGTTCATCTTCGATGACCCGATCGCAGGGATTGAAGAGGAGATAAAAAATCTTAAAAAGAATTTATTTGCTGTTAACGTGCGCTCAGCGACAATTGAAGGATACTTAGAAGCTGCAAGAGTTGTAGCTGATTATAAAGGAATCTTTGAAATTAACGCCCATTGCAGACAGCCGGAATTTCTGGAAATAGGTTGTGGAGAGGCTCTACTTTACGATAAAAAAAGGCTGATGGAGATAGTAGAAAAAGTATCGGAGATAGCAATAACTTCGGTGAAAATTAGAGCTGGACATAGAATAGATTATGAAGAGCTTTGTAAAAGTATTTTTAACGCTGGAGCGAAAATTCTGCACGTAGATGCAATGATTCCCGATGCTGGGTGCGATCTAATTTTAATACAAAAACTTTCCAGATTTGGGTTCTTGATCGGAAACAATTCCTTTGTTGATGCAAAAAGCGGTGAAGATTTTATAAAAGCAGGAGCGAGGATGGTTTCAGCTGCCAGAGCTGTTTTGTATAATGAAAATTTTTTTGATGATGTTCTTAAAGCAAGTAACTTGCTCTCTCAGCCAGTTGAGCTGAAATTATGAGCCTTTCCGATCAGATCTCGAATCGTAGTATTTTCGGATCTTAAAAAAGCACTTAAGCTTTCCTGAATGCTGTAAACTATTTTTTTACTTAAAAATAAAGCCGAACCCAACTCTACGCAGGTAGCTCCAGCAAGTATAAACTCCAGAACATCTTCAAAATTCGTAATTCCTCCACACCCTATTATAGGAACTTTGACGTTTTTGTAGAGTTCGTAGACACATTTTAAAGCGATTGGCTTTATCGCCGGCCCACTGACTCCACCGCTAACGTTACTTAAAATGGGTTTTTTAGAGATTATATCTATCTTCATGCCTGGCAGAGTATTCGTTATCACTATCCCATCGACACCAACCTTCTCAAGTTCTTTTGCAAGTTCCAAATATCGATGCATCGCAGAGATCTTCGCAAAAACTGGTTTTTCAGTTACCTCTTTCATTCTTCTGATCACATTCCTAGCAAGCTCTACATCACTTCCAAGATCAAATCCAGCACCTTTAACATGCGGACAGCTCATGTTTACTTCAAAAGCGTCAACAAACTCAAAAATTTGCGTTAAATTCGCAAATTCATCTGCTGAATAGCCATACAGACTAACAAAAAGAGCGGCATTTTTATTGTATTTTTTAAGTTCTTTTGCAAAATCTTCCGCTGATGGAGACGCCAATCCTACAGCATTCAATAGTCCGCACTTCCAATTGATTACCGTAGGATTCTTGTAACCCTCTCTTTTTCTAATCCCAACAGATTTTGTTACTACAGCTCCAAAATGTTCAGAAATGGCATTTAAAGTAGAGACTGAACTTCCAAGTATTCCACTTGCAAGTATCAAAGGATTTTTTAGTTTTAGACCTGCCAACTCGACTTCGAGCATCGATCTTGCTAAGCTACATACTATAAAAAATTAATCAGGGTGGAGCCGGATGGTATCACAGCGTCGCACTGCGAAGCTCCCCATCCCTGTCTATATTTAATAGCGTTTGAAGAAAAATTTAACGTTTAGCATACTTAAAGTATGAGCGATCCTCTGGATTACTGTCAAAAAGCTCAGAATTATCAGCACCCATAGAATGACCCCCGTATATTCCGTAACTATCACGGATACGGCTAAAAAAAAGATCCTAATATCTCTACCCGCGAAACCAACTTTGCATTCAACATTTTCCTTTTCAGCCATTAATCTTGTCAAAGACACCATCAAGGATAAGAAAGTCAATATAATGCCCTCAAACCAAAGTTGAAAGCCAGCAGAAATAGCCAGTATTACTGAAAAATCTACAAATCTGTCTAGAAGTCTGTCTAAGTATCTTCCTAATTTTGTCGTGCCTAAAATTCTCGCTAAATCCCCATCTAGGCAGTCTAAGAGCTGTGATAGAAACAATACAAAAACACCGTAAATATAAAATTTATTATATATTAAAAATGCTGCCAAAAATCCTACTAAGGCTGAAATTACAGTTATAGCATTTGGATTTACCTTCCATCGGCTTAAAAGTTTCGCTACAGGTTTTGTAATCCTGCGATACACCAGCTCAGTAATAGGATACTCCCAATCAACGCAAACTCCCATTTCCAGTAAACCTTAAATAGGAGAATATTAAAATTTTTCCATGGAAGCTGTTGTTTTAGCTGCTGGTCTTGGCTCGAGATTGGGAAATTTAACGGCCAAAATACCAAAAACTATGCTCAGAATTGGGGATAAAAGGATAATAGAAGTGATTTTGGAAGCTCTTGATAAAAAAGGTGTCAAAAAAATCATCTTTGTTACCGGTCACAAGGGTAGAAAGTTGAGGGAATTTTTAACTGAAAATTTTGACCTTGAATGCCTTTTCGTGCACAACTATCGCTACAAAGAAACAAACAACATTTACAGCCTTTTTCTAGCCCTTAATCATGTAAGTGACGACTTCTATTTGATAAACTCAGATGTTCTTTTTCATCCGAAGATCCTAGAAAAAATTGAAGGAGAAGAGTTTTTAGTGGTTGTTGATGAGTCAAAAAAATTGGGAAAAGAAGAAATGAAAGTGATTGCAGAAAGTGGCAGAATTTTGAAGATTGGGAAATATATAGACCCGGAAATTGCAACAGGAGAATACATTGGCGTTTCAAAAATACCAAAAAAATGCTTAGACAAACTTTTAGATTGCGTTAAGATAACGATAGATCGTTTTGGTGATAATCAATTTTATGAAGAGGCCTTTCAGCTATACCTCTACCTAGCGGGAGATATACTCTACACATCAACAAATGGCTTACCTTGGATAGAAGTGGACTCATATGAAGATTTAGCAATTGCAAGAAAAATTTTCAAACACGTAGAGTGGTAAAATAATGCTATTAAGACGATAAATAAAATTAAACTATATAACTATTTTTAATTAACTATAGATAGGTAATTAAGTATAGATACTGTTTATTTTAGACATCTATCTACAGACAGATTTTAGGAGGGATTTTATGGATCAGGAATTTATAAACGCCCTTGCAGACCTGAATGAAGAGAAAA
>CAYZIW010000025.1:21993-22925 GCA_964478605.1 uncultured archaeon | reverse complement strand
CTTCTTCCTTCTTCTCCTCTTCCTCCTTCTTCTTCTCCTCTTTCTTCTCTTCCTTCTTCGCTTCAGCTGCAGGCGCTGCCGATGCTGCAGCGGCCGGTGCTAGCATAGGAACAGATGCTTTCTGTATTGCCTCACTGATATTTATCCCTTCAAGAGCGGCAACCAAAGCCTTAACTCTTGCCTCGTTTACTTCCACTCCTGCAACTTCGAGTATTGCCTTTATTTTCTCTTCCGTGATCTCCTTACCGGCTGCATGAAGCAGTAGGGCTGCATACACATACTCCATTTCCAACACCTCCTTATCCAAACAAAGCTCCTAAACCTTCAATAGCTTCTTCTTCCTTCTTCTCCTCTTCCTCCTTCTTCTTCTCCTCTTTCTTCTCTTCCTTAGCCTCAGTTTCTTTAACTTCAACAACCAAGGTTGAAGCTAATCCAGCAATCCTACCCTTGAGATCCTCATCAAGCGCTTCTTGTGGTAACTTAGATGCAAGCGCAAGCATTTGCGAATAGGCTTTCGCTATTATCTCCGGCATAACCGCAGGCTCGAATATACATGCATTTATAGCCAAATTCTTCGCATCCATGAATGCTTTCATTATAAGGATTTCCGCAGTTTCCTCTGTTACGTAAGCAGCGTTGATGGCTAAGTTCAAAGCTCTCATATAGGCTTCCTGTAGATCTGCCATGACTTTAGATGGGTCAATCGCCAGTTCAGCTGGAGTTAATATAACTCCAGAGTCGTAGATTGCTTTAACTTCCAACCCCAACTTTATCGGTTTTATTCCTAGCTTTTCCAAAGCTTTTGCTATTTCTGGTTTTACAACTTCTCCTGCTTTAACTATAGTTTTCGTCTCTCTTATAACTACCTTTCCTTTTTCAATCGCAACCGGAATCCCTGCAAGCTGAAGATCGCCCATACCAGGGCCGGGAGG
>CAYZIW010000025.1:0-21983 GCA_964478605.1 uncultured archaeon | reverse complement strand
ATTGAAGTCGGCCCAGCATTTAAAACAACGTCGACTGGTGAAACCTGATTCGGTTTAAGGCTTGCAGGCTCCTTAGTTTCTTCGATCTTCTTGTAAAGCTTGAATGGATTCGTATCCGCTACAATGATCGCTATCTGATCGTTCAAGTATCTTGACAGCTCAGCGTACTTTCCACCAAGCTCTTCAAGAGCTCTCTTAAGCAGGTTGTTCTTTACAACTTTAAGAGTTCCCTCGTTCCTTATGTTTCTCCTTATATTCTGCATTTGGTTAGCAGGAACTCCCCTGAAGGAGACTACAGCTAGTACAGGCTTTTTAGAGATCAAATTTTTGATTTCCTCGACAGTTTCTATCTTCCATCTTGCCGGAGCTCCACGGACGGCTGCCATTTAGATCACCCTTATCGCTGGCCCCATCGTAGTTTTAACGTACACAGACTTTAAAACATTTTTAGAATCTTCATACTTAGTATCTACAACTTTCAGAATTTCTAAAGCATTCTCAGCAATTTTTTCTGGATCCATTCCCTTCGAACCTATCGGTGCATGAAATACTGGTTTATCTCTGGTTCTTACCCTTACAGATTTTCTTAGCCTTTCGATTACAGGCTTGGGATCGGAAAGTGGTGGAATTGGCTGAGGAACTTTTCCTCTTGGACCAAGAATTGGACCAAGTTTTTTACCGATCTCCGGCATCATGGGTGCTTCTGCTATGAAGAAATCTATCGAATTTGCAAATTTTTTAGCTTTCCTTTTGTCTTTAATCAGCTCGTCTATATCCTGTGGCTCAATTACTGCGTCAGCTCCAGCGTTTCTCGCTTTTAATGCCGTCTCTCCCTTTGCAAAAACACCAACCTTTCTTGGTTTTCCAAGACCGTGAGGTAGAAAAACTACTGTGTCAATTCTGTTTTCGGGTCTTTTAAGATCTATCCCTTTAAGATTTACAGCTATTTCTACTGTTTCCACGAATTTTCTCTGCTTCGAATTATCCAAAGCTGTTTTTATCGCTTCTACAAGCTTCTTTTTGTCTATCAACAACTATCACCCCACCGTAGTACTGCGGCCTTTGCCTCCTACGGTCTCTTAAACTTTTAAAATACGGTATTTTAAACTATCGGTTGGGCTTCTAATTCAAACATTTTGCGTGTTTTTTCAAAAAATTTCCGAATTTTTTGCCTTAACTACTCTTTCATCACTTTAACCTCTCCCCATGCCTGCCCTTTTTATCATCCAAGAATTTTTTCGCCAAGAGAAAGGCTGCACCATTTTTTATACTATCTTTACCGAATTTAGCTTCAACATCCAAACCTTTTTCAATGCTTAAACCCAAACCCTCGAAAACTGCTTTTCTATCATTTCTCATCGGTTCCTGAGGATAAGAACACAGAACTTCTGCTAGTTCCAAAGCTCTACTTAAAGCCTGACCTTTAGGAGTTACCTCGTTAACAAGCCCTATTCTATAAGCTTCTCCGGCATCGATCAATTTTCCAGTTAAAATTAATTCTAGAGCCTTTCCCAAACCAACAATTCTTGGCAATCTTTGAGTGCCCCCATTCACAAGAGGTACGCCGAATCTTCTGTTCAATATTCCAAATTTGGCACTTTCATCAGCTATTCTTAAATCTGCCCAAAGAGCTATTTCCAACCCACCAGCTACGCAATAGCCAGAAATAGCAGCAATAACTGGTTTTGAAAGAGTCAACCTTGTGAAACCCAGAGGACCACTTTTGCTTTCGATTCTATCCATAAGTTTTTCCAGATCCCCCAAATCCGCTCCTGCACAGAAATTTTCTCCAGCACCCGTTATTATTCCAACGTAAAGATCTTCGTCTCTTTCGAAGTTTTTCCAGATGTTTTCAAGCTTCTCTGCCATCTCAAAATTGATCGCATTTCTTTTTTCAGGTCTGTTGAGTGTAACAATCAGTACGTGGGATATTTTTTCAGTCAAAACCAAGCTCATAAAAGACAGATCCTTTTAAATTTTTAAAATTTTTTGAGATTATTCTAAAACTTCAAACCCATCCATGATGTAGTTCGGATCATAGTACCTCCTTACAAGCCTTTCAGCATAAGATCTCGCATCTTTAACGTTGCAACCAAAAAATGAGAAGAAGTTTTCAACCTGTTTTCTACTTCTTAGCTCCCAGAAGTTTTCTGCTGCTGAAGAGATCACAAAAGGTGTCTTGAATTTATTTATTACAAAGATTTCGTCCATCAATTGCTCGAAGAGTTTTACTCTCAAAGCACCTCTCGTTTTCAGAAACTTTGAAAGTCCCAACTCGATTGCGACATCTTTCTCCGCTGCAAGCTTTATCGTCGCATAATCTAGTTCCCTCTCGGCCGAATCCAAAATTATATCTACTTTTTTCCGCATAACTGCCTCTCTGCAAACTTCTGGACTTTTTGCTTCTACAGCTACGATTACATCTTCTCTAACATTTTTTAATTTTTCTCTAAGCTCTCGAGGAGTTGATGCTCTAACTATTACTCCGCAACCGTTTTCAGTCAAGAAAACATAGCCTTTGAATCCTAAGTCCGGTAAATTTTCTGGAAAAAACCTCAAGAAATCATACATAGTTCTTTCGCAAATTCAATTACTTTTTCTCTTTTAGCGGGGAAAGTTACGAGCTTAGCTTTAATTGCTATAGCATCCCCCCTACTTGCAAGTTTAACTTCACCCAAGTAAGCCTTTTGTTTGTCCAATCTTATATGAAAAACATTCTGTTCGTCAATTCTATCCTCGAGACTTGATATAATTTCTTCTCTTTGTACACCCAACAAATTCATCAAATTTTTCCAAAAATCCTGAATTTCCTTGTTCTTCTTTAGTTCCACTTCCAAATATTCTATCGGATTCCCATAATGTCCTGTAGCTTTAGTGATCATAATCTCAAACTCAAAAGGAAAAATCGTAGCCAAAGCCTGAGAAACTTTCTCCCGATCTTCAGTGGAGTGTACCATTGCAGATACTCTTATCCATTCAATTTTTCCCTTCATTTACACTTATTTCAACATCTTTGAGATAAAAATATTTTCCCAGCTTCACGAAATTCGCAAGATTAATAAATTTCTTTGTCATTGTTTCCAATGTGCCAGTGATTGGATCAAAGTTCGAAAAAGTTGAAGTTTATAGATGCGGCACACTCGTTGGAGATAGCGTTCCTTATTGGGTACACTTTTTCAAGCTCGATAATATCTTATTTGACTGTGGCTGTACGAACGTTGCAAGTGAGATCGTTGAAAAGGTCGGTAAAGTTTCAGCGATATTTATAACGCACTACCATGAAGATCATATCGGTGCTGCACCTTTTCTAGAAGCTGAAAAATTTTCGCCAGCAATTTCACTGGATCTCCTCAAAAATCCACCAGAAATTCCTCAATACAGAAAAATTGTCTGGGGACAACCGATAACTTTTGAGGCAAAGGGTATTGGTGAAGGAGACCTAGAATTTGGTGGCTACAAAATAAAAGCCATCTTTACACCTGGACACAGTTTTGACCACATGAGCTATCTTGTCGAAGAAAAGTTATTCTGCGGAGATCTCGTGATAAATACCAAACAGATGGTTGTGATGAGAGAAGAAAATTGCATTCAAATTATAGATTCCATTAAAAAAATTCTTAGATACGATTTCGACTACGCTTTCAGCGGTGTAGGAGTACATAGTAGAGAAGACGTCGAGAAATATCTTGAATACCTTTTAAACTTGAAAGAAGAGGCTGAAAAACTATTTAATGAGGGAAAAAGTATTGATGAAATCATCGAACTTCTTTTTCCAAATCCACCTCAAAAAGTAATTTTAATGGAGTATTTAAGCGAGAAAGAGTGGGCAAGAGAGAACATGGTAAGATCGCTTTTAGGAGAGAAGATCTACAGATAATCAAAAACTAAAACTCTGTTCCCTTCTCTCAGCGTTCCAATTGGAATTTTTTTATTAATAGCTGCCCTCTTCAGCTCTTTGTCATTGGTTATGATAACGGCTTTTTCTTTTTCGGCAATCTCTATTAATGCCTCATCTCCGCTCTTTTTAATATCCACCACTTCTAACTTTTTTTCATCGATTGTTTTTATAGCAAAAATTGCTGCCCTTTTTTCAGCTCCCTTAAGATTTTCAGCCAATTTTTTTAGCTCCTCCAACACGCTTGAGGGTATTAAAATCCTGACAAAGCCCATATCCTTAAGCTGTCCCAAAATATCTACTCCGTTAATGAAAGCATAAATAAAAACGTTGGTATCGATAACGGCAGCTTTTAGTCTATTATACCTGCTCCTATCAGCCTCCATCTTGAACCTACTCTTCTACTTATCGCAACCCTCCATCCCGACTCTGCACACACAGGGCGGCGAAGTTCAACTTCTATCACATCATCCCTTGCCGAAGTTACAACACCTAAGGTTATGGCTGTACCTACAGCTAACATCAACTGTTCGTTCATCTTTATTTTTTCAACGTTTATATCCTCTTCAGCGCCAACAACCTTCTCTAGAAGATGTATTTTCATGGAAAAGCTGTTTATAACTTCCGGTAGTTCATTAACATGCCCTAAAACGTTTCCAACCAATGAATCGCTTTTCGTGTAAACGGGATCTAGTTTCGTCGCTATACCTACTAAACCCCCTGGAGTTGCCTCATCAACAAAGCGTCCCGATGCCATTATACTTTCTACCGTAGTTGTTATGGGTTTCCACTCACCTTTTTCATCTTTTATCCCAGGCCTTATCTCCACCTCATCTCCTACCCTTATCCTTCCTCTCGAAAGGCTACCGCCAACAACTCCACCAAGTAGTTTTTCAGGCTCTGTCCCGGGTTTATTGACGTCAAAACTCCTCGCTATATGCATCAGCGGTGGAGATTGAAGATCCCTTTCTGGCGTTGGTATCGTCTCTTCTATAGCTTCAATCAGCGCATCCAGATTTATCTTCTGCTGTGCAGATATGGGTATAATTGGCGCCTTTTCTGCAATTGTTCCTTTAACAAACTCTTTTATTTCTCTATAATTTTCAAGGACCCTTTCTTTGTCAACTATATCTATTTTGTTCTGCGCTATAACTATCCTCTCTACGCCTATGACCTGAAGAGCTGTAAGATGTTCCTTCGTTTGAGGTCTTGGACATTTTTCGTTCGCTGCTATTAGAAGGATCGCCCCATCCATTATAGCTGCGCCACTCAACATCGTAGCCATTAACATCTCATGTCCTGGACTATCAACGAAACTAACAGTTCTAAGGATTTCCGTTTCAATTCCATGCTCTGGACATACTGCTTCAGTCGTATAAGCCTGCGGAGCTTCACATTCTGGGCATTTTCGGAACGTGCAATCAGCATATCCTAATTTTATAGATATTCCTCTTTTAATTTCCTCACTATGCCTATCTGTCCATACTCCGCTAAGCGCAGCTACGAGTGTGGTTTTACCATGGTCTACATGACCCACAAGCCCGATGTTTATTTCCGGTAGTGGCACCTCTTTCATTACTACATCAACTTTTAGATGTGTTTAAATAAATTAGCCATTTCAACGTTCAGCTTTTTGATCATAATTTCTTCAAGAAAGAAAACAAACTTTTCTTGCCACTTGAAAGTATTTTAGAAACTTTTTCTTCATCCAAGCCCAATTTCTCTGATATCTTTTTGCTGTCTTTCCCTTCAATCTCAGCAATATTCAAAAGGAACTCTTCAAGGCCTTCTTCATCTTCGATATCCCAGACGTCCGAGTATATCGGATTGAAATCGAGCATGAACATGTAAAGTTCTTCAGGTTCCTTAAGGGCTTCGAAATCTATTTCGAATAGAGAAGAATCCTTTAAAAGTGTAACAACTGCGCTTCTTAGCTTTTTTGCATCGTAAATGCTGTCAGAGGGAGAATATTTTTTTACTATTTCATCCATTTCTTCCAACTTCATGTCAAAAGGCTTATCACCTAAAGATGAAACAATTCTATACGTTTTTTCATCAACCGGAGAGTTTCTTACAAATTTTCCTTTCAACTGAACTACGTGAAAACTGTAGTTTTTTCCCCTGTACATCCTGAAATCTTTCTTCGTAAGATTCGACAGCTCTTCAGGTGTGCAAAGGGTAGAGATGATCATCCTAATCAAAGCGTGATCTCTCAAATTCTTCCTTGAAAGTAGAAGATGGTGTTGAACATCGTATTCAATTCTAAGCATCTTCTCGGACATCCAACCTCATACCCTCCACAAATACACCCTCTCCTTCCTCCACGTACCCGACTTCGTATGCTTCAATCAACCCCTTCACTTTTTCAACCTCATTTTCTGGCACTATCACTATAAAGCCCATACCCATGTTGAAGGTTCTGTACATCTCGGCATCTTCAATATTCCCCAACTCTTGAATGAAGCGAAATATCTTCTGAGGTTTTAGTGGTTTATCCAATATGTATTTCATCTTCTTAAGTCTTCTGAGCTTGAGAAATGCCCCACCCGTTATATGCGCTAGGCCGTGTACTTGGCATTTATCAAGGACCTTCAAAATCTCCATGTATATCTTTGTAGGCGTCAAAAGTTCTTCTCCTAATGTTTTATTCTCGAATCTATCGAAGTAACTAACTCCGCTTTTTTCTATAACTTTTCTAACTAGAGTAAAACCGTTGCTATGCACGCCGCTGCTTGGAATTGCAAGCATTATATCTCCATCTTCAATTTTTTCTCCAGTCACGATCTTATCCTTTCTAACCCATCCAATTGCCGTGCCTTCTAGGTCGAATCCGTTTACTATATCTGGCAGTACAGCAGTTTCACCACCAACGAGTGTTATATTGCTAATTCTACATCCTTCTTCAAGTCCTTTCGCAATCTCCACCATAAGATTTTCGTCTGGTTTTTGAATTGCAATGTAATCCACCATCGCCAGCGGTTCAGCACCTATAGCTAGAAGATCGTTCACGTTCATCGCAACGCAATCGATGCCTATGGTGTCGAACTTATTTAACGCCTTTGCAATCAATATCTTGCTACCAACGCCATCGTTTGTTATAGCTATCCCGAAATCACCAACATCTATTACTCCAGCATAGTGATACATCAGTATTGGCTTCCCAAACCCACTTCTAATGAACTTTAAATGCTTTTGCAGTGCTGAAACAGATTTCTCAACTTTCTTTATATCCACGCCAGCTTTGGCATAGTCGAACTTCATGTTGGAATTTTTTACAATGAGATATTTAAAGCTGCCCAATCTACATCAAACTCGAAACAGTTATATTTCATCTCATGGTGAAGTTGAGAAGTGATCGAGAACTGGCCAGAGTACAGGTTGTTCGAAAGAAGACTACAAAGCTACGTGGAGAACGTAAAATTAGAGAAGAGGCTCAAAAAAGCTTTAATTTACATAATTTCTGCTGGTGGAAAACGAATAAGGCCTCTAATCGTTTTAATCTCCGGAAAAATGTGCGGAGCTGAGTATGACGAACTTATGAATTTAGCTTTAGCCGTAGAATTTGTTCATACAGCATCTCTAATTCATGATGACATAATTGACTTGGCCGAAAAAAGAAGATCTAAAACAGCCCTTCACATCAAATACGATCTCCCTCTTGCCTTAATACTGGGAGACTGGCTGATATCTAAATCCGTCGAGCTAACATCTACTTATGGAGAGGAAATCGTTAGAGAGAATTCAAAAGTTGGAATGCTCATGTGCGAAGGGGAGATCTTAGATTATTACAGTTCAAGCCATGAGTTTGGAGAAAAAGAGTACTTCGAATGTATAGATAAAAAAACTGCTGAACTTCTAGCATATTCAGCAAAAACCGCATGCAGAATAGCCTGCAACAATTACGAAATGGCTGAAAAGCTCTATGAATACGGCAAAAATCTTGGATTAGCTTATCAAATTGTCGACGATTTGCTTGAATACGCAAAAGCCATCGAAGACAAATCTTCCGGTAAAACCTCGAAAACTATTCTCCACATATACGAAGAAAAGTTAGGAAGAGAGAGAGCCATTTCCGAAGCGATAAGGCTTGTCTTTCAACTTTCTGAAAAAAGCAGGAAGTCCTTAGAGTATTTTGAAGATAGTGAAGAAAAGTGGAAACTCAGCTACATACTGAACTACATGACCAGATCGCAGTTGCAAAAATTAGACCTTCCTTTTCAGCTTTCTGAATAGCTTTTCGGTATTTTTCAAAACGATTTCTCCAGCCCCGCAGCCAAACGAAACCTTCTTAATTTCTTCTGGGCCTAATATATCAGAAGGTGCATGGCTGTCGCTTCCAAACACGAGATCTGCACCAAGTTCAGTTGCTAGTTTTGCAACGTGTCCATTAGTCAAGCAGTGGCCTCTTCTTGCTGATATCTCAAGACAGATTCCATTCTCAGCTGCTAGTTCTACTTCTTTTTCTTTTATCAAACCAGGATGTGCCAGTACACTCGCCTCACTCTCAATAGCTGCGAGATTAGTTCCTTCCGCAACTGGCTCAACGATCGTCTCACCATGTACAATTACTATTTCTGCACCCTCTCTCCATGACAACTCAACAGCTTTGCTTATCAACCTTGGAGGTATATGCGTCAGCTCAACTCCGATTAAAAATTCGATATCGTAGAACTCAGCATGTTCTCTTAGCTTGGATAAATGACAAATTAGCGTTGAGATGTTGGTAAAATCCGCGTGATCTGTTATTGCACAACCCAAAATCCCTTTGTTTTGCATTCTGCGAAGTATCTCACTCGGCAACAATTCACCATCGCTAAACACTGAATGTACGTGGAGATCGAACATGCAAAGTGTTAAATAAGCTTGATTATAACTTTTACTGTGGCTGGGATCAGACGCTTGGTGCTTGACGTGTTAAAACCACATGAGCCGCTAAATACATTCTTTGCAATCAAACTTAGTGATTTGAAAAATGTAACAGCTGTAAACATCTCGATACAGGAGATAGACCAAGCTACCGAGTCTGTAAAGATAACCATAGTGGGTGAGAATTTGAACTACGAGGAGATCAGACAGACAATCGAAGATCTTGGAGGAGTAATACATAGCATCGACGAAGTCGTCGCTGGGAAAGTGATTATTGACGCTGTGCGAACAGAGCAGGATTAAGAATTTCTTATTGTAATTCGAATAAAAAGCAGACTCATTTCAAAAAACAGTATCATCGGAACAGCTACCATCAACTGTGTGAACACGTCGGGAGGGGTAACAACTGCCCCTATTACAAAGAAGAGAACGTAAAGATGTCTTCTGTAGTACAAAAGCGTTTTGTATTGAACTAAGTTGTTTTTAACCAAAAAGAACAAAATTAGGGGCAACTCAAATACCATACCAAATACAAAAACCATCAGAAAAACAAAACTGACAAATTCGGAGAGACTATACAGAGGTACAGCTCCCTGAGAAACTGCGAGATTGTAAAGGAACTTCAAAAATAACTTAACCATGTTGTACCCATAGAGTAGTCCCAGAAAGAATAAGAGCAACGAAACCGTTGCATACTTCACAGCAGAAGATTTTTTTATATTTAAATTTAGACCTCTACTTTTCAATGCACTATAAACGACTTTTAGAAGGTAAAGCGAACAAGATAAAGTTCCAACCACCACGGACATCTTCAGATACAGCAAAAGAGCCTCGAGAGGGGATTGAAGTATTGGAGATGTTGAAACATTCATCGCCAACCTTGTAAGATTTTTAGCTGCATTAATTGCTTGTGTCTTATTTTCCTCCGTCGGATTTAATGTAAAATTCCTCAGAACTTCTGAAATTCTTTCGAGCTCTTCCGAAACTTCAATCAATCTTTCTTTGCTTTGTAAAACAGCCTCTGCAGGATAAAGATCTGAAACTATCCAACTCACCACAAAACCCGCAAAGATGAAAAATAGAGATGTCGAAAAGATGAAAATAATAGCCAAATTGACCAACTTTTTCCTTACTTCATAAAGAATGTAAGCTATTTCCTCTTTTTCCATGCATCTTCCAGGTTTAATCGATTAACAATCTTTTCGCACAAAATGGAAAAGATTAAATACTAACCGGAAAGCAAAGTATGTCTTTCTGGAGGTGATAAAGATGGCTGAGATAAAGGTTGATTTGAAAAAGTGTTCTGGATGTGGCGAATGCATATCTGTTTGCCCTGGTGGTGTATTTGAGTTCAACGACGAAGGTAAAAGCAACCCAGTAAGACCTGAAGATTGTCAGGAATGTTGTTCGTGTGTAGAAGTTTGTCCAGAATCCGCCATTACTATCGATGTTTGCAGTTGAATTTTTAAATCTCTATTCAATTTTTAGATGCTTTTTAATTTCTTTCAAGATATCTTCAATCCCTTCCCCAGTTAATGCGGAAAATGCAAGACGATCTCTGAAGTTATGAAGATCCGCTTTACTGTAAACGTCAATAACTGGTTTCTCAAAACTTTTCTTTATCTCCTCTAGAAGGGACAACTGCTTTTCGACTGGATAAGACTCCTCTGTCGGATCTATTATAAAAAGTACGACATCGGCTAAGTACCTTAAGGCTACTATTGCTCTCTTTTCTATTTCATTTCTTTTACTTATAGGCCTGTCTAAAAGACCAGGAGTGTCTATAATCTGAATTCTCCTTCCATCCATCTCTAAAAACCCCACACTCAGCTTTTTAGTTGTGAAGGGGTAAGAAGCTATTTCAGGTTTAGCTGTCGAAACTGCCGCTACAAAGCTAGATTTTCCAACGTTCGGATATCCAGCAACGACAACTGTTGGATAATCTCCCAAAGATGGGATTTCTTGAAGTTTTTGCTTTACTTCGTTCAGAAATCTCAAATCTTTATCAATTTGCTCAATAACAGATGCAACCCTTCCGTAGACAGATTTAAGAACCGCTTGCTCATCCTTGCCACTTCTTATCTCTCTGATACCTTTCGATATCACTCGCTGAACCATGCCTTCAGCCCATTTCAAAGCCCCAAGAGACTTCTTAATTTCTGGAATCCCAACAACTATGTCAACCATCTCTTTGTAGAATTCCGGAAGCTCTTCGTAGTTTGGATGTGCCTGAGTTATCTTTTTGAAATAATCTTTTGTTACGTTTGAAATCGTAGCTAGCTTGTTAAGAGCTCTCTCCTTCGAAGTTCTACCGGTTACCTTGGATGCTCTACGAAATGTCTTATCTATCAGCTCCTCAGCTGTGAGTACAGTTGGAAGTTTTCTGAATTCCATCAAAAGTTCACAAGCTTTCAGGAGATAAACTTTATCGAACCCCTTTTAAAACACAACAAAAAGCAAAAGACTTTTCAAGTCGAATTGATAATAAATATTGGTGATTGTATGAGAAGATTTGATTGGAGAAGGTTCAGGAGAAAGGGAGCAAGAAAACTTATAAGCAAGGACGAAAGACTTTTGTCTGGAAAGGTTGGAGAGATAAAGAATGAAATTAAGTCGGGAGGTAGTATAAAAGAGGTCTCAAAGGAGGTGCTCCCTGAAGAATGAAGTTGAAGTTGATCTTATTTGGTTTCCAGAAAAAAGAAGTAGAAGTTGAAGTTGACGGTAAGAAAAGTTATGCAGACATTCTTGAATCTATCGGAATAAATCCTGAGACTGTTGTTGTCCTGAAAGGCAGCACGCCAGTGCCGAACGAATCTCCTGCAGAGGTAGGGGAAGTGAAGGTGATAAGAGTAATTTCAGGTGGTTAAAAAGTCGCAGTTTATCATTACAATACCAAAAGCTTTATATTATTAAAACTCTTACGCAAAAAAAAGGAATCTTAATATCAGGCGAAAAATTTATATTTTTTTCTCCCAACTTGTAACTGGTGTTTAAAATGCAGAAAGAGGAGGTTGTCCTCCTGCATCTGACCCTGAGCAATATAAAAAACATACTCGAAAACGCCGGTTATTACAGCCCGTTTTTCAAATACTACGAGGAACTTGGCGTTGAACCAGGAAACATTCATAGAAGTAAATTGGACCACAAGAAGGCTATATTTCTTCTATGTAAAGGAATCTTCGACATAATTAACTCGAAACAACCCAAAGAGCTACTAGAAAATGAAAGAATAAAAAGTCTGCTTTTTGCAATTCAGTAATTTTTTATTGCTCCCCAAGATCAAGAACCATGTAGTATGCATCCTCTCCATCGCTGTAGTATTCTGGGATAACACCAGAAATCTTGAATCCAAACTTTTTGTACAAATTTTGAGCAACCTTATTTGAGACTCTTACCTCTAAAGCTATTTGGCTTTTTCCGTAACTTTTCAATCTTTCAATTGCACTCTTCAACAATCTTGAACCTATCCCCTTATTTCTAAACTTCTCACTTACGGCAAAAGATATTATCTTTCCCGACCTCTGATCGAGATCCATCGTTACTATATATCCAACAATTTTCCCACCAATATCAGCTACGAGGATATCTTTACCATAAGTGAGATAGATATAGATGTCGTAAGCGGGATTTTTGGCGTTGAAAACTTCCTTATCTATTTCTGCAACATCTTTAAAGTCTTTGCTTGAGTAGTCTCTTACAACTATAGTCTGCACGTCATCTATTATATACCTTCGCTTAATTACTTTTATCATGCTAGGACTTGCAGAGTACATAGCCAGAAATTACAAGGGAAAAGTAGTCGAAGTGGGGGTTGGTCACTACTTTGAAGTGGCTAAAATTTTAGCTAAAAATGGTCTCGATGTATACACAACCGACATAAAAGATGTTAAAACTCCAAAAGAAGTTAGATACTTCATCGATGATATAAGACTTCCCAGAATTAAAATATACGAAGGTGCATCTCTTATCTACTCTATACGCCCTCCGCCCGAGCTTTTTGAGTCTATAAGAGCTGTCTCTCAAAAAGTGAGTGCAGATTGCATAATAAAACCACTTTACGGTGATTTTCCAGAAGGTAAACTTGTAAACTACAAAGGTACTTATTTTTATGTCCTAAAGTAAGAGCGATATCATGCTGGCTAAGGTGTTTATCGAAAAAAAATTTAAAGAATATTATTCAAAATTTAAAATTGAATTACCAAAAGATTTTGAAAAAAGAGAATTTGCTTTTGTTCCTTTCTCATCCTTACCCGAATTTATAATGCACAGACATGTAGCATTCAAGAGCAAGGAGGACTTCCAGAGTTACGTTTTGAAAAATTTGCCAGCACATGTATACTACTCCTCAGCCTACTATGAAAATCCAGCTGAAACTTCGATGGATAAGAAAGGTTGGCTTGCGGCAGATCTGGTTTTCGACATAGACGCAGATCACCTACCAATAAAAACCAAGTCAATCGAAAGTGCACTTAAGATGGCTAAAAGAGAAGTAAAAAAGTTGTTAACTATACTTAAAAGGGACTTTGGGATTAATGAAGAGGATATGAAAGTTTACTTTTCCGGTGGCAGAGGTTACCATGTTCATGTGACAAGCGAAGAATTTTTAGAACTTGGTTCAGCAGAAAGAAGAGAGATAGTAGATTATTTGACTATAAACAACCCAGACTTAATGTTGGATTCGACTATTAAACGTAGAATTGAAGCATACGTTAAAAGATTTTCTTCTACTACCGAACTTGCTATTGAAAAGCTTAGAGTTTACGTAGATGCTCCTGTCACTGCAGATACGAAAAGGTTGATTCGAATGCCCGGAACTTTACATGGAAAAACTGGATTAGCTGTCGTTGAAGTGGAGGATGTCGAGGCTTTTGACCCTTTAAGCGATGCAGTCGTTTTCGGTGATGAGGAAGTAAGCGTCAGGGTTCTAAAGAAAGTCAAGGTTAGGATCAAAGATACTAACATTAGAGCTAAGCCTGGAGATGTAATAAAGGTTCCAGAGTACGCAGCCATATTTTTACTCTGTAGAGGTCTTGCGACCTATTGACTCATCTATAGATCTCAAGGCATTCAGAAGGGTGTCGTTTTCTTCCCTTCTACCTACAGTTATACGCACATGACTACCTTCGAGGCCAATCAGGCTTCTTATAGACCTTACAATTATTCCCCTTTCCAACAGCATTTCTGCAAGCCCATCTATGGATGTCTTTGCAAATATAAAATTCGCCTTGGATGGAAATACTTTAAGCCATCTAAAACTCTTAAGTTCTTTATAGAGTCTCTCCCTCTCCTGAATCGTCATCTCTCTGAGCTTTTTGTAGTATTCAAGATCATTTAAAGCTGCGATTGCGCAATGTATTGCTGGCTGAGAGATTGCAAATGGTAAACGAACCTTTTCTATAGCTTCAGCTATTCTGGGTGAAGATATGCAATAACCTATCCTCAAACCAGCCAATCCAAAAAATTTTGAGAAACTCCTAAGTACAATCAAGTTTTCATATTCCATAGCCAAGTCGACAAGACTCTCATCGGCGTACTCTACGTAAGCTTCATCCAGAACTACATATTCTGAAGATTCTACTATCCTTTCTACGGTTTTTCTACTCAGGGTATTACCGGTTGGATTGTTCGGTGAACACAGAAAAACGAGTTTTGGCTTCATTTCAGCAATTAAATCCGCTTTGATCTCATAATTTGGAAAATAAGGATTCTCAATACTTGCATTCCTTAGCATCGCATATATAGCGTAGAGCGTAAAACTCGGGACTGGAATTACGACTTTATCAAGTTCATCAACTATGCAATCGCAAATTCTACCGATCAGCTCACCTGCACCACAACCAACGGAGATGTTCGAGACATCGCATCCTATGTAATCAGCTATAACTTCTTTTAGTTTTCTGTAATGAGCGCTTGGATATCTATTTATGTTCTTCAAAGCTTCTAAATATGCTTTTTTCACATTCTCACTTGGTTCGTATGGGTTCTCATTTGATGCCATCTGAATGGCTTCTCCAACGTCTTCAGGAAAAATCCCTGGATCGTAGGGGTTTATAATATTCAACACACTTCGCATACCAACACCTCCAGAAACTCTAGGGATTTAGGATCCCTAAAAAAAGGATCTGCAAGCACCACATGGTCACAGAAACTTAACAGTTTTTTCAACTTCTCGATAAATAAGTCTTCCCCACCGCATATTGCGAAATTCTCAACTAGAAAGTCTCTGTAATTTTTAACTTTTGGTTCATCCAACTTTAAGCCAAGCATTCTCTTTTTAATCAAATCGTCTATATTCAAAGAACTCAGATCCCGAAATGTCTGGGCTAAACCAAACTCGATAACTAACCTTTTATGCCCCAAAAATACAAGTAAAGAGGCTAAAACTAAGTCTATATCATAATCGCTCGGTAGCAGGAGAGATGGCCCGTAAGAGACATTGAATGTCCTTCTTTTTAGCCATCTTACGAATTCTGGCTTTACAGCGTTTATCAATAATCCATCAAATCTCTCCGACAGGTCGGCAAGTTTTGGAGATGAGGCACCTATAAAAACTGGATAATCATCTGATAACTCCTCTGCGTACTGTTTTACTTTCATGTACGCCAGCTTAGCGGCATCGTATTTTCCAGCCCCTAGCCCTACTACAAATCGCTCTCCAAAAATTTTTCTAAGTTCTTCGAGTTTTTTTATTATTTCTTCCAAAGGTCTTTTTACCGTCAAAACACCAAAACCAACATTTAAAGAAGTTTCTTGGGCTATCTTTTCAGCCACTTCAAAAGGATCGAGAAATTGATCAAACTCACTTACCCAAACTGTGCTTAATCCAGTCTTTTCTATAAATTTAGCCCTTTGTACCCAGTCTACCCTACTATCCCCATTTATGTTTACGCTTAGCTTACCTAACAAGGATTTGATGCTTCTATTCATCCTGATTGCCTACGAGATTGAATTCATTAAACTTTTCACTTGCCTCGTAAAAAATATCTATCTTGGGGGTAAAAAACTTTCGTGGATGTGAATGAAATTGCAAGATATTTACCGAAAACAGTTGTAGATGTTCTCAAAGACTCTGGAATTTCAAAACTTTTCCCGCCTCAGGCTGAAGCTCTTCCATACGTTTTTAGCGACAAAAATCTCTTAATTTGTATGTCTACGGCAGCCGGTAAAACACTTCTTGCAGAACTTGCAATGATAAGAGAGATATTCAATGGTGGAAAATCTCTTTACGTTGCCCCTCTCAAGGCGATCGTTTCTGAAAAGTACAAAAGTTTTAAAAAATGGGAAAAAATAGGTATAAAGGTTGGAATTTCGACGGGAGATTACTCCTCTACCGATGATTACCTTGCCGATTGTGATCTAATTATAGCAACTTGTGAAAAAGCTGATTCTTTGCTAAGAAATAAGGCAAGGTGGATGTCCAAAATCGGTTGTTTAGTTGTTGATGAGCTACATTTGATCGACGATGTCGAAAGAGGTGTGAATTTAGAGGTTTTTATAACAAAAATGCTTGAAAGTGCCAGAATAATTGGTCTTTCAGCAACGATAAAGAACTACAAAGAGCTGGCCGAGTGGCTAAATGCCGAATGCTATTACAGCAACTGGCGTCCAGTTCCGCTTTTAGAAGGTTATTACATAAAAAACGAGTTGGTGATGGTGGATGGTAGAAGATTAAAAGCAAAGTTAGATGATATCATCAAAGATGCTGGCGGAGTACTGATTTTCGAGCCAACGAGAAGATCTGCAGAGTGTACAGCAGAAAAATTATCGGAAATGAAGCTTACCAATTGTGAAGAACTTGCCAAAGCGATCCTGATGGAAAATGAGGGAGAAATGAGCAGAAAACTTGCACACTGCATTAAACATGGAGTAGCCTTTCATCACGCCGGCCTTTTACCCTCGCAGCGAGAGATAGTAGAGGAGGCTTTCAGAAGAGGAGAGATCAAGATAGTTGTCGCAACCCCAACACTGGCGGCGGGAGTTAATTTACCTGCAAGGAGAGTCATCATCAAATCTATTTACCGCTACGATGGCTACTCAAAGCCGATAAAAGTAATGGAATACAAACAGATGGCCGGCAGAGCTGGTAGACCAGGAATGGATGAGGTTGGTGAAGCGATAGTTGTAACGACTAGAAAAGAGATGGCAGAAAAATATATCTATGGAGAACCGGAGCCTGTTATCTCTAAGTTGGCTTCTGAAGTTAAGTTGAGGTCTCACGTTCTATCTTTAATATGTGATGGGTTTAATGATAAAAAAGATATAGAAAGTTTCTTAAACAAAACGCTCTTCAGAAAACAGAACGATGGCCCGATCGATTTCGTTGTAGAAAAGGTTCTGATTCAGCTTGAAAGTTGGAAAATGATAAAATTCGAAAAAAAATTAATTCCCACTGAGCTAGGCTATTTGGTTAACCGACTTTACCTAGATCCGCTCACAGGTTACATTTTCTGCGAGACGATAACACAGAGAAAACTTTCAGAGCTCGGAGTCCTTCACTTGATCTGCAGAACTCCAGATATGGAAAGACTAAGAGTTCTAAGAGATGATGAATGGATTGAGGAGGAAGCTTTTGAACTAAAAGATGAGCTGAACTACTATCCATCGGTTTACTCGATTGACTACGACTGGTTTCTTGAGGAAGTTAAAACGGCTTTTTGCTTAAGAGATTGGATAAATGAATTGAACGAAGATCAGATATGCAAAAAGTATGGAATAGCCCCAGGAGATTTAAGAAGAATTGTTGAGAGAGCAGAATGGTTGTGTAGCTCGGCTGAAAGGATTGCTAAAATGCTCGGAAAACAAATTCCAAAACTTAGCATCCGCATTAAATATGGCGTCCGTGAAGAACTTCTTGAACTGATTTCACTTCCAGGAATCGGAAGGATGAGGGCTAGAAAACTCTTCAATGCTGGAATTAAAAACATTTCAGACTTAATTGAAAAGAGATCTACAGCAGAGAGATTGGTCGGAAAAAAGGTTGTTGAAAACGCAGTAAAAGATTTCAGCTAAGATCTTTTAGTAGTGCATCTGCTATATTCTTAGCTACGCTTACGTAACTTACAGGGCTTAAAATTGTGTCTGTTGCAATCATCCCCTCTACACCAACTGCGAAAATCCTCTGCAAAGCATCATCGCTTAAAATTGCATGTGTACATGCAACGTAGATTTTTTCACAGCCTGCCTTTTTTGCTATCTTTGCAGCCTGAACAACTGTAGCTCCTGAATTAACAATGTCATCAACTATTACGGCTTCTTTCCCAATCTTTACATTCGTTGGCTCAAGTACGAAGCTTTCGATGTCGAGTTTCATTTTCCTAAGCACCACGATATCTTTGCAGTCAACTTCTTTAGCAAATTCTTCTGCCCAAAATACAGCATTCTCATCAGGAGCAATTACACTAACTTTTTTCCCGAATTTTTCTGCAAAGTATTTTCCGAGATCTCTCATTGCAGTTATATTTTGCAATTCAAAATCAAAAACGTTCCTTTGTATATGGAAATCCACCGTATAAACTTTCCTAATCCCAGAAGATTTTAGGATCCTATTTATGACGCTTATAGGTAACGCTTCCCCGTGCATTCTGTTTTGACTTCTAGAATAAGCAAAGTAAGGGATTACGCAATTTATAGATGATGCATTTGCATTTGCCAACGCATCAGACATCAGTGCAATTTCAAAGATTGCTTTTTCCGGATCAGGATAAAGAGAATTAAAGATTACAACATCCTCTCCCTCAACATCGCTTGTAAGCCTAAAGTAGAGCTCTCCATCTGGATACCGAAACATCTGATAGTAGCAGATGGGATAAGAAGTCATTTTTGATACCTTTAAAGCCAGCACACCGTTTTTACCAGCTAACAATTTTGGCATAAAGAAGATTGTACAGAGAATTTAAAATAACTTCGAAGCCATTGCAGCATAGATCAAACTCCACAGATGTTCTCACTATCACCTCCTATTTCGAGGCAAACAACTTTATTCTTCAACTCATGCTTTTACTGATGCAGAAGTTTGAGATACTTGACAAGGATGTAATGGGAAGAATATGCAGAATTGAAACGCCGAGCGGTACTTTTGAAACACCCGCATTGCTTCCAGTTGTAAATCCGAACATACCACTTATCGATGCATCTGAAATGAGAAAGTTCGGTGCCGAAGCGATAATAACCAACGCATACATTTTATATAGAACCGCCAAACAGGAGGTTGAGGAAAAAGGTCTGCACAGGTTTTTAAATATAGATATCCCTGTGATGACCGACAGCGGAAGTTATCAATTGATGGTCTATGGGGATGTTGAAGTTACGAACAGAGAAATAGTAGAGTTTCAAGAAAAGATAGGTGCGGATATAGTCGTCCCCCTGGATATACCTACTCCCCCGGATGCTGAAAGGGTTACTGCAGAAAAAGACCTTGAAAAAACTCTTCAAAGAGAGAAAGAAGCAAGAGACATAATTAGTAGATCTCTTTTAGCTTTACCAATTCAGGGTTCTACTTTTACAGATTTAAGAAGGAGATCTGCTGAAGCCGTAAAGGAAATTGGAGGAGATGTATACCCTATAGGCGCCGTGGTACCTCTTTTGGACTCATACAGATTTTTAGACCTGGCTAGGATAATCTTGGAAGTAAGAAGCGTGATCAAAGTTGAGCCAATCCATCTTTTTGGCTGTGGACACCCGATGGTTTTCAGTATGGCTGTAGCTATGGGTTGTGATATATTCGATTCCGCAGCTTATGCTCTCTACGCCAAAGATGATAGGTACATGACCATCTATGGAACAAAGAAGCTTGCAGATCTACAGTACTTTCCATGCAGCTGTCCCGTCTGTACAAGATACACACCGGAGGAGATGAGAGAGATGGAGAAAAAAGATAGAGAAAGGTTGATCGCTGAGCACAACCTTTATGTAAGCTTCCAAGAGATAAAAACGATAAAGCAGGCGATAAAAGAAGGTTCACTCTTTGAGCTCGTAGAGAAACGTATTAGATCTCACCCATATCTTCTAGCAGGTTGGCGTTTGATAAAAGACTACTCAAAACTTCTAGAGCTCTTCGATCCGAGAATAAAGAAGAGGTTTCTGTACTGCGGTGTCGAAAGCATTTACAGACCAAGTGTAACAAGGCATGTTGAAGCCGTTAAGAACATAGAATTTGGAAAAGAAGTAATTGTATCATCGGATTTTGGTATTTTGGCAGAAATTTATCTTCGCCCAGTATTTGGACCTGTTCCAGCAGAACTTATGGAGAGTTTTCCTGCTGGACATGCTGAAATTCCTCCAGAAGACTTGGTCGAGGATGAAGCAATAATACAAGCAGTGGAAAACCTCAAAAAATTGATGATGGAGAAAAAAGAGGTTAAATTCAAAATCTATGTATCAAAAAGATGGGAAAAATATATGAAAGAGCTTCCAGAAAATGGTGAGCTTCATGTTTTATCAAGATAAACGTGACGGATTTGCAAGGATTGGGGAGATTGAAGGCATTAGAACGCCCACAATGGTAGATTACTTAAAAAAAGATGTAGATTTTATAAAAAAGATAAATTTTGGAAAAGCCCCGTACGCTGCAAAATTTATAACAGATCTGGATAGATCCTTGCTGCCAGATGGAGAAATAAAAGTACTCACTGGACTAAGTTCTTTATCTCCAAGAGAGTTGGTTAGAGTATTTGACGAGGTTAGAGGCAAAAATCCTCTATATGCTGTGGCTTCTGCTACGCCGAAAAATGTTTCTTTACTCATCTATCTCGGGGTAGATATAGTGGATAATATTCTTGCAATATCTAAAGCCCACAATGGGATATTTTTTGCAGATGAACTTGAGATTCCCATAGCTGAGGCAAAAGGTCTTTGTAGCTGCAAATACTGCGAAGATCTGAATTTTGAAAACGTTGCAAAGCACAACAGCGAAGTATTAAGAAGAGAAGTTGAGAAGTGCAGAAGGTTGATCGAAAAAGAAGAACTTAGAAACTACGTCGAGTCGAAAGTAAAAATAGACCCAGAACTTACCGCAGCACTAAGGATTTCCGATTTTGAGTCCGAAAAAAGCTTATTTTCGAGATTTAAAAAGTCAAAGTGCTACTTTTCATCTCTTGAAAGCTCATACAGATTCGAAGTCAAGAATTTTCTAGAAAAGGTCGTTGAATGCTATGAAGGTAAAACTAAAACGCTCTTAATTTTACCCTGTACAGCTAAAAAACCCTACTTCATCTCAAAAACCCACAGATTGATCAGAGAAGCTGTGAAGGTGAGGGTAAACGAGATAATAGTTTCTTCTCCGCTTGTGGTTCCAAGAGAGTTTGAGCTGATTTATCCAGCTTGCAACTACGACACTCCTGTTACTGGATACTGGAGTGAGGATGAGATAGAAAGTGTAGCTTACTGGCTTAGAAGACTTGTAGAAAAGGGTAAATTTGAGAGGATCGTAGCTCACGTTGAAGGGGGATACAAGAAGGTTGTAGAGAGAGCTTTGAGAGATTACGATGTACATTTCACTGTTGAGGACAATCTTCTTAGCGAAAGATCTCTAAATAATTTAAACTCAAAACTTGAAGATGAAGAGTACAACTTCTTTGACTACATCTTGCCTCAAATTTCTAAATATCAGTTTGGTATCTCTTTTACCGCTAAAACCAAAGGAAAATATCCAGAACTTGAATTTTTCAGAAGAGATAGAGTTGCAAGGATAGATACTATTTACGGCATGCTCGACGTTTATGGAGAGTTCGCAAAAGAACTTATAGCTAAAAAACAGTATCTTGTTAGAATAGACAACTTCATTCCCAAAGGAACCATATTTGCAGCTGGGGTAATTGAAGCCGATGAGAAAATCAGACCGAACGATACAGTTGTTTTTTGCTCCGATGAAGTATATGGAGTTGGAATAGCTCTTATGAGTGGAAAAGAGATGGTTGAAAATGACAAAGGAGCTGCTGTGAAAGTTAAAAGGGTTGAAAAAATTTAAAGTTTAGCTACTTTTTGCCCATCTTTTTCAGTTCCTCTTCTCTTAAAGCTCTTCTTAGAACTTTTCCTACAAGAGTCTTCGGAAGCTCATCTCTGAATTCTATACTTCTCGGAACCTTGTAAGGTGCAAGTTTCCCCTTACAGAATTTCATTAGTTCCTCTTCAGTTACCTTTCCCTTATATTCGGGCTTCAACTGAACAAATGCCTTAACAGTCTCTCCTCTGTACGGATCGGGTACGCCAATCACAGCAGCCTCAA
>CAYZIW010000024.1:0-23206 GCA_964478605.1 uncultured archaeon | reverse complement strand
CTGAGAAGAGAAAGAGAAGTTAGCATGTATGGGGACGAAGAACTCTCGTTGACCCCTGAAGAAATTTACTGCGAAGAAGATGCAAAAAACGCTCTAATTGACTGTGAATTTGTGCTCCAGAACTGTAAAAAGCTTCTGGATTCTGTTTTGAAATGATTCAAAGTTTGAGCAAAGCATATTAATGCATAAACAGAATATTTTCAAATGAGGGGAGAAGCTAAAAGATGGATTAGCGAGGCTCTCTGGGACTTAGAGACTGCGAAAATATTGCAAGAGAAGGGGAGATACAACTCCTCCGTTTTCTACGCACATCAAAGTGCTGAAAAAGCGGCAAAAGCTATGCTTTACTCTCTAAACGAAGCTCCTTGGGGACATAGCATAAGAGAGCTTCTTGAAAGATTCTTTGAGAGAGTTGTAGATAGGGATGAAAAGATGTTGAGCTTTGCAAGGGAGCTCGACAGACATTACATAACATCAAGATATCCTGATTCTTTGCCCTCAGGAACTCCGCATGAAGCTTACGACGAGGAAACTGCAAAAAGAGCTATTGAAATTGCTGAAAGGATCGTTGAATATGCAAGAAAGTTCATCAAATGACGTTCTTAAGGAGGCTGTAAAGAGGCTTATAGAGAGCTATCGAGTTCATGCCATAATTCTCTTTGGCTCGAGAGCCAGAAGAGATCACAAGCCATGGAGCGATTACGATTTGCTGATCATTGGTGATTTCAAAGAGAAATTTTTGGACAGGATTGGCAAAATGCTTGAAATTCTCCCTTCAAAGGTTGAGCCACATCCATATACGCTGAGTGAAGCGATGGAGATGCTAAAAAAGGGAAGTCCGACGATAGTTGATGCGCTCGAAGAAGGAATTTTGTTTTACAGCGATGAAGAGTTCAAAACTCTAAGGCAAATCTATGAAGAAATGCTAAGAAAGGGTCTTGGAAGGAGCAAAGTTTCGATAATTCTGCCCGATTTCGAAGAAAATGATTCAAATTCTCAGAAAATTTAGATTTGTTGGGATTGGAGAAGTTTAATTTTTAGTCGGATGCCATCAGGGACATAGTAAGAGATCAAATGAACTACTACCTCGATGCAAGAAGGAGAAATTAGCCTCAGAGCATTATTCCCTCTTCTAAAGCTTTTTTAACCGTTCCTATTTCGTTCTTCTTCTTTTCAAACTCCTCTTCCGTGTAACAAAATACATCAAGATGTTCTTTTTTGTCCCAAAACTCGTAGATAAGTCTAATTCTTTCAAGAAAGTGCATCCCCTTAAACTTTTCGCTTATAAGGATCAAATCAAAATCCGAACTTTTTAAATAATCCCCTCTCGCTCTGCTACCAAAAAATATTGCCTTCAAGTCTCCAATTTCTCTTCTTAGCCTATCAACAAACTCCTTTATTTCTGCAACTCCCTCTTCACCCATTCTACCACTTTTTTAGCATTTTCAAGCTTTCTCCTAGCGATGCCATCATCGTATATTTCGTATGGAACTTCTCCAGCAACGTCGGGATATCTTGAGATTACGAAATCTGGTGTTAAATCTCGCAGTATTCCCAAAAACTCGTCGGGTATTCCTACTGCTTTTCCCAAGAAAACTAAGGAATGAGTTTGCGTCGATTCTCTGAATTTGTGGATATAGAGGGCTTTCAAAGCTTTCTCGACCGCTTGCTGAGCGAGAAAAGCAACCAAATAATACTCACCAATTTCAAAATTTCTTTGACCTGCTTCAAGATCTCTTAACGCCTGTTTTAGCCATCTACTCGCTTCCTCTATCACAAATTTAGTAGGCTTATCGCTTTAAATCTTTTTCAAGTATGGCGAAGTATACTTCTCTCGTTCTCTCTGCAACCTCATCCCAGCTTGGAATGCTAACATTTTCAACTTCAACTTCTGAAGCTTTTTTAATCAGCTCAGCAAGCTTTGCTGGCTTTGGTGGATAATCTACGCCAAAAACGTTTCTGTCGTCTATCCATTCAGCCAAAGCAGAAGTTTTTGCAACAACGCAAGGCGTCTTGCTTGCCAAAGCTTCAGCAACAACCAAGCCATAGGCTTCGAACTTTGAAGGCAAAGCTAAAACGCTTGCTTCAGCGTATTTTTTGATTAGCTCCTCTCTGCTCAAATCCTGGTAGAACCTTATCCTGTTGAGAACTCCAAGCTTCTTTGCAAGCTTAATAACTTTGCCCTTGTAGCTACCCTTGCCAACCACTTCGAGCTCGAAATCTGGTAACAGCTTTAGAGCTTTAATTAGATGATCAATACCCTTGTATTTCTCAATCCTGCCAACGTAGAGGATTTTCTTACCCGATTTTCTCTTTTCAACGAATTCGAAATTCACACCATTTGGGATGCAAAAAATTCTTCCTTTCACTTTGAAATCTTTTAAAACCAATTTTTCTTCGAAATTTGAAACGCAGATAACTGCGTTTGCAACTTTAAAAATTCTTTTTGCATAAATTTTATAAAATTTAAATAGAAAATTCCTGAAAAAGCTGTGCCCATGACCGTGGTAGTGGGGAGTGAAAACAAAGATCTTTGGATTCGAAAGGGCTGCATATAAAGCTGGCATAGCGTGGAAGTTGTGCGCATGGATCAAATCGTAATCTTTAGCATGCTTTTTTAAAAATCTTCGAAGCTCATTGGAGAAAAAATAGGCGTTGCTCGGAGCGAAAGATTTGAACCTTCTGATTTTTATACCATCTATTTCTTCAAGTTTAGCAAGCTTACCACTTGGATCTGTTGTGAGCACCTCTACTTCGAATTCCCTCATCCTTTTTGCCAATTCATATACGTGAGTCTCAACACCACCTATGTATGGATAAAACCTGGGAGTAACGTAGGCGATCTTCATTCGTAATCTGTAGTCTTGGAGTTTTAAAGCATTTTAGCAAGTTACTCAGATCGTCCAGTATATCTTAGTGTTCTTTTAAAAAGATTAGAGTGATTTTTTATGACATAAAAGATCATTGATGATTTCCAAAACACTTATAAAATTGCTCACAAAAAAATTCTGTGCAGTTGAAGTATAAAATAGATGACACTCCTCCACCTGCTGAGCTTCTGGTTTTAAGTTTCCAGTGGCTAGTGGTTGTAGTATCTATCTTGTTAATAGGTGGAAAAGTCGTTGCTGAAATCCAATATGAAAGTTTCTTCGAGAAAAGTACCTACCTTCAGAAGATCTTTTTTGTCGCTGGGGTTACCCTGGTTTTCCAGCTCATATTTGGACATCGCTTGCCGTTAGTGGTTGGTCCATCATCGGTTTTGATAGTTGGAATCTATACAAGTCTTATGAGTGGATTTAGAGCAGTATATACTGCTATAGCTGTTTGTGGAGTTTTAATGGCAATTTTTGCATTAACAGGAAAATTTAACCTCCTTAGAAAATTTTTCACCAAAAATATTGTTGCATCCATCCTTCTACTCGTTGCAATAACTTTAGCTCCGGTAATAATTAGCTTGATTGCAGATACTTTTTCTAATTTCATCTTCTCCTTGGCTATTGTTTTTTCTTTATTTTTAATCGGCAGAGTACTTAAGGATGTTCAAAGTTCAAATTTAATTGTTTTCGGTATAGTTTTCGGAACGGTAGTTTACTGGTTAATTTATCCTCAGCAAATATCTTTCTCAGCTATTGGATTTGAAAGCTTCTTTTACGATTTAAATCTGATTCCAGACTTTAGAATTGAGGTGATCTTTGCATTTCTGATCTGCTTTTTAGCTTTGGCAATAAACGATCTAAGCTCGATGTACTCTGTTGGGGAGATGCTTGACGCAGAGGAAATAGGAAAGAGGGTTAATAGGGGAGCATTTTTAACTGGAATTTCAAATATGCTTTCCGGATTTTTTGGGGTCGTTGGAATGGTAAACTACACCTTAAGCCCAGGTATGATCTCCGCTACAAAATGTGCATCCCGTATACCTCTTCTAATTTTAGGAGCGGTTTTGATAGTTTTTGCCTTCTTTCCAGTGATAATTTCAGCATTTGGGGCAATTCCAAGGGTTGTAGTTGGTAGCATATTCTTTTATATCATGTGTTCGCAAATTGCCATTGCTTTATCAATGCTAAAAGTCGAGGATGTTGATTCTGGTTTGATTGTAGGTTTTCCAGTACTTCTTGCGATCTTTGTAACTTTTTTACCGGAGAACGTTTTCAATTCAATTCCAGAATTTTTAAGACCAATACTAGGCAACGGATTCGTAGTTGGTGTTCTTACAGCTATATTGATGGATAAAATTGTTTTAACTAAAAAATAAAATCAAACTAAGTCTACCTCTATCTCTTTACCCTCGAGCACCTGTTCTTCAGTTATGTACAACTCTACAACTTTCCCTCCAGCTTTTATGTAGAGTGGAGTTATCGGTTTTGTTGGATATTTTGTGTCATGGGCGTACGGGAAGATGAATTCAAATTCTCCATTTTTAGCGTCGACTTTTTTGTAGTACTCGAATGTTCTGTTCTGGTTTGTTAGTATCGTAGCGTTGAATTCAACAAAATCACTGCTCGTTTTACCCTTTATTTTAACACCAAAAACTCTTTCAAAGATCTTAACGTATCCGCTTGCCTCCGGTTTTACAGGTGTCTCGTTGTAAAGTAGGCTGTATGCAGTTCTTATGATTATCTCCTGAGCGGACAAACTTGGTGATGCTCTGTAATAATAGTACCTCATGTAGGCATCGTTTATCGCTATGCTGAGTGGATCTGTTTTGTTTAAATAAGTTGAATATATCTTCCATTCGTAACTTGGTTCACTTTCGTAGATCATTCGGTAGTGAGATAAACCGGAGCCATCGAGGATGTGCAACTTAGCTTCCATGGTGTTGTAGTAAAGCTCACTTGGTAACTGCATTGGGACTATGAACGAATTCTGGGGTATCTCCCAACTATAGTTTGCAATTCCAATCCTATTCTCTGTGACATACATGTAACCATCGTAGTACTTTGAAGCCAACGGTAGATCACCCTCAGCCCATGTTGCCATTGCGTAAAACTTCCCGGTTGCCATTTCTATATCGCTAACAACATAGCGAACGTTCAGCTGTTCAGCGACCCATTCGGCGTAGCTTTCATTTTGAGCTACAAAGAAGGAAGAAGCTCCGGGAACGTTGTTGTAAAGATTACCTATTCCCTGCTGGAATGGGTTGGCAACTGCCATCCTTTTTCCAATCGCCAAAATCCAGTGTCCATAATCCCACCAGCTTATCACCCCGTAAGTTTCGAACGGATAGCTGTAAGGCTGCGAGAGGTTTTCAGATGGTTTGTAGAGCTGTAGATAGTATTCCTCATAGCCATCATCGGGTGTGTTCTCTCTAAGCCATACTACTGCATCGTACCACTGCTTGTTTATAACCCCGGCTGCTATACTTTGGTTTTCTGCAAGCGAGTAAGTTGGATAGAGTATAGAAAATGCAATAATAACTGCAAAAATAACTCTAATAAAGCTGAACTTTTCTTTTTTATCCTTTACAATTTCCAGTGCTTTGTATAGATGAAGTTTTTCAAACAGTAGGTTCAAAACCAAACCGGAGTAAACTGCAGCCACGGCGGCGAAGTAGTAGGCAAACCTGTTCTGTCCACAGAGGGCAATAAACAAGGCGATTGCCCACAGGAACATCGTTAGATCTTTCAAATTTCTTGATCTGTATACTAAATAGGCGATATACACTATTCCGGGGATTGCTAGGAAGAATGTCGTCCCGAAATGAGAATAAGCTGGAGCTAACGTGAAATCCCAGTTTCTGTCAACGAAGAACGGGTAGACTTCTCCAATTGTCAAAGCCCCTCCTTTTGGGCTTAGGTATCCTGTAACAGTGGATATGGTAGTTGGCAGTTCTGGAAATATTAGAGTTGCGGCAAATATGCCTACTACTGCTAAAATCAAAATTGCGATCTCTTTGCTTAACTTCAGAGATTTTAAGAACGTTTTCTCGTAAATTCTATCGTATTTATCTACGAATTGCCATAAAATGACAGTCGAAGTTGTGTAAAATATCAGCATTGCAAGCTGCATTGGAGAATACAATGCAGGACTATTTGGAGCGTTGAATGAAAATGGAGCGTATACTATGGCTGACATCAGGAAAAACAGTGTTGTTAGTTTGAAGGTGTCCCTTCTTAAGTCTATCTTAATTATTGCCGCTAGTAAAAGTGCTGAAATTATCAGCAATCCGAAGGTAAATCCAGCGGCCCATGTAAGTATGTACATCCCAAAGCTTATACCGCCTAAGATAGCTAAGAGTATCCCCCTTCTGTTCCAGCCCTCGTTTGCTAAATATAAGAAGAAGGTTAGTGTTAAGACCATCCAGAAAACTTCCCATATATGGTGATCGTTGAAGCTTAACATACTTCTGTGTAAAAATTGGCCGGGGATGATAGCTATGAAGAATGCAGAAATAACTGCTACTCTAACATCAAAAGCTTTTCTAGCTAAGAAGAATATGGCAAATATCGTAAGAATACCGCCCAATGCTGGAATAAAAACTAGTACGTTTCTTAGAGCTTCCCCACTTGTTGCATTAAGTAGCATTCCTAAGATTGCGCCAAGATAAACCAGAAACGGCCCAAAATGCGTGTATGTTCCATAAGGATACTGAGTCATTGGATCAAACCAGATTCTCGAAGGGAAGTTATGTATGCAGTTCTCTATCAGCCGGTAGTAGTACCATGGATCGTTCTCACTTAAAAGAGTGGTGTAGGTAAAAACACTCTCCCATGGGTTTAATACGCGGATCTTTAGCGAAATTAGAACCGAAATTGCGAGCAACAGGAACGTTATCAGTGTTTCAATCTTGGAATCTCTTTCCATTTTATCACCTTTGAGTTTGAAAGGTGCCGTGGATTAAAAATTTTTTTAATCCCGGGATTTAGTTTTTGTTGAAGAATGTTTTTAAAATCATCGTTGTTATTGTATTGGGTGATCTGTTGAGCATATTTAATGTCGAGGTAGGTAAGTGTTCTCATAGGACCAGAATTGAGGTTGAACGTAAGAAGGAAAGATTGGAGATAAAGATCAGTTCGACATGCAACAACGTGAACTCTTACGCCAGTAAGCTTAGAGATCTCGAGCTGGTGGATGTTATGAAACCAATACTTGAAAATCCAATTTACATAGCTGCAAACCGTCTTCTTGATGTAACATGTGTTGTTCCTAGTGTTGTAGCTACTGCATGCTGGGTTGAAGCAGGATTAATTTCTAAAAGGTTGCTTTCACAGAATCCAAACACAAAAATAGAGTTCGAAGGATAAGTGCTGCATTTTCGGGTTTTTCTTTCTATGATTCTATGTATCTATGAAGATAAAAATTATTAAGATCATTTCAACGGAGCGTTTTTGTTGGAGGGGTGTAGAATTACAATAAATGCACTGGTGTGGGATTTATAATGAATAATGTATAATTATCCTTAAAGCCCCTAAAATTCAAAAAACCCCATCTTTGTTATTTGGAACTTCTAGTTTTATTTTTTATAAAAATATATCTATATCTTCAATCGTTGAACAACTTACCTTTCTGCATGCAAGATCTTTTATCAAGCTCCTTGAGGGTCCTCCGTGGTAGAATATCACATGTTCGGCGTTGCAATGCTCTATCATTGAAATCAAACCTCTGTAATCGACATGATCGCTTATAACTATTCTTGGATGTCTGTAAAACTTTTGAGCTGTTAGAATGTATCCTTCTTTCAAGTTTTTGGGAGAGACTATGCAAGCTCCACGATCCCCAACATCTATTTCTAAAGCTTCACAGATTTTTCTTATCTTCTCTTCGGCCGTAAAATCATAACCTTCTTTGTAAAGTATTTCAGCAACTCTTTGGGCTTTTCCAATAGGATAAGCCCCTAAAAAGACCTTCTCTCTTGCAACTCTCAAAAGTTTGTCTATTTCATCTTCAAATATGTAAGATGGACTGCCATAGGTAGCTTCGGTTATTAAAATCCTACATTCTGGTAGGTTTCTCCAATTTTTAACGTCCCCCGTTATAAGAACTTCAGCATCTTTCAAATAAAAAGCTGTAGAACCATGCATGTGCCCTGTTGGATACGTTTCGATCTTTACACCGTTGATTTTGAACTTATCCCCAACTTCAATTTTCTTGCCAGAAAACCTCTTGCCAGTAACAACTTCTAAAATTTTTGCGGTCTCAAAACTAGCTATTGCGGATCGATTCTCAAGGTTTCTTTGCCCGTAATGGTCAGAATGGGCATGTGTAATTAAGTTAAAACCCTCATTTGGTATGGTATCTATATGGAAATCGACTCCGTTGAATCGAAGAGATAGATGGGGACTTTTGTTTTTTCTATATACAAGCACGTTGTACTTTTCTGCAATCTCCAGCGCTCTCACAATTTAAGTTTTCGGAAAAGCTTATAATACTTGTTGTTAAAAGCGGCTAATGGATTTCCTGTTATTTATAACTGGAATCTTTGCAGGAATTTTTGGAGGTTTTCTTGGTGTTGGTGGCAGTTTTATAATGCTACCGATTTTGTTGTTCGTATTTCAATATCCCTTAACAATCGCCGTTGGTACATCTGTAACTGCAGTTGTTTTTACAGCCGTATCAGGTACTTTTGGACATTTAAGAAACAAAAATGTAGATTTGAGTACGGCAAAGACTATCGCATCTACAGGAATATTTGGTGCTTTTTTCGGTTCCATCATTTTTTATAGCTCAGTAAATCTAAATTATATAAATTTAATTTTGGCAGGTATTTTTGTGTATACAAGCCTTAGGATGATCTATGAGAGTTTTAAAGGTTTAGAAAAAAATTTTAGGAAAATTAGAGATCAAGAAGAGAATAAAAATTTGAAATTGGCAGTTGGATTTCTTGTTGGAGTCGTTACTGGTCTTACGGGGCTTGGCGGTGGATTTCTATTAGTTCCAGCTTTTGTATATATTTTTGGTTTTGAGATTAAACTAGCGGTCGGAACTTCAATGGCGTCATTTCTCAGCATGGCTGCAGTTAGCTCAGCTTTCAAGTTCTATGAAGGTGTTGTGGATTTAATTGCTGCACTCTATCTTGGTATTGGAACGCTAGTTGGAGCCCAGATAGGTGCGGTAATCGTTAGGTTAATGCCAGTAAGGGTTTTGAAGGCAATTTTTGGTCTAATTTTCCTTTATATTTCATTTAAATTTATTTTATCTTTTATATAATAATTTAAAGCTCAAAATCAAAAACTTCAGCCATGTCTGCCACATCTTTTTCAAGCTCCTTGTAAACTTCACATTTTAGTATTTCCTCTTCTCTAGCTCTTGTTTCTGGATGTTTTGCAACTAAAAGCGAACAGCAGTCCTTGTAAGGCATTATGGATATTTCGTAAGTTCCGATCTCTTTTGCCATTTCAACTATCTCCTCCTTGTCCATCCCTATAAGGGGGGAAATAACCAAAAGACTAGATGCGGAGTGAATAACTGTTAAATTTTCAATCGTCTGACTCGCAACCTGCGATAAATTGTCTCCTGTAACTATCGCTTTTGCCTTCTCTTTTTCAGCAATGAAATTTGCAATTCGCATCATGCTTCTCCTGTATGCTATCATCCTAAGTTTATCTGGAACTTCTCTGATTATTTCGAGCTGAATAGACTCAAATGGAACCATGTAGAGTCTTAAAGATCCTTGGAATTCTGCAAGCTTTTGAGCGAGCATTATTATCTTCTTTCTTACTTCCCTAGAATGCAGGGTCTCATTGAAGAAGTGAACAGCAACAACTTCGCATCCCCTTTTCATGGCCATGAACGCAGCTACTGGGCTGTCGATTCCTCCAGAGATCAAAGAAATGACTTTCCCAGCAGTTCCTACAGGTAAGCCACCAACACCATTGTATTTTTTACAGTATACGTAAACTTCTTTGCTACTAACTTCAACCCAAATTGTAACATTGGGATTTTTTAAGTCAACCCTCTTTCCGATTTTCTCTACTATAAATTTCCCGATTTCCTGGTTTATTTCTGGGGAAGTCATCGGAAAAGACTTATCGCTACGAGAAGCTTGAACTTTAAAGCTTTCAAATTCTTTAGGTAGAACTTTGAGTGCTGCGAGTTTTATACTGTCTATGTCCTTCTCAGCTTTCAAACCTACACCGAAGTTTCTTATTCCTGGTATTTTCCTAAGTTTATCCTCGATCCCCTCGTAGTAATCCACCTCAATTCTCCCGAACTTTCTTCGGGCATTCGCTTTTGTTATTTTTTCTATATTCTCAACTAGTTTTTTTTCAAAAAAGTCCCTATTTTTTCCCTTGACACCTATCTCGCCATAGTGAACGACCACGCATTCCACGTGAACCCTAATGAAAACTGCATAAGATTCTTCCGAATGAGAAAAAAATTTTTAATTTTTTAGTAGTAAGCTGAAAGTTCTGAATAACAGTTAACTCTTTATACCAACAATAGATTTTTTTCAGCATGGAGATCGTCTACTGGAGAAGAGTTGGAGAAGAAGTTCGGACGATTAAAGCTAAGAAGGGTGTAGTGAAGTATAGAATAGCACCCTTTGTTCAATGGAAAGTACTTGTTGCGGATGAAGACGTTAAAGTTAAGAAAGGTTTGCCAGTAGTTGTTAAAATTAAAGATCTTGAGATTCCCGAAAACACAATAATCGCTCCTCTCTCAGTTATGAGGCATTTTTTAGGAGCTACAATAGATGTTTTAGAAGAGGGACTTAAGAAGGTTGAGGAGGAGAAGAAGATAACCCATGCCGTTTTTCTGCCTGTCGAAGATGGAGAAATTCGTAAAAATGATATAATTGGTGTTATAAAAATATTCTTCGTCAAAACGGGGTTAATAGAGAGACAAATTGGCTTCTCAGCTTCAGACATCAAAATACGTGAGGAAATATTCAGTGCAAATCTGGTCTATAAAGAGGGAGATAAAATAAAAAGGGAAGAGATCAAAACTAGGATCTTCGGATACTTCAAGAGCTATATAGCAGATTGGGAACCACTGATTGCGGCGGAGAGAGTTGAAGTAAAAAAGGGTGAGATAGCTAGAGTAAAGTTGAAACCCGTCTCTCTACCTCCAAACACGGTTGTAACGCCTTTACACATAATGAGGAACGCTTTGGGCAGTGTTGTTGAGGTAGCCCAAAAAGGAAAACCTTCAAGAGTTGAAGAAGCGAAGACGATAGAGGAAGCGATCTTCCTACCTGTTAAAAGCGGGAAGATTGAGAAAGGGGATCTACTTGGTGTTTTAAACATATACTACGTTGCGATCAACAGACTTGGTGAACATTTTGAGATGAGATCAAAGGAGGAAAAACTTGCAAAGATAGTATTTGAAGAAGATGGAAAGATTTCAAGAAAAGAAATTAGAATCATGCCTTTTGCATATAGAAGAAAACCCATTTCTAGGTGGGAACCAGTAATCGCGGCTGAAGATGTAGATTTAAGAAGAGGGGAGGCAGTGGAAATAAAAATTGAGCCAATAAAGTTGGAGGAAAACACCATAGTTTATCCATTGTATATTATGAAAAACGCATATGGCACTATTGTCGATCTAATAGAGAAGGAGCTGAGAAAAGTGGAGGAGGAAAAGACATTATGTAAAGTACTATTCATGCCGATTTTCGATGGTAAAATTAGAAAAGGTCAAATGGTTGGCGTCGTAAATATCTACAGCGTAGAGGTTAGACCACACAGAATGATGGAGGAGTGGTTTAAAGAGTGGGTGGAGGGTTTGAGGGGTGTTATGAGGTGATAACTTGAGAGCTGCAGTCGTTACCGACAAGGAGCTTGAAATGAGGAGTTTAAATTTAGAAGAAATTTATCTTATCTTTGCCAAAAGTGAAAAAGCAGGAATAGCTTTTTTTGAAATAAACGAAACCCTCTACTTGGCTCAAGAAAATATACCTGCAATAAAAGATGCAGAGAAACTTATAAATAAATTTAATAAAATTTATAAATTTTTAGGTGTTAGCGTAATCTTTGGGGAGATCGAGGAGGAGATAGAGAGAGTTACAAGAAAGTACGAGCTGGATATAGTAATATTAGCAAGGCGGGTAAACTTAGAAAACGTTTTAAACCTGAAAATTCCGTTACTTTTCTACAAAAAGGATACGCCGATCGAAAAAGTTTTGCTTATGGTGGATAAAGGAGAATGTGAAAAAATATTAAAAGCAATTAAATATAAAAAACTATTATCAACAAATGGTGACGCGAACGATAGTGAAAAAATAAAAGTTTCGAGTTTAGAAGATTTGGAAGGCATTTTAGATAACATGAACATAGATCTTTTGGTTATTTCAAGGAAAACGGAGAAGGAACAGATAAAGGAGCTCATAAGGAAGATTGAAAATAACCTGCTTGTTTTTTAAGATCAACTTTAGCAAAAATTTTTGTGCCGGGTATACCTTCTATCATGATCGTAACTCTACTCACGGACTTCGGGGATTTTTACCCAGGAGTTATGAAGGGTGTTATTTTAAGAATAAACCCTGAAGTGAGGATCGTAGATATTACGCATTCGATCGAACCGCAGAACATTCTGCAAGGTGCATTTCTGCTCTACCATAGCTATAGGTACTTTCCACCTTCAGTGCATGTTGCAGTTGTAGATCCAACGGTTGGTGGAAAAAGGGATGCCATAGCGGTAGTTACAGAGAGCTCGATCTTCGTAGCTCCAGATAACGGCATTTGTTTTCCATCAGCAAGAGAGTGTGGTATAAAAAAGATATTCAAAATCAAAGAATCGATTTCTGAACTTGTTGGTGAGCTTTCAAGTACTTTTCATGGAAGGGATGTTTTTGCTCCAGCAGCAGCACTTTTGGCAGCTGAGAAAATGGATCTCTTAAGTGATTATCTTGTTGAAACCAATAAAATGAAGGGAATCGAGATATTCGATTGCAGAATCGATCGTGAAACTGTTAGATGTAAGGTTGTATACGTCGATAGATTCGGTAATTTGGTAACGAATCTAAAAAGAGAGTATGTGGATGCAAAGGGATACAGTTTTGCAGGAGTGAAGTTTCCACTGAAAAGAACGTATTCAGATGTTCCCGAAGGTGAACCTCTCTCACTTGTAGGAAGTTTTAATACACTCGAACTAAGTGTTAGGAATGGTAGTGCTGCTGAAATGTTGGGGATTAAGAAAGGAGGCATTGAAATCGAGTTGGGGGTTATAAAATGAACGAAAAAACTTTTGAGAAGATGATTGAGGCTTTAAACAGACATTTAGCTGCGAAAAGCAGAACTTTGAAAGAGATGTTAAGTGAAGAGTATCCAACGATAAGATCAAAGGATGGAAATGAGTACTACGTTGAAAGGGAAGAGTTGAAATTCATAGCCAATTACGTGGATGAGCAGGATTGGGATAAATTCAAAATACCGATAATACTTGAAATGACAGACCTGGGAAGCGAGAGGGTAGTTTACGTTAGAGATAAATTTCACATTAATTTTATAAAAAAAGCGTTTGGGTATGATAGGTTGGTTGGTAATTCACTAGTACTTTACATGTATGAGTTGCCTTCGATAAGGAAAAAGCTCAGAACATCTACTCAGCTGATGTTTCGTGTTCTGCTGTAGCTCTTGGGGTTTTATATCATGGAGAACGAAAAGCATTGCCATAGCTGAGCATGAGATTGTTGAGGAATTTCATCGCCTCTTCCAGAAACCCTGTAAAGCTCTCTGTAATAGCGGCGCTGGATTCAAGCTCTTTAAGGACACCACTTTGAATGTATGTTATCCCGCAGTTTCCATCTATATCTCCAAAGAGGACTTTAGAGTTTTTTCCTGCCAAATCAAAGATTGTACCAAATTTTGAGAGAGCTGTAGCGTTTTTCTCTGTTATATCCAGTATTTTCTCAATTAGCTGGAGATTGTAGCTGTTTAGGTTCAGAAAGCCAAAAATTATTCCCCATACATTTGGAAAGTTTCCATGATTCAGTATTTCAAGAAAATTTTCTAGAGTTTCAAAGATAAGAGAAGAAAAAAGCAGAGCAAGTTGGGAAAATTCCGCAAGCGTTGGCATAGTTACTCCTTTTCAGAAAACGTACTTCCTGCAACTTTAAAAACCGAAGCCATAAAACCGAAGGGGATCAACAGCACTCCAACTACGAAGGTTGGTATAGATAATATTGCAAGACCACTGAGGAAGAAAAAGATGGCCATGAAGATCAGAAGAATTCCTAAGATGGCCCAAACAACGCCATACGCGAAGGACTTCAGGGCCAACTTGTAAGCTTTTATCCATTTCACGATAAAAATTACACTTTATTTTTAAAAATTTTTCGGTAATTGACAGCACATCGTAGATCTTGAAGATTTGAGCCGTTATATTTTCGTGTTTATGATAATGATCAGTATGGTCGGTTTGGCATCAGTTCTGAAGCTTAAATCGAGCTTTTGGTTTAATTTGATGATTAAATTTGTCGGATGTTTTGAAAGATTTTTAATCGGAAGAGTTTTAAGCATGAAGAGGGAATGCACAAGTATGATCTGGCACGGTAGAAGTAGAAGGAAACCAACGGGTGGGCTCTATAAAGCTCATAGAAAAAAGAGAAAGTACGAGATGGGTAGACCACAGATAGAGACTTTGATAGGCGAAAGAAAAGTTAAGAGGATCAGAGTAAAGGGAGGAGGTTTCAAGCTTAGGCTATTTTCCGAGAAGTTTGCGAACGTATACGATCCAACGCAAAAGAAAGTTGTGAGGGCAGAGATAAAAACCGTTGTAGAAAACAAGGCGCATGTACATTACGCTAGGAGGAATGTTATAACAAAGGGAGCAATAATCTTAACAAGCATAGGTAAAGCCAGAGTTACAAACAGGCCAAATCAGGAGGGAATAATAAACGCAGTGCTAATAGAGGGGGCGCAAAAAACACAATAGCGGTGACGGCGGGATAGCTGTTACCGATGCACTACAGCGCCCCCAATTGTATTATGTCGACAGAGGTATAAAACACTTTCGCCTGATGTCGAACTATTTTTTGTTTATATGTTTCATTTGAATCTATTAGTAAACGTCTCTAAATCTACTATCTCTGCTCTAAGCACATTCTGCATGTGCTTTATTGCATACTCATAATCGTAATCACTCAGAGCTTTTGTACAGTCTTTAATTAGCGAAATAGAGTAGTTTCTAAGTACAGCATCGGCGGCAGTGTGCATAACGCAGATGTTCGTTGCAACTCCGCATAAGTATAGCTTTTTGATACTTAGTTCTCTTAAAATTAGGTCAAGATCAGTCGCAAAGAATGCCGAATACCTCCTTTTCTTAACAAAGTAATCTCCCTTTTCGCACCTTAATTCGTCAACGATCTCAGCCCCTCTGGTGTTCATGATACAGTGTTTTGGCCAAATTTTAAATTCGCTATCATTTTCTCTATGCCAGTCCTGAGTGAAGATTATTGGAATTTTTTTTCTTGCTGCATCGATTGCTTTGTTTATTTTCCTAAACAACTCCTCAGCTCCACTTATATACAAGGAGCCATCTTTATAACAGAAATCTTTCTGCATGTCTATGATCAAAAGTGCATCCATAGAATTGCTAAGCTCAAGCTTTTAATACTTTTTCTTCACTTGTTATATGGATTTTACGCACATTGAGGGGGAGAAAGTTAGGATGGTAGATGTTTCAAATAAGTCAGACGTTCCGAGAAGAGCTGTTGCTGAAGGGTTTATACGGTTGAAAAAAGAAACTATACAAGCTATAAAAAGAAAAGAAGTTGAAAAAGGAAACGTTTTAACAACTGCAAACATTGCTGCGATCTTAGCAGCAAAAAAGACTTCTGAGATCATACCAATGTGTCATCCTTTGCCTTTGAGTTCTGTAAGTGTTGATTTTGAAATTAATGAAGATGGAATAAAAGTTAGGTGTGAGGTGAAGGCAACATCTAAAACTGGCGTTGAGATGGAAGCTTTAACGGGAGTAAGTGTAGCTTTGCTTACAATTTGGGATATGGTTAAGGCTCTTGAGAAGGATGAAAGTGGGAATTATCCTTACACTTGCATAGAATACGTTAGGGTTGTTGAAAAGTTGAAGGGATAAGTTTTTGAAATTCCAGTAATGTAATTTTATCCTAAAAGGAAAATTTTTAATTGGGCAACTTAGAACTGCTTTGTATGGAAACACTTTACAGCGTCTTCAGTGAGGCAGAAGATGGAGACAAGATCCTCGTAAAATTTCCGGATCTGAACTGCTTTTATCACTTTGTAAGATGGTTTGAAGATAACTTCGGTAAAGCTTTTTGGATTCTCTGGACTGATGCTGCTGTGGAAAGAATAAACCATCTGGGGAAGAAATTTGGTCTTGAAGAGAGAGAAGGAGTTATTATCGGTTCTGGAAAAAACAGTAGGGTCATAAAGTGTTTAGACAGGTTAGATATTTATAGTGATCTATCTATAATTTTAAAAGTGTTGCCGTTGAACAAGAGGTATCTTTTATCTTTTGGTGTAGATTTTTTGACTGACTACGGACATCCGATGAGCAGATTACTTGATATAATTGTGGAACATGAGCATGGTGTGCTGATAAATGCTGTTTTCAAAAAAATTCCGGAGGATCTCTATCTTTTCCACGATGTGGTTGTGGAGTTCAAGCTAAGCGAGGAAAATGTAATCAAATACAAAGGCTACGTTGCAAAAATAATTTATCCGATCGAAACAGGTGTAGCTGAGGTTAGCGAGCCGATGAAGTTCAGTCCATAATGCACTTCAAAGCTAGGAACAGTGCATACTAACCAAATACATATTAAATGGCTTTTTTGGACAGTACATGTATTCAAAGGCCCTCTTTTTGAAGGAAAGTTTAAATTATGTCCCAGTTAACAACAAAGGATGTTCAAGAAAGTACTCGTAGCTAACAGGGGTGAGGTAGCAATCAGAGTAATGAGAGCCTGCAGAGAATTAGGTATAAAGAGCGTAGCAGTTTACAGTTCAGCAGATGAAAAAGCTTTGCATAGATTTTTTGCTGATGAAGCGTATTACATAGGTAAGGCGGATCCAAAGGATAGCTATCTGAACATCGAGAAGATAGTAGATGTTGCAAAAAAGTGTGATGCTGAAGCGATCCATCCTGGCTATGGATTTTTGTCTGAGAATCCAGAATTTGCAGAGAGGTGTGTCGAGGAGGGAATAATCTTTATTGGTCCATCTCCTGAAGTCTTAAGAATTGCTGGTTCGAAGGTTGATGCGAGAAAAAATATGAAAGAAGCTGGTTTGCCAACGATTCCGGGTTCTCCGGCGTTGGAAAGCTTGGAAGATGCATACAGATGGGCTGAAAAGATAGGCTACCCTGTTGCCATTAAAGCCTCTGGTGGCGGTGGGGGAATTGGTATCAGTGTTGCTTGGAATGAAAATGAACTTGAGGAGGCTTTTAAGCGATCCAAAAAGCTTGGAGAAAATTATTTCAGGGATCCAACAATTTATATGGAGAAGTATCTAAGAAGGCCAAGGCACATTGAAGTGCAGATACTCGCGGACGAAAAGGGGAACGTAATATATCTTGGAGAGAGAGAATGCAGCATTCAGAGGAGACATCAGAAGATAATAGAGGAAACACCATCCCCTGGATTGAATGAAGAGCAGAGAAGAGAAATTGGGGAACTTGCAGTTAAAGGAGCGAAATATATTGGGTATACGAACGCAGGAACATTTGAATTCTTGTATGAGGATGGAAACTTCTACTTTTTGGAGATAAATGCCCGTTTGCAGGTTGAGCATACCATAACGGAGATAGTTACTGGTATAGATATTGTGAAGAACCAGATAAGGATAGCTGCTGGAGAAGAGTTAAGATACAAGCAGGAAGATGTGAAGATTAGAGGACATGCAATAGAGTGCAGGATCAACGCTGAGGATCCAATAACTTTTCTGCCAAGAACTGGAAGGATAGAGCACTATCGAAGTCCAGGCGGCTTTGGGATAAGAGTGGATAGTGGAATACACATGGGCTATCCTATTCCTGAAGAATACGATTCAATGATATCTAAGCTCGTAGCGTTTGGTGAAGATAGGCTTGAAGCTATAATGAGAATGCGTAGGGCGCTTTACGAGTACGTCATCGTTGGTGTTGAAACGAACATACCTCTACATCTTGCCATAATCCATGACGAGGAATTCGTAAAAGGAAATACGCATACGAGGTTCATAGAAGAGAGGAGAATAGTTGAAAAAATCGAGGAGTTTATGAAGCGCTATCAGAGAATGCAAGAAAAACTCGATACTGTGTTCGTAGAAAGAAAGATGAGCGAGAGGGATTTGATTGCAATAGCTACAGCCATCGCTGCTGCGGAGGAAGGGATAGAGAAGAACATATGGAGGGCGATCTTTCAGCTGTCGTAATATTTTTAAAACTCTGACAAACTTTTTTCATGTGTGAATCGAAGGTGTTTTTTAAAGAAAAGCTTCTGATGGAGGACGTTATTAGGCTTGTTGTTGATGGAGAAAAGGTTAAAATTTTGGATATACTTGGAAACTCGAAGGAGGTGGCTGCGAAGATAGTCGAAGTGGATCTCGTGGCACATAAAATAGTTCTGGAGGGGAGGTTATGATCAGGGTTGCAGTTAATGGATTCGGAACTATAGGAAAAAGGGTCGCTGAAGCTGTAAAAATGCAAGATGACATGAAATTGATCGGTGTTACAAAAACAAGGCCAGACTTTGAAGCAAAAATTGCTGCAAAGAACTTCGAGCTATATTCGGCAATTCCTGAAAATTTGAAGCTCTTTGAAAATGCGGGAATAGAGATAAAGGGTTCTATAGAGGATCTACTTCAAAAAGCTGACGTTGTAGTCGATTGTAGTCCAGATAAGGTTGGCGCACAAAATAAAAATAAATATTATACAAAAATTAATATAAAAGCTATATTTCAGGGAGGAGAAAAGAAAGACGTCGCCGATATATCTTTCAACGCTCTTGCAAACTACGATGCAGCTAAAGGAAAGAAATTTGTAAGAGTAGTGAGCTGTAATACTACCGGACTTTGTAGACTGCTTTTTATCCTGAAGGAGAATTTTAAGATAGGTAGAGTCAGAGCTACGATGCTCAGAAGGGTTGCTGATCCGAAAGAAGACACGAAGGGGATTGTCAATGGTATAATGCCGGATCCTGTAAAAGCCCCATCTCACCATGCTTTAGATGTTAAGGCAGTGATACCTGATTTGGATATAGTAACTACAGCTTTTAAATTCCCTACTACTTTAATGCACGTACATTCGCTTTGCATTAGCCTTAAGGAAAACATTACGCCGAAGGATGTTATAAATGTGCTGGAAAAAGAGCCCAGAATATTTTTGATCACATCCGAAGATGGCTTCACATCGACAAACAAGATCGTCGAATTCGCTAGAGAAGTGAGAAAACGCTACGACATCTTCGAAAATGTGGTTTGGGAGGATTCAATAGGCGTAGATGGCAACGAACTTTTTATAACTCAGGCGATACATCAGGAAGCAATAGTAGTACCTGAAAATATCGATGCAATCAGAGCTGTGATGAACGTTGCAGAGAAGGCTGAAAGCCTTGAAAAAACAAACAAAAGCTTGAAGATAGGAGAGCTGAGCAAATTTTTATAATTTTTTAATAAAAAATTGATGGTATTCGAAGTACTTCAATGCCATCTTTGTAGAGAGTTATATCCCCACCGCTCTCTGAAACTACAATGGCTATAGCTTTAGTTTCTCTTGTAATTGAAGCACAAGCAAGATGTCTCCCACCTAATCCTGGTTTTGTCTTTACGGTTTCTGTAGCTGGAACTTCGATGTATCTCCCCGCTGAAACGATTATGCCTTTCTCATCCAACACGAAGACACCATCCATCTGGGCAAACTCCATGACGCTCTCCCATATCTCTGGATTTTTTATGTCCCGGAGCTTCTCATCCTGACACTGAAAGGGGTTTATTATAAGTTGTTTTGATCTACTAAGCACATCTTCAACATCTCCCATAACGAATGCTGTGCCGATCTTTTTTCCTTCCCTTCCTTTGTATGCGATGTTTAAAGCTACAGTTAAAAGGGCTCTTAGGGCTGTAGGATCAACTCTTTCGGCACACTCTTTTAAAATTTTCATGAAATTGCTTTTTTCTGGTTCAAGGATAAATATCCCTTTAAGAGGTTCCGTATACACTACTACTACAGCTTTTTTTATTTCCATCGACTTAAAATAAGTTAGAGTCGAAATGTAATCGCTTATGCGGTAAGTTTGGAGATATTTCTCGAAAATCGTTATATCGCTATCGTCGGTATGGTAAACAAGGCTTTCAAGAATTGTGGCATAACTTTTGGGTGCTTGTAAAATCTCAAATGAAAAAGCATCCTCATCAACATCCTCTTTAGTGATTAGAAAAAGCAAGTCAATTCCGGATCTTTTTGCAATCTCATGGGCCGCTTCGATCATCGTCTCGAGCATTCAGAAATATAACAAATGGAAACAATTTTAAACTTACGATGCTACGAGAGACGCATGGTGATGGTGTCAAAGATGCTTTATGCCACAGACCTCTCACCATACAGCAAAACCGTTGCCGAATACGCTAGAGATCTGAAAAAATTGGGCGTTGAGGAAGTTGGAATACTCTATGTTATAGACACCATTCGTTTTGAAGGTGCTTCGGGGGGTTTTGACATCTCAGCATACGTTGCCAAAGAATTGGAAAAGGCCAGAGAAGAGTATCCAAAGCTTGCAGCCACTTTTGAAAGCGCTGGAATAAAGGTTAAAACTATAGAACCCCCAGCAGGAGATCCTGCGGCTCAAATACTTAAATATTCAAAAGATTACGATTTCATAGGTGTAGCCTCTCACGGTTATGGTGTTACAAGAGGGATTCTGATGGGAAGTACCTCAGAGATTGTTGTAAAGAGGGCTAAAAAGCCGGTTTTAGTATTTAAATTTGCCTTTAAAGATCTAAGTGGAAAGTTGCAAGATATAGTAACGAGAACGAGTGTAGAAGATGTTGTTTTTGGTGGACCTTTAAGCTTCGTAAAGTGCCATGAATGTCTTTTCCAGAGGAACCTCGTAGCCTACGACTTTTCAGAGCTAGCTGAGGCAGCTTTGGAGTATGCAATATATGCAACCAAGAAGTTCGACGGCGAAATCCATGTAGTGTATGTAGATGGTAAGAGAAGCTTGTCGGAGGTCGAGAGCAAACTCAAAGGCTTGAACTACACGTTGCATGAAAGGAAAGGCTCTGTTACTGAGGAGATAATTAAAGTGAAGAACCACGTTGATGCTACTTCAATTTTTATCGGTGCACATAGAGGAAAAGGCTGGAAAGCCATAGTTGGAAGTGTAACTGAGTATGTTGTAAGGCACAGTTCTGTGCCTGTGTTTGTGATAAGGAAGTGAGTTGTGAAGGAGTATGAAGGCGGTAGGTAGGGTTTGGAAATTTGGGGATGATATCTCGACGGACCACATAATACCTGGAAGGTATTACCATCTGAGAAGCAATCTTCAAGAGTTAGCTAAACATGCAATGGAGGATGCGGATCCAGAATTTACAAAGAAAGTGAAACCGGGAGATTTCGTAGTTGCGGGCAAGAATTTTGGAATGGGGAGTAGTAGAGAGCATGCTGCAGTTGTTTTGAAAATTTTAGGCGTTTCAGCAGTGATCGCCAAATCATTTGCGAGAATATTTTACAGAAACGCCATAAACGTTGGTTTGCCAGTAATTATTGCTGAAACAGATGAATTGGAGACTGGAGATGAGATAGAACTTGATTTCTCTGCAGGTGTCATTAGGAATCTCACAAAAAACCTAGAGTTGAAAGTTAAGCCCTTGCCTGAAGTTATGATAAAGATCTTGAACGAAGGAGGGCTTGTAAATTACATAAAGAAGCACGGCGACATCAAAATTTAATTGAAGTTAAATATTATAATAATTTTTTAAATTTCTACAGGGAAGAAGACAACTTCCACTCCTGCATCTTTCAAAAGCTCTATACCGTTTTTATCGGCGTAATCTTTGCCGTAGACAACTTTTTTTATTCCAGAATTTATTATTATTTTTGCACACGTAATGCATGGGCAATGCGTTGAATACAGCGTTGCACCTTCAACACTTATACCAAATTTTGCAGCCTGAATTACAGCGTTTTGCTCAGCATGCACTCCTCTGCAAAGTTCTTGTCTCTCTCCACTTGGTACCTTAAGTTTCTCCCTCAAGCATCCAACTTCATCGCAATGCGGCAGATTTGATGGAGCACCATTGTAACCTGTAGCCAGTATTCTTTTATCCTTAACTATCACAGCTCCAACCTTCTGTCTTAGACACGTAGATCTACTTGCAACCACCTTTGCTATCTCCATGAAGTACTCATCAAGCGTTGGACGTTTTAGTGTCATTGGTAAGAGTGGAATAAATCTGGATAAAAATCTTTCAAAAGTTCAGCCCACTCCACTTCCTAGCCAAAAGTACCTGTTTTCCATCACTTCTATGGTAAACTATCACAGGTACAGCACCCCGAACATCTTTCCATATCTCCGTAACGGTGCGTTTTGTACCAAATTTCGTCTCTACGATTACGACGTAGTAACCGGTAACATTCTCTCCCTCTCTCGGTCCAGCAGGTATTACTACGTCTCTCCATTCTATATAGGCTTTTTTATTGCAAAAAAGCTCTAAATCGTCGAAGTTCCATTTTCCAGTTTCTGCTAATGGCTTTGGTGGTTTTATTGGAATCTTGTAATTCACACCATCAGCAACACTGATCTTTCCATCTTCTGAGATGTATGCTGCAACCACTCCATCCACTTCGAATTTGACAGATCCAATTTTTGATTCACTTTTCCACCTTTTTCCTAGAACTAGCGGGTAATCAAAAGAGATCACCTCTCCATCTAAAATTGTGCTGTTCATACCCTTCATCAGCCATCTCCAGCCTTCTCTGTCGTGTTTCCAGCTGGTATCGTAACTTTCAGTTCTCTGGTATAGCTTGGAGATAACTTCATCATCTTTTAGAAAGACCTGAGCTTCATAGACACCAAATGCTGGATGGATCTTTCCGTAACCGTCGAGGTATATCTTTTCCCCACTAGATATGTCTTCATATATGTACCTTTGCTCCCATCTAAACCAGTATTCGGGTTTTGGGAAGATTGGATGTTCCACTTTTTCTGGATAGAAAACTTCCATGTTTTTTTGTATGTCTCTGTTGTTTAAAATTCTACTCAGAATTTCCGAAAGGGATTCACATAATAAGCAAATAAAATTATTGGTTTTCGTAAAATACGAAAAGATTATTAATCTAAGTTATTAGTGTTCAATGGTGATACATATGGACGTCA
>CAYZIW010000023.1:23283-23570 GCA_964478605.1 uncultured archaeon | reverse complement strand
CCACATAAGTTTTACTAAAGCAACTTCTGGAAGCATATCCTCTCCTTCAATCACCCCGGCTTTCAGCAAGTATCTACCAGTATCATATACTCTGTCACAAACCCTCCCCCAGAGACACTGCGAAGTCATAACGATAACGCTATCCTCTGCTATCCTTTTTATATTCTCTACCCAATCGGTCGATACATGCCCAAGTCCCGTACCTTCAATAACAAATCCTCTATACCCCTTTGAATGATAGAAATCTAAGATTTCACTACTAAGGCCGGGATAGAATTTTATTAGCG
>CAYZIW010000023.1:17274-23273 GCA_964478605.1 uncultured archaeon | reverse complement strand
AGCTTTCAGATTTAGCTCTCTTTCATTTCTCCTGAATCTCCAGAAGAGCCATTCTATTTCAAGGGATGGGTAACTTATCCTTGCAATAGGCCTAGCATTGACACTTTGGAACGCATCTCTGCGAGAGGTGTGGTTCTTCCTAACCTTCACACCTCTATGAATATAACAGTAGTCGTCGCTCGTTGTTGCATGCATTACAACTCCAACCTCACCCAAATCAGCTGTAGCGGCTTTAGCTGCACAAATAAGATTCATAGCTGCATCACTACTTGGCCTGTCGCTGCTTCTCTGTGCTCCAACGAATATTATTGGCTTGGGAGTGGACACCATGAAAGAAATCGCCGCTGCTGTGTAATGCATGGTATCTGTACCGTGAGTGATTATAACTCCATCGTAATGTTTCAAAGCTTCATAAATGTGCTTCGCCAACTCTACCCAGTTTTCTGGTTTCATATTTTCGCTCAATATATTATACAAAAGCTCGGCATCGATATTACAAAACTCTGCAAGTTCAGGAACTTCAGAAACTATCTCCTCAGCAGTAAATTGACTCGTCACAGCTCCAGTTCTGTAGTCGACTTTACTTGCTATGGTCCCTCCAGTGGATATTATTTTTATGTTTGGCAAACCCTCTTTATGCTCTATCTTTTTAACCTCCCCCCTTAGAAGGCTTTCTTCCAGTACTTCGATCAACTCGTACTCTTTAAAACCGACGTTGTAACCATTTTCAAGTTTTAAAACAAAGTTTCCTGTGAAAGATGGCATAACGATGCCCTCAAATATTCTATTTTTTGCTCTGATTCTTACTTTCTTCCCGATAAGATTCAAAATTCCACCCCCATATCTTTAATCAGCTCAAGAAGCTTTGCAATTTTCATTTCAATTCTCTCTTTTAACATCTCAACTCTCCGGATATCTAGCTTCAGTTCCTCCTTCCTTTTTGTTATCAACCTTACTATCTCATCCTTTGCTGTCCCGCCTATGTTTTTTCTACTTTCTACAATAAGCTCAACGTCTTTCAACTTCTCTAACTCCTCTTCACTCATCTCTATATCATATCCAAACTCCCTAGCAACTTCTTTTAGTCTTTTAGCAGAAATTTCATCAGATACAAGCTTACCAACTATCTTATGCGCATCTCTAAAAGGAATGGAGTAATTTAAAACAAGATGATCCGCCAAATGCGTAGCGAAGCTGAAACCTTTTGATGCATCTTCTCTCATCTTTTCCCTATTAAAGACGATTTTTGGAATCATAGATGCCATTACGTCGCATGCAAGTTCGGTTCTAAACATAGAATCGTAGAGAAGTGCATTCAGCTCCTGAAAATCTCTGTTATAACTGAAGGGCGTGGCTTTGTATATAGCCATCGCTCCGGTAAGATTTCCGATGACTCTACCAGCGTTTGCTCTGATGAGCTCAGCTATATCGGGGTTTTTCTTCTGAGGCATTATAGAAGAGGTGGATGCAAACTCTTCCGGAAGATCCACGTATGCAAAATTGTTGTTTGAAAATACTACAATTTCCTCGCAGATCCTACTTAAATCGAGCATTATCTGAGCGCATACAAAAATACTTTCGATCAAAAAATCTCTAGAAGCTACACCATCTTCGCTATGTTCAACAACTCCATCAAAACCTAGAAGGTTTGCAGAATAATTTCTGTCAAGTTTGTAAACTGTGGAAGCAAAAGCCGCTGAGCCGAGAGGGGAAAGGTTAACCCTCTTAAAAGCTTCGATGACCCTATCGTAGTCCCTTTTGATCATCTCGTGATATGCCAAAAGATGGTGGGATAATTTGGTAGGTTGTGCGTGTTGCAAATGTGTAAATCCCGGCATGATGACATCCGAATTAGCTTCTGAAACTTCAAGCAAGCTTTTTCTTAATTCACAGAGCTTTGAAGCAATTTTTAGCAAAGCATCACGGGCGAACATCCTCAAACATGTGGCAACTTCGTCATTTCTCGACTTTCCCGTGTGCATTTTTTTTCCAGCTGCCGTTATTTTTGTTACTTCTGCCTCTATCATCTCCTCAACATCTTCGTAATCTTCGATCTCTCTGAATCCTGCTTTTCTTATTTTTGAAAGGGCCTCGATTATCTCCTTAGCTTCTTCCCTATTTAGATAGGAAGAGTTCAAAAGTGTCAGAGTGTGGGCAGCGTTGGTTAAGATATCGTACTCAAAAATTGACGCATCGTGGCTTAGAGATGATGATAGGCTTAACGCTTTTGGATCCATTCCTTTTTTAAACCTACTTCGTATCACTTAAGAACTCCTCCTCTCGATTGCTTTTTCTTATAATTTCCATCTGCCTCAATAAAAGTTTTCTCGCTTCTTGCATGCTCGTATCTCTTACTATCTTACCTTTTTCTATGAACTTTAAAAGTAAAGGTTCCTTATCTTCGGGCTTCGGATCCCTGAACAACCTCATTTCATCTGAAAGTGTATCCCAGTTTCTGTAAACTTGCTTCATTCCGCTTCTTTTTCCTCTTTTTGCAACGAACTTACCTTCCCTTTCAACGATGTCTAGAGCAAAATCGATCGGTTTGACACCGCTTATGGAAGTCCCAACACCAAAAGCATCCACTATATCTCGCATTTCCATAACGTCCTTCAAACTTAACCCACCACTCAAAAATATCTTAACATCTTTTTTACCTCTTATATCTAACTCCCATCTAACTTCTTCAACTATCTTTCTCATCTTTCCTCTTCTTGAGGAGGGAGTATCCAGTCTGACTCCATCAACTCTTTTCAGATTCTCTACTGCCATAATAGATTCAGTCTTCTCATCAAAATAAGTATCCACAAGGTAAGTTCTCGGTACATCTTCATCTACTACTTCATCAAAGCTTCTCCAAGCATCCAACTGGTTCCCAAAGCAAATGATCAACGCATGAGGCATTGTACCCATACTTTTTAAACCCAAATATTTTTCTGCAATTAGATTACTTACCCCGTCCAGCCCACCAATGTAGGCAGATCTTTCGATCATCGCTGCCAGTGCAGGATTTACTCTTCTTGTTCCAAAAGAGAACACCTTCTTGTCTCCAGCTGCAAGTTTAAATTTGAAAGCTTCAGTCGCAACAGCTGAAGCATGGCAAATGAAACCCAGCAACGCTGTTTCAAACCTTGCAAAATCAAGGTATCTCCCTACGATGGTCATCACTGGCTCATGCGGAAAGAAGAGTGTTCCTTCTGGCATTGCATACACATCTATTGGCAGACCTTCAAGCAAAGCCAAAGCATCATTTAGTCCAGCAAAAACTCCCCACTGCGATGTCGTAACCTCTGCAACAACCTCTGGATTTAAGCCCTTGGCTTTCAAAACCTTCTCAGTCCAAATAAAATATTTGTCCGTTGTTGAACCATTTTTTATATCTTCATCCCTAACTATCGTAAACCTCATAACTCATCACACTCGCAAACCTTCTTACCACATCGAATGCAATAACCGGGATATTTTTTAATTGCCTCACTTTCTACATCTATCTCATAAAGATTTGCAAGACTCACAAGCCAGGCTAAAACGTCAGCTATTTCTTCTCCAATATTATTGCTCCCTTTCCTCACAGCCTCAGCAAGTTCTCCTACCTCTTCAACAATCCAGAGCATTGTTTTCTCTGCTCCTCGCTCCAAATCTCTCTTCTTGTAAATACTTGCGATCATCTCCTGAAATTCTCTAAGATGCATGGGTATGCTACTTCGTGAGATATTAATCTTTTACTGAAAATCAACAAAATGCCATAGCCCCGGCCGGATTCGAACCGGCGTCGCGGGATCCAGAGTCCCGCAGGATTGACCACTACCCCACGGGGCTTCACTTCGAATATCTTGTGAGGTTTTATCAACCTTTCGCTGCATTGAATAGAGCAATGAAGGTTCTTATTTGCTGAAGTTTTAACTAGGGAAATTTAATAACTTGCAGCGCAATCCTTTTCTATGGAATTTAGAAGGCTTTGTAGGGTTGAAGAGGCTCTGAAAAATTTGATAGAAAGATTAAAAATGGTTGAAAAAGAGATAGTGTCAATTTATGAATGCTACTCAAGGATCCTCGCTGAAGATGTTTATGCAAAGATAGATGTCCCTCCATTCGATAGAGCAGCCATGGATGGATACGCCTTAAAAGCTGAAGATACATTTGGGGCTGATGAAGAGAAACCAGTAAAAATGAAAATAGTTGGAAAAATAGAGGCTGGAGAAATTCCAAATTTTGAAATAAAAAGTGGAGAAGCTGCAGAAATCTCTACAGGAGCTGCAATACCCAGGGGAGCTAATGCAGTTGTTATGGTGGAAAATACCAGAAAGTTTGGAGATCATGTGGAGGTTTTTCAGCCCCTTCCACCTTTTAAAAACATATCCTTTGCTGGGGAAGATGTAAAAGCCGGTGATCTAATCTTAAGAAGGGGAGAAATTCTGCAACCACAAGATGCCGGGATTTTGGCAGCGTGTGGAATTAAAGAAGTTAACGTTTTTAGAAAGCCGAAGGTTGCCATAATCTCAACTGGAAACGAACTTGTTGAAGTAGGTAGCAAGCTTGAGTACGGAAAGATATATTGTTCAAACGCTGCAATGCTTGTTAATGCATTGCGAGAATTTGCTGAACCACTTTTTTTGGGTATAGTACCAGACGATAGGAGAAAGATAGAAAGTGTTTTAGAAGAAGCATTAAAATTTGATGCTGTTATATTTACTGGTGGAACTTCTGTTGGAAAAAAAGATGTGGTTTCTAAAGTGGTTGAAAATCTCGCTGAAATCGTTTTTCATGGCGTTGCAATGAAGCCGGGAATGCCATCAGGTGCTGCTGTTTTTGATGGTAAACCAATATTTATGCTTCCAGGTTCCCCAGTCGCAGCTTTTCTAGCTTACAAAACCTTCGCTGAACCTTCTATCTTAGCTATGATGGGTGTCAGGTTGATAGCAAGGAGAAGTTGCAGAGTCAGAGGAGTCTTAAGATCTCCCGTAGTATCTCAAATCGGAACTAAAAGCTATGTAAGGGTTTTCTGGGATGGTAAGAACATTGAACCAGTAAGGATCTCTGGATCGAGTATTATGAGTTCAATGGTTAGAGCAAACGGTTTATTGATTGTACCTGAGAACGTTGAAGGTTACGATTCAGGCGAAGAGGTTGAAATTGAGCTTATTAGAGATGTAACGGTGGTGATAAAATGAGAGAGAAGACGAGAAAAATATTCAGAAAATTATTAAAACTTGATGAAGCTGTAAAGATCGTGGAGAGCTATTTTACACTAAAAGAGGAATTTGAGAGACTTCCGATTCTTTTAGCTCACTCAAGGATCCTCGCTGAAGATGTTTATGCAAAGATAGATGTCCCTCCATTCGATAGAGCAGCCATGGATGGATACGCCTTAAAAGCTGAAGATACATTTGGGGCTGATGAAGAGAAACCAGTAAAAATGAAAATAGTTGGAAAAATAGAGGCTGGAGAAATTCCAAATTTTGAAATAAAAAGTGGAGAAGCTGCAGAAATCTCTACAGGAGCTGCAATACCCAGGGGAGCTAATGCAGTTGTTATGGTGGAAAATACCAGAAAGTTTGGAGATCATGTGGAGGTTTTTCAGCCCCTTCCACCTTTTAAAAACATATCCTTTGCTGGGGAAGATGTAAAAGCCGGTGATCTAATCTTAAGAAGGGGAGAAATTCTGCAACCACAAGATGCCGGGATTTTGGCAGCGTGTGGAATTAAAGAAGTTAACGTTTTTAGAAAGCCGAAGGTTGCCATAATCTCAACTGGAAACGAACTTGTTGAAGTAGGTAGCAAGCTTGAGTACGGAAAGATATACGATGTAAATTCCTACATGCTTTCAGCTGCTGTAAGAGAGAATGGAGGAGAGGCTATTTTGCTTGGAATAGCAAGAGATGATGAAACAGAGATCCTAGAAAAAATAAAAAAAGGTTTGGAAGTTGCAGATATAGTAATAACAAGTGGCAGTACCTCTACTGGCGTAGGAGATATCATGTACAGAATACTCAACTCCT
>CAYZIW010000023.1:9146-17220 GCA_964478605.1 uncultured archaeon | reverse complement strand
GTTCTAGTCCATGGAATAGCCTTGAAACCCGGAAAACCAACGATAGTAGCATTCAGTAACGGAAAACCAATCGTTGCCCTACCAGGTTATCCAACTTCTGCAATGACTGTTTTTGAGTTGTTGGTTGCGCCTATGATAAGAAGACTAAGTGGTTTGCATGAAGAAGAAAGAAGAAAGCTGAAGGCAAAATTATCTTTGAAGGTTTTCTCTGCCGAAGGGAGAAGAGAACTTCTCCCAGTTTATATCGTAGAAGGAAATAAAAAAGATGAGTTTTTTGCTTACCCCGTCTCAGGACATTACAGTGGAGCGGTATCAACTTTAGCATTTGCCGATGGTTTCATCGAAGTTGACGAAGATACTCTAATATTAAACGAGGGTGAAGAAGTTGAAGTAAATCTCTACAGTTCAATTAAGCCTGCCGATCTTATCGTAATTGGAAGCCAATGTGTTGGTTTAGAGCTTCTACTTTCAATACTCAGAGAGCGAAAGGGAATCAATACAAAGATTATAAATGTCGGCTCAATCGGGGGAATAAAAGCAGCGAGAAGTGGAGAAGCAGACGTTGCTGGAATACATATCATCGACGAAAACAACGAGTACAACTTAAGCGTTGCAAAGAAATTTGGATTTACAGGATATTTAGTCAAGGGGTATATAAGGGAGCAGGGATTCGTCGTCAAAAAAGGAAACCCAAAAGGGATAACAGATTTTGAAGATTTACTTAGAGAAGATGTTGTTTTCGTAAATCGAAACCGCGGTTCTGGAACGCGAATTTTGATAGACAATTATCTAAAAGAGGTTGCGAAAAAGCTCGGAATCGAGTTTGAAATGCTTACCTCCAGAATAAAAGGTTACGAGGTTGAAGCTAAAACACACAATTCTGTAGCTGTTGCAATAGCAACAGGAAAAGCAGATGTAGGAATTGCTATAAAAACAGTAGCAAAACAGTATGATCTGGATTTTATACCTCTGAAAAGCGAAGAGTACGACTTCTTAATCCCAAAAGATAAGATCAATAAAGGTAGCGTTAAAAACTTTGTGGAAATTCTACGCAGCACTGAATTCGCGGAGAGATTAAAAAGTCTAGAAGGGCTAAAAATTTACGAAAGAACCGGAGAAATCCTAGAAATTCTCTAAATCATCCTTAAAAACTGATTCTACTAAAAAAGTTGAGTTTTTTCACTTATTTTAAGAACGACAAAAATAAAAATTTTGTTAGGGTATTGAAGTATACAGCTTCAAGCGAAAACTAAAAATACTGGACGCTGTATATTTACCTAAGCCCGGGTAGCTCAGCTCGGGAGAGCGTGCGGCTGAAGACCGCATGGTCGGGAGTTCAAATCTCCCTCCGGGCATTTTTGTTTTAAGATCGATGATGAGGTCTTTTTTGAAGGTCTAGGGCTTTGAGAGGGACTTGATATATTGAGAGAACAGCTATAGCCGTTTTCAATTATCAAAATAAAAAACTTTAAAAATAAAATCACAAAATATTACTTACTCTCCTTCTTCTCTTGAGCTGTACTTCCCTTATCAGTGGCCGTCTTTTCTTCCTTCTTCTTCTCGGCCTTCTTCTTGGCCATAATATAAAGTCACGAGTGAGTATTTAAAGTTTTTTGTCGCTAAAACAACTACGGCTTCTTATCCTAGAACCAAAACCAAATTCTCGATGTAAAAAATTTAATATCTTTAATAAAAATCTTTTGTGAAGTTACTTGATCTACTAGTTCAGCATCAAAAATCTAAAACACTTCCACTTCCAACAGCCCTGTACCTTTCTTTGAAGAAGTCCGCTATTATCATCTCTGCTTTCAATCCAGTACAGTGACATGGAGCAATCAGCTCCAGATAATTGATCTTTTTGACTATCTCTCTGATTTCATCATCTTTTTTATTCACCAGGTGCATTCCGCCGACTATTGCTTTTACTTCATCTCCTAAAACCTCTTCTGCCCACTTAACAGTGTTAAGAAGTCCAGCGTGGCAACAGCCAAGTAACACTAGAATACCTCCACTAGATTTCACAAAAATTGCCTGATCATCAAGTATTTGATCAAATTCCTTCCTACCCTCTCGGACGATAATGGCTTCTTTCAGCGTTGAATCGCCGAATAGTCTTGGTATTTCTCCACTAAGCCAGATATTTTTAGTTATCTTTAGAGGTTCAGTGTTTTCGAGGATCTTTGCCCTAGATTCTATTAAGCTTTTTAAGTAGGGTATTCCGATGTATCTATCTTTCAAAAATCTTGGCAAAAAAACATCTGGATGGGCATATACTTCGCTGTTATCTAAAAAATGCACAATACCGGTTGTGTGATCGTAATGACCATGACTTAAAACTATCTTTTTCGGTAAATCTTTTTTTAAGGTTTTAAGATTTCCAAAGGCCACCTCTTTTCCCGTATCAAATAAAATTGGTTCATCAAACTCAATGAGTGCTGAAAACCCCCATTCTGCTTTCAAATTTATACCCGTCTCAATAACCTTGTTGTCTGCAAGTATCGTAATTTTCATGATCTCCCCTCCTGTTAATAAGGGAGAGTGGCGGCCGTAAGCCCCCTTCTGTTCTGGCGGCATTAGTCTGAGCGGCCTTTCGGCCTTGCACCCTGTGGGGACGGCACGTTTCAACTGGTTTGGGTGACCTCATCCTTTCGGAATCATCGCCTTACCCCAAACCAGTATCGTTTCTGTGCCGGAGCCGTGCCTCTCGGCACAGCGTCTTAAGACGCTCCACACTCAACGGGTGGGGGGACTTTCCTCCTTTCGGTCAGCCGCCCACCGCCTCTCTCCCTCTTTTCTTTAAACGAAAAGAGTTAAAAAATTTACTGCCAGTATCCTTCCTCTAGAATTCTTGATATCCTATCTGTTGTGCTTCTCATGACTCTTTGTAGCTCATAATAGATTTTTCCGTCTTTTTTATAGAGATAAGTGAGTTTGGCGTTTATCCCCTGCATCTTTAGATGTCTTTTAAATAACTCAACCACCTTCTCGTCATAAAAGAAGATCTTGCTTTTTTCGACTACATCTTTCCCGGATTTTACGTCTTTTATGCTTTCAATTAGTGGTTCCAATATTGCCTTACCCAACCTCAAGCATCTTTTTTCAAAATCCTCCTGAGTTTCTTTGATCTCGTAACTTTGAAAAGCTTCTCTTATAATTCTGGAAAGCATGAAATCTCTACCATACTCTGCAAAGTACCTGAAGGCATAGCGTAAATCTGAACAATTTATATAACTTGTAGTATATTTTAGAGGTTCGATCTTCATTTCAACATCTTTTATAACTACACCTTCTCTTCTTTCAGCTTCAAGTTTCTGAAGAGTTTTAAAAATAGGTTCCACATTATCTGCGTTTGTTTCAAGAAGTATTCTTGCAGTTTTTATTGAGTAACTTTCAGCGATCTCAACTTTATCTTTAACACTAAGCGCTTCGTTAGTTTTAGCGTTTCTTATGTCAAAGAGAAAAAAGTCAAATTCCACACCGTAATCAAAAACAACGTAAGGAGATGCAATACCAACAGCTTCGCAGCAAAGCATGTATTCTGGAAAATCCTCAAAAAAATCGGTAGAGATCATTTTTCTTGCCTTTTCAGTTGTGTATGGGCACAATAAACCCCCACGTGTTATTGCGTAGATGTTTTCTCCCATCTTAACTATCCTCACATTGTAGCCGTTCATTTTCTCTTCCAAAACTATTCTTCGATTTCCAAAATGCTTTTTTAGCGTTGGATAAAGCAGCAATGTTCTTCTAATTTTTGGAAAACCCCTTGCAACAAAAGTCCTGTCTTTAAGCTTCGCAATAAACGTACCCTCTTCAAACTTTCCAAACTTTTTATCGAGCCTATAGGCGTCAATCAAATCTGGAAAAAAGCTATCTCTAACAAATGCCTTTCTTAATATGCTTCCCTCTTCAAGTTTTTCAGCAGCCTGTCGAGATAAGCCTAGGGCCTCTGCAACAAAATTCATAGATGTTCATACATAAATCTCACGATATCTCTTTCGGTGATTATCCCCTCCAACTGATTGTTTTCCACTATCAACGCTGCTCCATAACCCTTTTCTATAAAGGATTTAACTATGTGTGAAATTGGCGTATCCTTTTGAAAAGTGGGTACCTCACGATAGTAAACTCTATCCCCTGAAAGCAAGACTGTAACGCTTTTTTCAGTTGCATCAACAATGTTTCCACTCGTAAGCATTCTGAAAGCGTGCCCTTTCCCAAAATAATTCAAGATTTCTCTAACTGTAACAATTCCATACAGTATTCCGCCATCGACAACTGGCAATCTTCTCAATTTTTTGGAAATCATAGTCTCCATAGCCTTTTTTATCGTATCTCTCGGCTTTAGAGTAACAACGTTTTTCGTCATGTAATCTTCCGCTGGAGCATCGTACTTGCTTTTGTTTGACAAATACTTCATCACATCCTTTTCAGTTATGATCCCTACTACCTTCTCATCATCGTTTATTATAGGACATCCTCCGACTCTTTTTTCAAACATCGTTTCAACTGCTTCACCGAAAGTTGCGCTATCGCTTATTGCTATAACTTTCTTTTCCATAATCTCCTCAATTTCAGCATTAACCGCTGCAGCCAAATTTCCGGAATGTCTGTTCTTTACAAAATCAAATTTTTTACCACCACCAAAGAGATTAATGAAATCGGTTGCAGAAATTATACCTTCAAGCCTTTTTGTTCCAGCATCTGCGATTGGAATTCTTCTAAAACCTCTGTTTATCATCGTTCGAAGTGCAGTCATTATTGTGGACGATCTTGGAAGAGTGAAAACATCCCTAGTGCCGACGTCAAGAGCCAACGTCTTCATAATCCTCTTCAGTCTCTGCACAATCTTCACATACATTTAGCCCGTTCAAGTTTATCAAAACATCCGTGTATTTTCCGCATTTTTCACATATACCACCTGAAGCCTCTTTTTCTAATTCATAACCACTTGAATGCTCCACTACTAGGGCTGTAAATTCTCCGAGGTCTATTGAAACACTCAGAATATCGTTGTCTGTTATTATCCCCACAAGCGTACCGGAGTTATCCACAACCGGAAGCCTTCTTATGCCTCTCTTTATCATTAGTCTTGCAGCCTCTTTAAGGCTTGTTAGAGGAGTTATAGTTATTAAGGGTTCAGACATTATTTCTGAAACTCTAAGCTCCGATGGTAGTTTATTTTTCGCAACAACCTTAGCTATTAGATCTTTTTCTGTAACGATCCCTATCGGTTTACCGTTCTCGATAACTACAGCACTTCCAACTCCAAATTCGAGCATCTTTTTAGCTAAGGTATGAACAGAGTCATTCTTAGATACCGTACAGACTTCTCTTGTCATTATTTCCTTCACTGGAAGATCTGTTCTCACGACACTCACCTTAGAAAACCTCTACACTCGTTTTAAAATATTTTTGCTTTCATAAACGGTCGCAAAGATTCGAAACATAATTAAATTCTTTACACTAACGAACATCATGCCATTGACTCCGATGGATATATACAAACTCCTTCCTAAAACAAACTGCAAAAAGTGTGGTGAACAAACCTGTATGAGTTTCGCATTCAAGTTGCTCAACAGAGAAAAAAAGATCGAAGATTGTAAACCACTTTTTGAGGAGAAAAGATACGAAAAACAGAAAGAAAAAATCCTTGAAATTTTAAAGCCGCTTGAGAAGGCTACTGAAACTGGTTTGGTTGTTAATGATGAACTTTGCGTTGGTTGTGGAAATTGTGTGGTCGTATGTCCTATCCACGTTGAAAAAGATCCTTACGGAATGGCTATTGGAAACGGCCCTACCATAGATAACCCCATCCTACGGGTTGAGAACGGGAAAGTAAAGGTTTGTAATCTTTCGATATGCCGGAGATATGGTAAAAACAGGATACTTTGTGTTGTTTGCAGAGAAAATTGTCCTTCAAATGCAATAAGCTTTTTGGAGGGTTGATATGATCTGTACAGGATGCTCCTGTCTTTGTAACGATGTAGTTGTGAGGGGCAATAGAATTCTGAATGCATGCATAAAGGGTTACAGACACATAGTAGGGGTAAAAGAAAACAGAAGTGAAGCAAAGGTAGATAAGAGAGCAGCTAGCATAGATGAAGCCATCGAAAAAGCCATAGAAATTCTTAAAAATGCCAGAAATCCTGTAATCTTTGGATTAGACACGACTACTCTTGAAGCACAGAGTTTAGCGATCAGGTTAGCCGAAAAACTAGAGTGTTATATCGATGACAACTCCTCTTTCTGTCTAGGAGAGATAGTAGAAGCGATAATTAAAAAAGAAGTCCCCTCAGCGACCCTAGATGATGTCAGAAACGAAGCTTACGTTGTAATTTACTGGGGTGTGAACCCCTACCACAGCCTGCCAAGACACATGTCTAAATTCACTTACTATCCAAGGGGGGAGAAGAGGCCTCGGGGTTACGAAGAGGACAGATACCTGGTCGTCGTGGATGTAAGAAAAAGCGAAACAGCGATGCTCGCAAAGAAAAACGCAAAATTTTTAAAAGTAGAAAGAGATGATGATCTCATCGATAGCTTTTTACTCGCTATTGATGGTAAAGCAGGAAAATTTGGAAGCGAAGTTGGAACCATACTTAAAGAGATGAAAAAATCCGATTTTAACGTTTTATTTGCTGGCTTAGGTTTGAAATATGGGGTCAGTAATATGAGTAGATTTTTTGAGATGATCAGGGAGATAAACGAAAAGGTTGCACCGCTATATTTGCTCCCAGCTGGTTTTCATGCAAACATGAGAGGATTCAATGAAACTCTTTTCGAAAAAACTGGATTCGTGAATAAATACAGCTTTAAAGAAAAAAGATCCGATAAGGAATTTGAATTCATGGAACTTTTGAAAAAAGAATGTGTAGATGCAGCATTAATCGTCGGCACAGATCCGCTTAAATCGCTACCCTTTGAAGTTGCTAAAAAAATTATGAAAATAAAGCAGATAGTGGTAGATCCAAAAGCTTCCTTAACATCTAAATTCGCTGATGTTGTGATACCTTCTGCCATCTCTGGCGTTGAATGTGGTGGTAAAATGGTTAGAAGCGATGGAGTAAGATTTGATCTTGAACCTTTAGAAGAGAGAGAAATAAACGATGTTTTGATCTTTAAAAAGATGCTGGAGGGAGTTTGATGCTCAGAATATCCAAATTCATGAAGTTTGAGGTAGAAGTTGTAGTTGCGAGGGACGCGATCTTTGAGAACGATTCTGTGATACTTGTTCATCCAAACTTGGCAAAAATCTATGGGCTAAAGGATGGAGATGTATTAGAGATAAGCAGGGAAGGTAGAATAGTAAATTTAAAGGCTAAAATATCAGAAAAAGCTCCAGAAAACGGCCTTTTGATCCCAAACAATATATTTGCAAGCTACCTATGCGATACAAAAAACTTCAAGCGTTTTAAAGCTTTTTTAGAGCTTTCGGATTCGAAGGTAACAGAGTTGGAAGAGATAATTAGAAGGTTAAGCGAATAGTTTTTAATACTCCTTTTACGATTTAAATTGATGCCCGCAATAATGGTAGCTGGAACAACAAGCAGTGCTGGAAAAAGCACAATCACTGCGGTTCTCTGTAGAATACTTGCAAAGAGAGGTTACGAAGTTGCACCGTTCAAGGCTCAGAACATGAGCTTAAACTCATACATAACTAAAAATGGAAAAGAAATTGCCATAGCTCAAGCTTATCAGGCTTTTGCAGCTGGTATTGAACCAGATGAAAGAATGAACCCCGTTCTTCTAAAACCAAAAGGAAACTTTGTATCCCAACTTGTTGTTTTAGGCGAAGCTATAAAGGATATTGACTTCAGAGAGTACTGGAAAGAATTAGATTGGATAAAAAAAGTCGTAAAAGAGTCTTATGAAAGTTTGGCTGAAGAATATGAATATGTGATAATAGAGGGGGCAGGGGGCATAGCAGAGATAAATCTTTATGAGAGAGATCTTGCAAACATATACTCTGCAAGAATTTCGAATCCAAAAATAATAATAGTTGGAGATATCGATCGTGGAGGCGTTTTTGCATCCCTTTACGGATCTTACATGCTTCTACCTGACGATATCAAAC
>CAYZIW010000023.1:0-9136 GCA_964478605.1 uncultured archaeon | reverse complement strand
TTGTTAAAGGTTTTATAATCAACAGGTTAAGAGGTAGTAAAGAGATACTTCAAAACGGAATAAGAAAAATAGAGGATCTCTGCAAGGTTAAAGTACTCGGAGTTTTACCTTATATGAGTATCGCTCTCCCAAGTGAGGATTCTTTAAACATCGAAGAGTGGAAAGAAAGCGGGCCCATAGGGATACTGAAGCTTCCTAGAATATCCAACTATACAGACTTCGAACCGGTGAGATCGTTAAGTAGATTCGTTTCACTGAAAGATGATTTAGATAATCTAGATATAATAATAATACCCGGAAGTAAAGATACTATAGCCGATTTAAAGGAAATGAAGAAATTTGATTTGGATCAAAGATTAAGAAAAATAGCTGGAAATAAGCCCATAATCGGCATATGTGGCGGATATCAGATGCTTTGCAAAGAACTAATAGACTACGGCGTTGAACACGGCTTTTTGAGAGTTAAAGGGATAGGCCTATTAGATGCAATTACAGAATTTAAGGAGTTCAGGAAAATAACCAGACAGGTCGAGAAAAAAGTTACCGGAGATGCCGTAATACTAAACAAAATAAAGGGGGAGAAAGTCTGGGGATATGAGATACACAAAGGGCGAACTTTTTCGTCAAAACCTGTATTTGAAGATGATGGCTGTTCAAGTGATGATGGGATGGTCTGGGGAACTTATCTTCACGGTCTTTTCTGGAATAGTAACGTCCTTAGAGCTTTTGAAGACTATCTAGGAATTCAAATCAAAATCGAAGAGAACTGGATGGATATACTTGCCGAAGAATTTGAAAAAAGCGTTGATCTGTCATCGATAATTTGATTTCCTTTCCTGAATTAAAAGAGAGAGCATAACTGAAAGTATGCATGCAACCAAACAAAAGCCGAATGCATATGAATAGGCTTCTATTTTGTTTTCAGTGAATAGATCTATTACAAAACCCATACCAACTTGGAACACTGTGGCTCCGAGAAAAGGAAAGACGTTATGCATGCTCGAGGCTAGACCTAAGGTTTTCGGGGGGAAGAATTCCTTTATAAGCGCATAGGTTGTTGATCCTGAACCTCCAAAAAATCCAAGAGCAAAAGAAATGACGCCTATTTCCCAAATATGCATGGAAGATGTTTTAAAAGTAAGAGGTATCCAGCATATTGTAACACCGAGAGATCCGAGGAAAATTATCCATTTTCTGCTTTTTGTTAGATCTGAGAAGTATCCCAGTACTGGTGCTCCAATCAAAACTCCAGAAGCCATGATCAGCAAGATTATCCCAACTTCTTCCCTCCCCAATTTATATATTTCCATCAAAAACAATCCGCCCCAGACCCCCTGAAAACCCATAGTTGCACCGTACCTTAGAAAAGAAGTCAAACCTATACACCACAGATTTCTGCTGCTGACTATATAGATAAAATCGTTCAATTTTATTTTTTCAAACCTCTTTTCTGTGTAATCTTCACTCACCAAGAAGAAGAGAATCAGCATAAGAACTGTAAGTGTTGCAATTATCCCAAAAACCGTTCTCCATCCAAGTAAAGAAGTCAGAACGGCAAGAGGATAGGAGGAAAAGATTGAACCTGCATTTCCTATTGCAAAGAATATACCAAGAATTGTCGCAAACTCATAAGGTTTATAGAGTCTGGAAAAAAGCATAACTGCTGGAACATAAACTCCTGCAGCTCCAAACCCTATGAGCATCCTTCCAAATATTGCTAATTCAAAATTGGGGGCAAGAGAAAAAATCGTCACACCCAGAAATAGAAGAAAGGTGAAAACGCTTACAACCTTTCTAGCCCCAAATGTGTCAGAAAGGTAACCAACTGGAATTTGAAGAGCTGCATAGGTGTAAAAATATGCTGAAGTAAAGAGACCAATGGAGATGGCGGTAATAGAGAACTCTGAAATTAAGAGGTCTGCTAACACGGCTGTGGAGGTTCTGTGTAAGTATACAAAGAAATAGATCGTCGAGACAGTAGCAAACAGGATCCACTTTTTCACTCATAAAGGTAACCTTCAACACAAAAACTTATTCCTCATCAAATTCCTCTACCTCAAAACTATCTCTCACCTTTCTGATCTTTACCTTTGTCTTTCTCCTACCATCGAACCCAATTTTTCTTAAATGCCCAAAATCTGCTTTTTCGATAAATTCAAGTATAAATTCTAAAAGTCTTTCTTTTTCTTCGTTTTCTTCTCTAAGTAGATCCCTCAACAACTCAGCGTATTTTTTCTTTGCAGCCGTTTCGATGCAATGGTTTTCAAGGTGTAAAACTATCTCCATATTAGTAAACTCGCTTACTAAATATATCTCTCTTGCCTCTTTTGGAAAAGCATTTATTCAGAATTCTAAATTTTTGATGATGAGCAGAATTTACAGTTACTACCTCCTACTTCGTCCAGTCGCTTGGATATGCTTTTTACTTCCATTTGCGGTCGGATTAGGAGTAGGAGCTGGCGAAAAAACTGAACTATTTAAGGTTTTTTTAGCCACAATTTCGTTCGCTTCTTGGATGAGCTTCAGTTTCGTGGTTAACGCAATATACGACAAAGAAGTAGATAAGTATCATGATGGTAGAACGAAGGACGTTAACTTATCGAAACAGCCGTAGTCACAGGTGAAATTTCAGTTAAAAAAGCCCAGGGTATATCTTTTTTATCTCTGTTAGTGTCAATTTTCTCTGCATATCTGATAAACCAGAACTTCTTAATAGCCATGAGCTTAGCCAACTTCATCGGTCTTATATATTCAGCACCTCCAAGATTGAAGTCAAAACCCATCGCAGATGTTGTATGCAATGCTGCAGCTGCATCGCTTATTTTTTATGCTGGAATGAGTGTAAGTGAATACTACACCTCTATAGAACTTTATCTTGCCGCTTTTATTCTAGCAGCAACTTTTTATATCCCTACTGCAGTTTCAGATTTTGAATTTGACAAACTTGCAGGCTTAAAAACAACACCAGTCTTCTTTGGTCCGGAGAGAACTTTAAAGTCCCTCTACATTTTTGCTGTCTTCACAGTTTTGCTTTGGATTCACGTCTTTATTAGTAGCGAAAAACTAATTATTAAGATCTTGTCCCCGCTTATAATTGTCTACACGACCTTTTACGTTTTAGTTGTGAACAGAAGATGGGAAGGAAGGTTTTTGAGAGTTTCACCTCACCTGATACTTACACCTTTCGCATTAATATCGATTATTTTATATTTATATATATTTATTATAATTTTCCTAAGGATTAACGGCTAAAGTTAAAACTTTTAGAGAAAAACATTAATAAGCAGATCAGCTAAAAAGGAGTGTGGAATTTGATAAAAAAGCTAGAAAGATCGCAAACGAGATTCTAAAACATAGAGAAATTTTAGTTGTTACGCATATCGATGCTGATGGTATTTCCGCTGGAGCAATAGCTTACGAATCTTTAAAAAGAGCCGGAATCGAAGTATCGATTAAATTTGTAAAACAGCTTGGAGACAAAGAAATTGAAGAATTGAAGGACGAAAACACTTTTATTTGGTTTACAGATCTCGGAAGTGGTCAAGTAGATAAACTTACAGATTTGGAGTTTGTAATAACCGATCACCATCTCCCAGTAATCAAACATGAAATGCAGTTGAACCCGAATGATTTTGGTCTAGATGGTAGCTTTGAACTTAGCGGTGCTGGAACTACTTTTATGGTCGCAAGTAAGTTGAAATCTGAAAGGAGGACAATTTTTGATTTTACCGATGTAAACTTGGATCTGATAAATTTAGCTATAGTTGGAGCAGTCGGCGATCTTCAAGATTCGGCAGAATGTATGCTTAAAGGCAAAAATAGAGATATCGTAAAAAAGGCAGAAAAAAACAATTTTTTAAAAGTTGTTAGAGATCTACGATTTTTCGGAAAACAGACGAGGCCGATTGCAAAGATGCTGGAATACAACATCGAACCATACCTTCCCGGGCTAAGTGGAAATGAGAAGGGGTGCGTTAGATTTTTGAGTTCACTTTCGATCGATCCCTGGAAGAGGTGGATCGAACTGAGTTTCGAAGAGAAGAAAAAGATAGTATCTGAACTCGTAAGGCTGTGTATAGAGTTTGGCATGCCCTACAAAAGTATCCTGAGAATTGTCGGGGAGTGTTATATTCTTCTAGACAGACCAGAGGGGACAGAGATGAGAGATGCGATGGAATTTTCGACACTTTTGAACGCAACAGCACGTTATGGAGAGGAGGAAGTTGGATTAAGAGTTTGCTTAGGGGATGAAAATGCCTTCAAAAAGGCTAGAAGCTTGCTTCAGAATCATAGAAAGAACCTTTCAGAGGGTCTAAGACTTGTTGAAGAGCTTGGAATTGAGGAACTTAAGAATATACAATTTTTCCATGCTCAAGATGAAATTCCGGACACGATTGTTGGAATAATAGCAGGTATGAGTTTTCAAAAAGGTAACTTCGATAAACCGATAGTAGCTTTTGCAAAATCTGAAAACGGTGTAAAGGTATCTGCAAGGGCAACACAGAGGCTTATAGAAAGGGGCGTAAACCTTGCAGAAGCCATTCGTAGAGCTGCTGAAAAAGTGGGTGGGAGTGGAGGAGGACATAAGATAGCAGCCGGAGCTACAATTCCAGAAGGTAAAGAAAGAGAATTTTTAAATTTTCTTGATGAGATAGTGGGAGAACAGCTAGAGAATCGAAAAATTTAAATAATAAAACGTTACGTTTAAAGCATGGAAGAAAAAATAAGAGATAGGGAACACCACGAAAGGTTGTTTAGAGCGGCTATGAGCCCTATAAGGAGAAAGATAGTTGCGGCAATAGGTATAAGCGGAAAAACTTTCGAAGAACTAAGAAGATCTCTAGAACTTAGCGAATTTCAGCTGAAGTTCAATTTAGACTGGCTTATAAAGGAGGGCTTCGTTAAGGAGGAAAATGGAAAACTCATGCTTACAGAGGATGGCATAGAGATGCTTAGTGTTAAGTGACCACTTCAGGAAGTCTTTCAATTTCAAACGCCTTTTTTATCTCCATCATTGTCAGATCGAGTGGATCTTCGATTTTTACTCTGTGCTTTAAGCTTAAATTTCTCATCTCTGGCGATGTCGGACCAATCGCTGGGTCGCCTGGAACTCTAAATGAAACATCGAAAACAACAAATTCAAGTTCATCGTTTTCTGGAGAATAAGCTACAGCTCCCTGTAATCCAAAAGATCCTATTATTCCAGGAGGATACTCCTTTTCACATACTCTCAAGAGCTTTTCTGCAGCTTCGTAAACCATTTCTTGTTTACTTTCCCTCATCGTAACTCCAAAATGTCCGATCTCTTCATTCCTTACGGGAACGTTTATCTTTAGCTGATCTCTCGCTGGAAGGTTCAAGAAACCTTGAAGATTTACCTGTCTTCTATCGCTAAATCCTACAAAATCGAAGTCACCAAATACATCTTTAAGGGCAAAGCTGTGGAAGTTTGCATTAAAACGGGCTCCTAAAACGTACTCCTCTATTCTTGCCTTCGATAGCGTTTCATTACTTATAATTCCTGCTTTAATCAACTCTTCTGCCTGTCTATAATAGTCTTCTTGGGAAATTGCATAAAAGAAGGCTCTTTCAAGTGGATTTTTGGCTTGCTGAACTTTTACCACGACTAGCCTATCGATATCTTCGGGGGATTTATAAACCTTCGGAATTCTAACTCCTGCTTTTTCAAGTAAGTAGTATTGATTTCTCTCAGCATTCCTCTCTTCGGCTCTTAAAAGGTATCTGTTACCATAAATTGGAACTCTAAAGGATTTCTCGATCCTATCGTAACCCACATAGACGGCAAAACTCCTATTGGGGATGAATATGGTGTTAAGCTCAATCAATCTCTCTTGAACTTCCTTGTTTGTGATGTCTTTAAAAGATTCCAAAATTACGATCTCATCGTAGAGATGTCTGTTGTACTTCGTGTAAAGTTTATCTCTGTCTTTTTGAACAACTATCACTGTTTTCAAATTCCAAGCTTTAGCAGCCATTCCGATCTCTTTTGCTGAATGAGACCCAAATATGCCTATGGAAACATCATCGTAAGCCTCAACAACCTTCTTCACGTCCATAGATAAAACTCCGTAGCCATCATAAAACCCTTTCCAAATTCGAATTATATTTTTACTTACAAAACAAAAATCTTCTAATTGCTAAACATAAGTTGAGAATATGAAAAGAGGATTGATCGGATTGGGAATTTTCTTTTTGATTGTCTCTATTTACTTCGCAGCATTTTCTCAGGAAAAAAGTGTATCGGGAATAAAAACTTTTGAATCTCCAAGAGATTTTGAAGAATACATGAAAAAATCGACATATTCCGCCTACTACTACCCACTTTACTACAATGTTCGCAGTCTTACTTACGAAACCGTAACATCCTCTATTTCAGTCCCTTCTACAGCAAAAGAGCTGGAAGTGGAGAGGTACTCAACAACGAATGTGCAAGTTCCGGATGTGGATGAACCGTACACAGTCAAAACGGACGGAAAAAGAATTTATTTGAGCTATTTTTCTAATCTAAGACCTTTAAGAGTGTTCTACCCACCAGTTCAAAAGTTAGCGATAGTTAATGCTTTCCCTCCGGAAAAAATTGAAAAAGTAACAGAGATAGAAGATGGTGGAGAACTGTTTGTTTATTCAAGCAGTGTTATTGTGTTAAATACATTGAAAAACAGGATCTCAGCTTACAGTGTCGATAACTTCGAAAAAATTTACGAAATAAAATTCAACGGTAGCTATGTAACTTCAAGACTGATGGATGGAAAAATATATATTATAACAAGCAAATATTATACAAGATGCCCCATCGAGCCATACGAAGTTAATGGAGTCAGCTACAGGATAGAATGTTCAAATATCTATTACCCAACAAGACCATTGCAAGTTAGCACGATATACACCCTCGCCAAGATAAACGCCGAAAATGGAAAGATAGAAAATACAATTTCATTCGTCGCTAGCCCAGATTCAGTAGTTTACATGTCAAAAAACGCCATCTACGTTGCGTATTATTCGGAGAAAAGTTACTACGAAATAATGGGCGACTTTATTGCGAAAAATAGCGATCTTTTTCCAGCTTGGTTGGTCGAAAAAGTTCAAAAGCTCGACAATTACGATATAAGCGATTCTGCAAAAAGTTTAGAGTTAGAAATTTTGATTGAACAACATTTAAATGCTTTAAGTGATGAAGATCGCAAGCTCTTTGAGACAGAACTTTACAATAGATATTCGAAGTATGTTAGAGAAAACTTAAGGCAGATTCAGAGTACAGAGATTTTTAAAGTTGGTCTAGACTTCAAACTGCAAGCGAGTGGAAAGATACCAGGAAGGTTACTCAATCAGTTTTCCATGGATGAATATGATGGAAAGCTAAGGGTGGCAACAACAGTGGGTGATGAAAACGAGTTATTTATTCTGGACGAAAATCTAAAAATTTTAGGTTCAACAGGTGTTTTTGGAAAAGATGAGAGAATCTACGCCGTCAGGTTTTTATTCGACAAAGCCTACGTTGTAACTTTTAAACAAATTGATCCTTTCTTTGTTGTCGACCTTTTAGATCCATCAAATCCCAAGATAGTTGGTGAACTGAAGATCCCCGGGTACTCTTCGTATTTACATCCAATAAACAAGAACTTAGTTCTTGGAGTTGGAAAAGATGGCGACAAGGTGAAGATATCCCTTTTCGATGTTTCAAATACTACGCCGATAGAGCTTGATAGCTATATCCTCCAAGAATACTGGAGTGAAGTACTTTCGAATCATAGAGCTTTTCTTTTAGATGAAAAACATAAAGCATTCTTTTTACCTGCATCTTCTGGATACATATTTTCTTATGAGGGCAATAAGTTAAGACTTCTGAAGGTCACAGAGCAGTCTTACGCTGCAATATACATTAACGACTATCTCTATACGATCGGAACAAAAATTTATGTATTCGAAGAACGTGGATGGGAGAAAATTGCCGAAATAGATTTAACATAATTTTAAAATTTTTATTTGAGATATTAGCCTCACAGCAAAAACTTTAAAGCGACGTGTTGGATGAGGAGAAGAGCCGATGAGTGAGAGGTGATGATATGTACGTTAGGTTCGAAGTTCCTCAGGAATTGCAGGCTGAAGCACTTGCGCTCCTTGAAAAAGCGAGAGAGTCTGGAAAAGTTAGGAAGGGTACAAACGAGACTACAAAGGCTGTAGAGAGAGGGATAGCAAAGCTAGTATATATCGCAACAGACGTTGATCCACCAGAGATCGTAGCTCACCTTCCGCTTATATGCGAAGAAAAGAATATACCTTACGTTTATGTAAAAAGTAAAGCAGATCTCGGAAAAGCCGTAGGAATAGATGTCAGCTGTGCATCTGCCGCAATAATAGATGAGGGAGAGGCTAAAAAAGAACTTTCAAGTTTAGTTGCAAAACTTAAGGGTTTGAAAAAGTAAAGTTAGATAATAAATAAGACGGTGTCTCTATGCCAGAAGAAGAGGATATTCAGCCGGCAGAAGTGATAGAAATAGTCGGCAGGACTGGAATGCATGGTGAAGCTACACAGGTAAAGGTAAGAATACTTGGAGGAGAGAACAAGGGACGAGTAATTACGAGAAACGTATTTGGACCGGTAAAAGTCGGAGATGTGCTGATGATAAAGGAGACTGCCAGAGAGGCAAGGAAGCTAGTTGTAAAATGAGGTGATTCAATGGAGATAAGAAATTGCAGCTTTTGTGGTCACGAGATCGAACCGGGGACGGGAAAGATGCTTGTACGCAGAGATGGGAGAATACTATACTTCTGCTCAAGAAAATGCGAAAAGAACATGCTTGAACTTAAAAGAAACCCAAGAAAACTCAAGTGGACGAAATTCTACGTCAAAGGACAGAAATAACGGTGTATCTTTGGAGTCCACTATTTTTGCTAAACTTTTAGATTTCCAATTTCTTAAGTTTGAGCAGTTTAGAAAACCTGAAACGAATTCTAACTCTGCTCAATACAATTCAAACCTTTTTTACCATAAATAAAGACTTTTTGTTATGAATTTGTTCATAACAACCTTTATTTTTACTAGAAGAAACTCTAAGGGGTGATTTTATGGATCAGGAATTTATAAACGCCCTTGCAGACCTGAATGAAGAGAAAA
>CAYZIW010000022.1:13932-24269 GCA_964478605.1 uncultured archaeon | reverse complement strand
GAGCTCAATAACACTGAAGCATTTCTTATGGGCATCGCATGGCTGATCGCAACGATCTTATTTGAATTCATTGCAGGGCATTATATTTTTGGGAATCCGTGGGAAAGGCTATTTGCGGATTACAATCTACTCGAAGGGAGAATTTGGTCTCTTGTTCTGCTAACTATTTTTATCGCACCATATGCTGCAAACAAAATACTGCAAAGTAAAAAAATTAAATAAAGGGTAAGCTTATTTCCTCATCAGCTCTTCAATAGCTTCTTTGCACGCTGCGACTGCCTGAGCACCGCCTGCGACAAAGATTACGCGGATTGCTTCAATGATTTCATCTCTCGTAGCCCCACGGTTCATTGCCCCCTTCATCGCTGAGGTAACGCATTCCTCGCAATGTCTTTGAGCCCCCATAGCCATGACAAGCATGAGCTTAAACTTCGCAGGCAGAGCACCATCTTCCTGTATGACTTTATCGCAGAACTCGTAGAACTCAACAGCCTTCGGATCAAGCTCTTTTACGAGCTTCATTATTCCAGGAGCAAAGCCCATCTTCTTCTCTATGCTTTTAACAACTTTTTCATGCTCAACCATACTACCACCTTTATTAGTTTATCATGACGTATATAACCCTATTCCATGTTTTAAGCCAAAATTATTCTTGACAATTGCATCCATTAGTTGGGCTTCCAGAGCCGATAAGGCTTGCTAAACGTTGCTTCAAATTTTAGGTAGCTCTACGGCATTAAAGAGCCTGTATTGAACCACCCATAATCAAGCTTCCACCTGCGGTAGTTGTAATCTAAAAAGTGAAGCGATCCACTTGCAATTGTAGAAAGAAAAAGATAAGCAATTCCTTGAAGTAAAAAGATCAGAAAAACCCATGGAAGAAGTAAAAGGATGACATGAATGATTTTAGCTTTTCTGTATTCTTTTTCCAAATGATCCACTTACTCAATCTTATACCTAAGCAGTGCACAGATACCATCGAGCTTTGAAACTATTTCTCCAGGCTCAAGCTTCGAGCTAAGGATCACAACTTTGCCCCCTTATCCTCTTCACTTCCTCCATAAGTAGTCATCCGAAACCAGCTATTGCAGTAAGGCAAGCAGGGCTACAGAGCTTAGCATGAGCATCGAAATTTTTATATAGAGAAATAAACTAAGGTGAACTATGAAAAAATATCTGCTCACTTTTGCGACGATTCTCTTTGTGCTCACAGCTTTGGCAGTGAGTTTCGAATCTTCCAAGTATGGCGAGAAAGATAACGCGATTGAATCAAAAACCGAGCTATTGCTTCCAGCGGAAGGAATACCTGAGGCAGAGATTTCGAAAGAAGAACTTGAGAATTTAATAAAATCGGCAAGACTCGAAAATTTCATCGATGCAGCGGGGAGATTCGATGAGGCGAAGCTCAAGAACTTCACGAATCCAGTGATAGTTGTTGTGGAAAAACTTAAAAGCAAAGGATATGCGGAGAACGAGATCGTAGAAATTCTAAAGAAATACAACATGGGATACGATCCGAGTGGTGCGACGTGGATTGGGAGAGCTCCGACGTCTGAAGAACTTAAAAAGTTGCCGCCGAGGACGTATCCTTTTATGGATCTGCCACCAAGAAATTACCCCTTTAAGGATGTTTCTCTCCCTGAACAGAGAAACGCAGTAATGGATGTCGTTTATGCTCAGTTCAGGGGAGTAAACAACAAGATGAAACCGGGAAGCTTGGCTGTAAAAGAAGGAGAATCGCTATTCCATCTTGTGACGACTCATGTCGGAAGAGGTGGACATTGGACAGAAGTAGGAGTCATTAGATCAGTATACGATTACCGTTGGCAATTTTTTACATACGACGATGACGAGGGGGGCTATCGATTTCACGGAATAACTACAGCTGATACGCTCAACAACTACATCATCTACGTTTATCCTAGCTCCAATGGTTACAAATACAACATCTGGATCGATGGAAACTGGGTCAGAGAAGGAAATCTACCGTACCTTGAAAATTACGTAGATCAAGCGAACGAAGTCTGGAGTTCCACAGGTAGATTTACGCAAGATACAAATAGAGCTGATCACAAGGAGCCGTTCCTATACATTGGCGATTCTGCGATTTGGTGGGATACGAGTGTTCCAACAAACTGGTGGGGTCATGCTGAAGTATGCGAAGTGCATTACATGGATGCTTTAGCATGGAGATTCCAAAGCTGGGTTTGCGTATAAACCAAAAACATTGATAAATCCAAACCTTCATTTTTTACGCGGAACTTTGGATTCCGCGACGCGGTTCGAATCCGTCAAAGCTATTATTTTTCAACTCTTCTACACCAAAAAACACCTCCTGGGATTCTTTCGTAGCAAAAAAGTAAAAGACGAGCAAGAAGATCAAGCTTTTCGGAATAATTAAAAAAATGATTTCACCGAGATTTGAACTCAAGTCTCCGGCTCCAAAGTCGAAAGTCATGTCGTATTCTAAGAAAGCCTTCTTCAATTCCTCGTCCCCGAAGAATTCAAGCAAAAGAAAGTTTGAATTATTTTGGCTTTTTCAGTATTTTTCTTCTAAACTTTCGGGCTTTTCGGGATTTAAAAGCATTTTAAAAGCCAATGCAGTTAGAAAACTGCTTGCAAAAGATATTTCACTGGCATTTTCCCCTTTTTTTGTTCCAAGGACTAAGCTTTTGAACTCATGCGGGTAGCACTTTGTCTCAACTGCAATCTTTACTGCTTTGAAGTCCGCTGAAAATTCAAGGCCTTCTCTTTCTTCATGCGCAGATTCTGAGCTTCTGTAAACTCTCCTCCTTCCAGAAGCCCATTAGTGATCAGATTCCAGCTGTAATTCTGACGTGGTCCTTCCACTTCACAGGAAAAGTTAGGGAAAGAAATATTATCCTTACCAATTCTATCTAATTTCTAAGATGCATGCCCTTCCAATTCTCCATTCAAGTCCTTCGAGCCAGATAGCTATCATCCTCGTCTCATTGCTTTTCGTTGCCTTTACAAAAAGCTCAACGTTTTTACTTTCTCTTGGCTCAAGCTGGAAACAATTGCTTTTGTATTCAAACTTAGCATTTTCCTCAGCAGCTCTAAATTCCGGTAACGAATGGAAAACAAAATCTTTGAAGCAAACCTCAATTGGATAGTCTGCAAATGAATAAACTGTAATGACGAGCCTTGCGTTCTTATCTTTGCCTAAAACAAAACGGGTTTTGCTCCATATTTTTCAAGAGAGAAGAACTTCTCATCAAACCCTTCAGATAAGCTAAAGTTAACCTCGAACATAAAAGGTATGGATTGAGGGCTTTTGTTTGTATAAACCACCGCTTTGTCCCAAATATCCATGGGACGTGGAGTTTTTGTCTGATTGGTGGACTCGTTATAGAACGTTTTTGTCTATCTGCAGAGTGAAAAAAAAGCAAAGCGAGGGCCGAGATCAGAATTAAGGCGAACAATATTGAGATCAAAACGATCTTTTTCATATCCCTCACCCTAACGCTAAAGAAATTTGCATGCTGAAATTGAGTTCATTTGGACTTCTGTAGAACTCGAATTTCTCCAAAGGGTATGAGAGGGTTATCAAATTCGGATCGGGATTTTCATCAAGGATCTCCAGCATTTTCACAGGTAATCGCAGGATGAAGACTGGCTCATTTTCCTTTAAAATTGGATTTTGAAGTTACTCGTTCGTAATTGTTACCAACGGAAGAATTATACTCGCAACTTCCGAAGCTGACAACGGCTCAGCTTGCTTTGGCTCTATGGAAAATTTTTTCAATAGCTTATCTTTCGCAGTTGGGCGAAAAGTAGCAATATATTGTCATTGGGGTTTAATTCTGCACCAGTTTCAGTAGATACGCTGAACAAAAGCATAACGGAGACGATTGCTATTGTCAACTACTATCACGCTCAAACTCATGTGTTAAATTAAGCTCAATTTGTATATAAAACTTATGTCAAATAATGGAAGAAATTGTGATTGTAAAACAGAATTTAAATCCCAACGAAAATCAAAATTATGGAGGTTTTCATTGCGATTAGAGAGCCAAAAATCTTTGTCTGCATTGCAGAAGTTCAAGGCGTAGAGGTTGTGAAGAAGGATAGCGAGTCGATGAAGCTGTTCAAGGAAGTGATTGAGAAGCTGAAAGAGAGATACAGCGTTGAAAAGCTCAAAGAAGATCCATTTGTTAGGGCATTCAGAGATTTTTACTGGCGAATTGGCATTGATCCAACGAAGCAAAGACCAAGCAGTGAGGCTTTGCTAAGAAGGGGGCTTAAAGGAGAGATTCCGCGGATAAACAATGTCGTCGACGCTGGAAATATAGCAAGCATGGAAACACTGATTCCGATTGGCTTATACGATATTGCCAAGATAAGAGGAGATCTTGAGCTCAGGTTCGCTAAGAAGGGCGAGATCTTTTGCCCGATAGGTGGAAAGGATGAGGCTTTGGAGGAGAACCAGATCGTGCTTGCAGATGAAGAAAAGATTCTGCATGTTTATCCTTACAGGGATTCAAGGCTTACAATGGTGAGCGATGCAACGAAAGATGTGCTCATCGTTGCCTGCGGTGTGCCTGGAGTGGAAAAGGAAAGAGTTAAGCTTGCATGCGAGAAGGCGATGGAATATATCGTTATGCTCGCTGGCGGAAGAAAGAGATTCGTAGGACTCATAGAAGAACATAGTCTCTGAGTATTCCTAAAATATTTATATTTTGAATTATGACTAACCATCATGAATTGGAAGAAAATTTTCAAAAGGGAAAACAAGACTTTTGTTGTAGACTTCAAGCCTATAACTTACGATGACTTCGAGAATGTTGATCCAAATGATAGTGTTCTGAGAGAGCCATGGATTACCGATCTTTTTGCAATAATTTGGCATATCGAAAAATCTGATGCCATGAACTACTCTTTAATTGATAGCTATTTTAACGAATTTCATAGGAAATTGCTTGAATTCCTTGTAATCCCAACTGCAGGGATTAATGCTATTGGAAAAGTATTAGCAGTAGCAACTTTTCACTTTTCATCTTTGCCAAAAGAATATAATGCAGTTCTACACCGATATGTAGACTCTAAAAAGGAGACTTATTTCACTCTCATTCGTTTTGCAGAACTGGAAGAACAAATCCAAAGCGGAGAAGTATTCTATAGAGTCGTAGAACCGAAAGAGGAAAAATATTACAAACTCAACCCAATTCAAGCTATAAACTTAACTGGAGTGTGCCGTAGGATTGAAGAGACTTTATTAATCGTTTTTCAATGTAAACCTCACGAGGCAATGTGGTACTATGCACTAAATCCTAATTTGGACGATATTACTTTCTGGCAATTTGATGGTGTCCAGTTTATGTCGTGTCCAGTGAGCAGAATGATCGAAGTCTATGCAAAGTATCCCGAAATATACCATAAAGCAATTGGGTTGAACTTTAAAAAATTCATTAAATGGACTTTAGAAAAAGAGAACGACTCAGATTATATGAGGAAATGTGTAGAGATAACAAAGAACCTATTGGATAGGTATGGAGTTCCTTATTAGGTTTCAAACTTGAAAGTTGGAACTTAAAATGCGTTTCCCACAGCTAAAACCGTATCATCTGTCTCTATTAAGATTTGCACTCCAGAATTCTTCTTTTGGTTGATCAAATACTCTTCCGCTTTGATAATTAGTCTTAAAAACTGCGATGGCAATAGCTTGCCAATCAGGAGTGGTTCCACTAAATGGCTTGGAAAAGCCTTTACTCCGTGAAGTGCACCAACAATAAAACCCACTATTGCACCAATTGTATCACAGTCCTTGCTGTTGCTCACGCTTTCTACGAGAGCTTCAAATGGCTTATCTGCATAGAGCATTAGACTATACAAAACTATCGGTATGGTCTCTAAAAGATAAGCTCCAGAACCTACTTTTTCGTCTAATTTTCTCAAACTCCATCTCTCCTTAAACGCCTCAGTTAAAACTTTTTCGATAAAATACCACGCAGGCCCTCTGTAGCCTCTATATTCTCCAGCACGCGTGGTGTAAGTAGAGTTATCTCCCTCAAGCTCCTTAGCCACTTTTACATATTCCTCCAGCCACCATTCTGGTTCTGGTGGTTGTTTCATTCCCATAAGTTTCCAAAGTATGTTCGTAAACGCAACAGCTGAAGATATCGCCAGCCTGTCATTGTAAATAAGATAAGTCGTCACTACTGCATCGCTCCACAACTTTTTGGACTGCTCAACAAGATGAGGAATAATAACTGGCGATAGCTTCATGAGAGCCCCATTTCCAGCACTTTTAACACCAGCTAAATACCACGGGACTTTCATGTCTTTGTAATTTCTTATAAAGCTTTTAACCGTGTGTCCGATCCCTCTTATCCTCTCTCTTATATACCTCTTAGCTAATGCTCTTGGGTTAAACCAGCTATGTTCCAGAAACACTTCAAGAGTCCAAAAAGTCATCTGGGTATCATCCGTAAAATGTGCTGATGGATGATAACCTTTTATTTCAAATCTTTTCGGCAATTGTTTCGATTTGCCTTCGATGAATTCAAATTCAGCTCCAATAATGTCTCCTATCGCAGTTCCAAGTAAAAGACCCTCGATCTTTTTCAACTGTACGCATTCTATTGGAGGTGGGTCCTTATAAAGAATTTCGGAGCGTTCTATCGGTAGCAGATTTTCATCGAAAAGGACATTCATTATGCAAAAGTTGTCATGACAATTTTCCAGCTTTTTTCCTATCTCGTATAGGTTTGCAGACATTTTTGAACACCTTTTTGGGATTTCTGCTCTATAGAATTTTTATCGTAAAATACTTAAAGTTTTCTGAGAAATGAAATTCGTGGGAGTTAAAGATTTCTCAACCAGTTCTCCGTAAAGGTAAAGAGGGGCGTGAATTCAGGAGATACCCCCTACCTCATCGAGATGCGTGCTGTTTTAGAAAAATACAAAATAGATAAAGGTCGCAGCTCTCAACATGGAACGAACGGAAGAGTTAAAGGAACTTAGGAGAGAACTTTACAACGCTTGAAGAAAGGACGTTAAAAAATTCAACGAACGTGACGACTTTTGGTTTCATTCGAGAAAAAGCAGAATTTTTAAACCATTGAGTAAAACCTAGGAGAAGTTTACTTTCCTGCACACGTCTTATGGGTCACTTTACGAGCGAAAAACTGCTGAAGAGAAAAGAGGCATTCTCTAAAAAGGTCTACACAAAAAATGAACGACATTCTTAGATATCGGAATGGATTGATTGCTAAAAAGCAATCTGGTGTATTTTCTGGGTGATATGAGCTTTGGAAGGCGATCAAGATCGAGTAGATACTGGCTATCCCGGCCTTAATGGAGAAGTGCGGTATATTTCAGGGAACCACGAAAAAGAGATTTGGAAGAAATACGATACCATAAGCTACAATGGCTACGATTTTCTGCTCCTACATGATCCAAGAGACCGAAAGGATTTTCCCGATTTTGATGGTTGGGTTATCCACGGACATTTTCACAACAACGATCTGCGAAAGTATCCGTTCATAAACTGGGAGGAGAGAACTGTTAATGTGTGCGTTGAAGTTCTAAATTACAAGCCTTTGAAGCTTGATAAATTAGTGGAGATCCTCAATTCGAATTTAGAAGAAAATTTAGAGACAGTTTTAGACTTTCCTGAATTAATTAATCAACCCTGATCATCGGCTCATAAAGTCTCCTCAATTCCTCGAACTTCTCTTTATTCACCAGATGAACATTTATGCGGTCATCTTCAGCCAAAGCCTTCACAATTCGGCAGTAATCCTCAAAATTCAGCTTTGCGGGTATTTTTGTAGAAACTATGAGTAAATCGAGATCCGAATTAAGCTTGTGCTCTTTTCTTGCGAAGCTACCGACTATGAAAACCTCGCAGTCCTCAAAAAGCTTCTCAGCTTTTCTCTTTATCTCTTTTGCGATCTCAAAGGCTTTAGCAAAGAATTTCTCATTCTCCTTTAATTTGCGGTAGTAGTTGATCATAGAAGCTCCAGAAATTTCTTTGCAATTGAAATGCTCCTCTCTGCGATCTGTTTTGAGTATTCAACGTCAAAGTATCTTGAAGCGGTATATGCAAGCTCTATCTCTCTCAACACGTCCAGATTGCTTCTGTAAAAATTTTCGAGCTCGGCAAGCTCGAAGAGAATTCGTAGACTGTGGGTTTTAGGAATTTCTCCAAATTTTTTGGATATAAGAAATTTTAGCCCGAGCTGAATGCTCTGCTCTACAAAGAACATTGCAAAATCGTATTCTCCTTTTTCAAAGCTCTCAATCGCTTTGGAGTAGAATCGAATCGCCTTTTGCTTCAAAAATTCCATGTTAAAAATTGGAATTTAAGTATAAATCTATTTCGCAGCAATTACGAAATAAGAGATAAATTTCAAAAAGTTTTAGGCAACAATGAAAAAAGGGGAGTTGCTAAAACTTTTTTGAAGTTGTTTTGATGCTAAAAGCTAAAATAGAACTCTATCTGATAAAATTCTTTAGTTAGTTGAAACTCGCTTTTAAAACCCTTGGCCATCTACTTAGGACAAAAAAGCGTCAAATTAGCTTACTTTTTACCCTGAACTACCAAAATTGTGCAAAAAAGAAAAGCTAGAAGAAGTGAAATGTGATGTGCTCAACTTTAGTCTTGCCGAACTCAGAACTTTGAACTCCTCTATGTCTTTGAAGCTAAGCAATGTTGTTTCGACAAAAAGATTATATAGTCAAGCATTTCCACTAACTTTGGTGATTCCTATGGTGTCGGAGATAAGAGAGATCTCCAAAACTTTCGAAAGGATCAGCGCGCATTCTCACATAAGAGGTTTGGGGTTGGATGAAAATCTCAAGGCAAAAGATGTTGCTGATGGCCTTGTTGGTCAGAAAAAGGCAAGAGAGGCTGCTGGGATAATAGTTAGACTGATAAAAGAAGGCAAAATGGCTGGGAGAGGGATATTGATTGCTGGACCTCCTGGCACAGGTAAAACTGCAATTGCTGTAGCTATAAGTAAGGAACTTGGAAAAGATATACCATTTGTACAGGTTTCGGCGAGCGAATTCTTTAGTACAGAGATGAAGAAGACGGAGGCGCTAATTCAGGCAATGAGAAAGGCTATTGGAGTGAGGATAAGAGAGAGAAGGATCGTTTTAGAGGGAGAGGTCGTTGGTCTGGATTACAACATGGTTCCGAATCCATACAATCCGACGCAAAAAGTTCCGGAATCTGCGACGATTACGATAGCAACTAAGGATGAAAAGAGGACCTTCAGTGTTGGGAGTAGGATAGCAATGCAGTTTATATCGAACGGGATAGAGGTGGGGGATGTTATAGTAATAGACAAAGAGACCGGAAGGATTGGAAGGCTCGGAAAAAGTAACAGAGCTAAAAAGAAATACGATATAGAAGACGAAGAGATCGTAGATGTACCGAGTGGCAGAGTTGAAAAAGAAAAAGAATTTACGTACGTTGTCACGCTTCACGACCTCGATGAGGCTAATGCGAGAAGATCAAGCATTTTCAGCCTCTTCAGCCCACCAAGTAGAGAAATAGATAACGAAGTTCGACAAGCTGTAGATGAAAAGGTGAAAAGTTTAGTTGAGGAAGGTAGAGCTGAGCTTGTACCAGGGGTTCTTTTCATCGATGAAACGCATCTTATGGATATCGAACTTTTCGCTTTCATGAATAGGGCGATGGAATCAGATATGGCACCAATTATAATACTAGCTTCAAACAGGGGGTTCGCAAAGATAAGGGGGACAGACATCGTAGCTCCGCATGGTATACCCTTGGATCTTCTGGATAGACTCCTTATAATTACAACAGAACCATACAGCAGAGAAGAGATAAAAACGATCATCGAGATAAGAGCAGCAGAATCAGGAATCATGTTAAGTAGAGAAGCTTTAGAAAAGTTAACTGAAATCGGAGAGAAAACAAGCTTAAGGTATGCTGTACAGCTCCTAGCACCTGCAAACGAGTACGCAAAACTTAGAAAATCTGGCAAAGTAGAGATCAACGATGTAAATAGAGCTGCTGAGATCTTTGCAGATGTAACACAGAGTTCGGAGTATCTTAAGAAGTGGGAGGAAAAATTACTTGCACATTAACATATTTTAAACGACAGATAATATATATTCGACAAAATTATTTTTTGGGCGAAAATTATAAATAACCTGCGTTTTCATTTAAAACAATTAAAATTTCAGATGGAGGTGTTCATATGGCCGAACTCGAGCTGACCCAGATCCAGAAGGATATACTGTACGCGCTGATAACCCTATACAGAAGAAAAACTGGTGGCTCTGTAAAGGGTGAAGAGATAGCAGATCTGATAAATAGAAACCCAGGGACAGTTAGAAAC
>CAYZIW010000022.1:0-13910 GCA_964478605.1 uncultured archaeon | reverse complement strand
GCAAGCTTTGAGGGCTTTAGGACTTGTTGAAGGGGTACCGGGACCAAAGGGGGGATACAGACCAACTTCAAAAGCCTACGAATTGCTTTCACTTACGAAACCAGAAGAAGCTGTAAAAGTACCAGTAATAGTAAATGGAAAAGAAATGGAAGATCTATCTGCAGAAGAGATTGATCTACCGTCTCTATCTCATCCAGAAGTCTGCCAAGCGAGAGTTAAAGTCTTAGGGAACATAAAATCCATTATGTCGGGAGATAAAGTAGTTGTTGGGCCGACGCCGGTTAATCAGATGCTGGTATACGGTAGGGTTGTTGGTAGAGATGATACAGAGAACATACTTGTCATCGACATAGAAAAGATACTTGCACTGCCAAAAGATACGGTTGGGGAACACATGTCCTCACCAATAATAACGATCGACGCATCTTCTACAGTTTTGGAAGGTGCAAAGGTCTTATCCTCCAACGGCATCTACTGCACACCCGTTGTTAAGGCAGGAAAATACGTAGGGATATTTACCCTTGATGATGTTTCAAGGGCAGTTGCAGAGAACAAGTTGAATGCGAAAATAGAAGAAGTTATGAGACCCAAGATCGTAACAGTTGAGAAGGACACTAAGATAAGGGAGGCCCTAAGACTCATGAGAGATGAAAAAGTAAGAATACTCGTTGTTACAGACAAGGGAGAACCAGTAGGGGTTATAACGGATCAGAAGATCTTGACCCAGCTAGCACCTGAATATTAAAATTAAACTATTTTTATTTTTTGTATCTATCTCTTTTGCCTAAGCAAGCTTATATATTGCGAGTTGGTTTCAAAATTGCAAGGTGGTGAGAGATGTACTGGGAAAAAGAGGAGGCGCTTCCAAGAAAAGAACTTGAAGAACTCCAACTCAAAAGGCTAAAGTGGGTTGTTAAACAGGTTTACGATAATGTACCGTTTTACAGAGAAACTCTGAAGCAGAGAAACGTACGTCCAGATGATATAAAGAAATTAGATGATATATCTAAGCTCCCCTTTACAACAAAAGAAGACTTAAGAGCCAACTATCCATTTGGACTCTTTGCAGTTTCTCTGGACAAAGTTGTTAGAATCCATACATCAAGCGGCACATCTGGAAAACCTAAGGTCGTCGGATACACGGCGTCAGACATAGAAAGATGGGCAAACATGGTTGCAAGATGTTTGTACATGGTTGGAGTCAGAAAAGGAGACATATTCCAGAACATTTCAAATTATGCATTCTTCACAGGTGGTTTGGGCTTTCATATGGGTGCTGAAAAGCTGGGAGCAGTAACTATCCCTGCTGGTGTCGGAAATACTGAAAGGCAAATACAGTGTATGGTGGATTTTGGAACGACGGTTATACATTCAACACCAAGCTACGCTTTGCATCTGAAGGAAGTGGCAGAAGAGATGGGAGTTATAGACAAAATAAAATTGAAGATAGGTTGCTTTGGTGCTGAACCTTGGAGCGAAAATACAAGAAGAAGACTCGAAGATGCTTTCGGGATAAAAGCCTACGATAGCTATGGATTAAGCGAAATGAATGGTCCAGGAGTCGCATTTGAATGCCAAGAACAGGAAGGTTTGCATATTTGGATAGACCACTACTTTGTTGAAGTTGTAGATCCTAAAACTGGGGAAAGGCTTAACGAAGGTGAAAAAGGTGAACTCGTTTTAACTACGCTAACGAAAGAAGCTATGCCGCTTTTGAGATACAGGACTGGTGACGTAACTTTTCTAATTGATGATGAATGTAGCTGCGGTAGAACGCATCCAAAAATACACAGGATAGTTGGTAGAACGGATGACATGATAATAGTAAGAGGAATAAACGTGTTCCCAAGCCAGATAGAACACGTTTTGATGCGCATTCCAGAAGTAGGGGATAATTTTCAAGTTGTAATTACAAGAAAAGGCTCACTGGATGAATTGAAAGTTAGAGTTGAACTGAAAGATGAGTTGTTCACTGGCGAGCTCTCAGATTTAGAAAGAATAGTACAGAAAATACAGAAAGAACTACAAAAAGAGTTGAACTTAAGAGCTGAAGTTGAGCTTGTAGAGAAGGGAACGATAGAAAGATCCACCGGTAAAGCGAAAAGGGTTTTAGATCTGAGGGGAGAACTCTAATATGAGAATAATACTTTTTACTGGAAAAGGAGGTGTCGGTAAAACAACGATGGCTGCAGCATCAGCTATAAAGGCTACAAGATATGGATACAAAACACTTGTGATGTCTGCAGATCCAGCACATAATTTAAGTGACTGCTTCCAGAAAAAAATTGAAGCATATCCTACAAAAATTGCTGAAAATCTTTATGGAATGGAAATAAATGTGCAGTACGAGTTGGAAAGGAGATGGGATGCGTTAATAGACTACATTCGCCTTTTCTTCAAATCTCAGGGTATTGAAGACGTGATCTCCGATGAATTGGCCATACCCCCTGGCCTAGACGAGCTTGTCAGTCTGCTACATCTTCTAGAATTTTACGAAAAAAAGGAGTTTGATGTGATCATCCTTGATTGTGCCCCTACTGGCGAAACACTTCGACTTTTAAGCCTTCCAGAGGTTGCAAGGTGGTTTATGAATCGTTTTTTTGGTATAGAAAAAAAGCTTTTTAAGCTCGTAAAGCCAGTTGCACAACCAGTTTTAAAAACTCCGCTACCCAATGAAAACGTTCTGGATACAATACAGGAGCTTTATGTAAGAATAGCCAAGTTGAAGGAGATCCTTGAAAGCGAAGAGACAACGGTCAGAATAGTTTTAACTCCAGAAAAAATAGCTATTAACGAATCTCAAAGAGCTTTCGCATACATAAACCTCTTCGGCTACAGAATAGACTGTCTTATTGTTAACAAGGTTTTTCCATTAAAATCCGGCGAATACCTGTCAAAATGGATAGAAATTCAGCAGAATTATCTTAACGAGATAAAAACTCGTTTTCCCGTACCGATATTTACAGTAGAATTTAAGGATGAGGAGGTAAGTGGTGAAAAACTTTTCAAACTAGCTGAGGAACTTTACGATTCAGACGATCCCACAAAGATATTTTTCAAAGATGAGCCGTTCAGGATAAATAAAGAGGATGAGGAGGTTATAGTATCTATAAAAACACCCTTTTTGAGCAAGGAGAATCTGAAAGTCATGAAGAGGGGAGAAGAGATCATAATCAGTGCAGATCAATGGAAAAGGGTAATATTCCTACCGCAATCGCTGGCTTTCAAACAGGCTGTTGGAGCAAAGCTTATCAATGGGGAATTGAAGATTAGACTGAGGTGAAGTTATGAAGGAGATCAGAATATTGATCCCAACTCCAGAAGATCTTTTGCCGGATGAGTTTTATAGGCACATGTTTAATGCAATGAAAGAGTTTCTACTGGCTGTAAAATGTATCGTCGATGCAGGGATAGCAAAAATAGATGAGATAGACGAGATAGCTAAAGAGAAGAAGGAGATCCAAAAAGTTGAAATTGAATAATAACTTCATTTTCCATTACGATACTAATATAAACGATTAATATTCTGTGGAAAGAAATAAATACTTCCACGAATACAAATTTTGGTGTTAGAGATGGTACTTGTAGAGAGGGGGGAAGTCAGCTACAGCTTCCCAGATTTTGAACCTGTTGCAGCTAAAGATAAGTTCGGAAATGATTGTTTGATAAGAAAGTACGAACATGGAAAAGACAGGGAAAAGTTGATAGAGATGTATCTCAGTTTCGATCATTCGCAAAGGTGTCTAGGTCTTCCGCCTGTTTCAAAAGAAGGGATTGAAAGGTGGATCGATTACCTTGCCAAAAGCGGTTTCGGAATTGTTGCAGAAGTGGATGGAAGGATAGTAGGGCATCTCGTTATTGTACCTACCGAAGATGGTAAAAATGTCGACCTCACGATCTTCGTTCATCAGGATTTTCAAAATAAGGGGATAGGCCAACTTTTAATGAATCTAATAATAGATTACTGCAAGAGAGCCGGATTTGAGGGTATAACGCTTGTAACAGAGAGAACAAACTCGAGAGCCATCCACGTTTACAAAAAATTAGGTTTTAAAATCGTTGCTCCATATTACGAATGCGATATGTATCTATCGCTAAAAGAATAAAAAATCAATCCTGCAGCAAAGTTAGAAGAACTGCTTTCTGGGCATGTAATCTATTCTCCGCCTGCTCGAACAGAACAGAATGTTTTCCTTCGATAACTTCATCCGTGATCTCTTCACCTCTATGTGCAGGCATGCAATGCATAACTATAACATCCTCGCTCGCATACTTTAACAGTTCTTCGTTAACTTGGTAGTTCCTGAATGCACTAAGTCTTCTATCTTTCTCGCTTTCCTGCCCCATGGATACCCATACATCTGTATAGATAACGTCCACCCCTAAAACAGCTTTTTTAGGATCCCTTTCGAATTTTATTTTTCCACCGATGTTCAAAGCTTTTTTGACTATTTCGACGTTGGGTTCGTAACTGGGAGGGGTAGAAACCACCATCTCCATGCCAGTTAGTGCTGATGCTAAGATCAAAGAATTGCAAACGTTGTTACCATCTCCTATCCAAGCGAGCTTTACATCTTCAAATTCTCCCTTGTACTCATATATAGTCATAAGATCCGCCAGTATCTGACATGGATGCTCCAAATCACTTAATCCATTGATTATTGGCACTTTGGAGTATTTGACGAACTCTTCAATCGTTTTGTGGTTCTTGACTCTTAGCATTATTGCGTGTACGTATCTACTTAAAACCCTTGCAGTATCCTTTATCGGTTCTCCCCTTCCTAACTGGAGATCGCTCCAGTTTAAGTAGATCGCATGTCCCCCCAACTCGGTCATTGCTACTTCAAAGGAGACTCTGGTTCTTGTAGAGGGTAACTCGAAGATCATTGCAAGACTTTTGTTTTTTAAGTAATCCGTTACAACACCCTTGTATCTCTCTTCCTTGAGCTTTTCCCCAAGCTTGATAATTTTTGTAATCTCCTCCTGCGTCAGGTCGGCTATTGAAGTCAGATGTTTCATGAAATTCATAATCGGTTAATTAATTAAACTTTCCGATTTTACTATGTTGTCACATGTTGTAAATTAAGATCGTAGCTTTAATATTTCTGGAGGGTTTTTTAAGCTATGGATCCCGAAGATGCTGCAATTGCTGCAACCATATCTTTGCTACTCGAAGTTTCTGGAAATCCAAAAGCTGGAAACGTAGATAGGTTGCATAACTTTGAAGATTTAAAATATGAACACTTCTTAGCTTCAGCCGCTTCAGCGTTTCCATCCTTTTTGAAAGCTGCAAATGGGGAAAAGATCGGTAAATGTATATTTGAGGCTACATTAAATAGCACTAAATGGCAAAAAGGAGGGAACGTGCACTTTGGATGCTTTCTTTTGCTGGTTCCACTTCTAAGTGGTTGCAGTGGAGAGAATATGCACAAAATAGCTGAAATTGCTAAAAACAATTTGATGAAATCCGATTTTGAGGATTCACTCTACGTTTTGAGGGCTTACCAGATATCAAAAGCGCGAGTTATGGACACAGATGCTCTATCTCTGAAGCAGGAGGAAACAGCTGAAAAAATAAAAAAGATGAATTTAAATCTATACAACTGGATGCTGATGGCTCCAAGAGAGAACTTGATTGCCAAAGAACTTGTAGAGGGATTTAAAATTAGCATCCAAGGTGCAGAAACTCTTTTAAAATTCTCTGATCCAAACGAGGGAATTGTTTACCTCTACCACAAAATGCTATCTGAACTTCTAGATCCACTCGTAATTGCGAAGTTCGGTATCGAAAAAGCCGAAGAAGTCAGAAGATTGGCAAAAAAAGCTTTAGAAAAAAATAATTTTGACGAACTGGATAAATACTTGGTGAACAACAGGATAAATCCCGGAACCATAGCTGACTTAACTGCATCCTCTATATTCCTTGCAATAGCCGAGGGGTGGAGATTTTGAGGCTGAAAGATTTTGGATTTACAGATGGAATAAACGAAGTAATTGGAATAACATTCAAAGGTGGCGAAGTAAATACGGCCCCCCTAGGAATAATAGTAGAAGATGATGAAAGTGATAAGGCAAAAGTTAAACTTTACGCCTCGCATACGAGAGAAAATATCGAAAGAGATGGAATCCTTTACACGAACGTTATCTTAGATCCAATAGTATTTTCGATTTCAGCTTTCGAAGATTTAGACTGCAGTTTTTTCGATTCACTAGATCCGCCGATATTAAAAAATGCGGTTAGTTGGTGTAAATTTTCAGCAAAACTTTCTGGAGCTTTTGCTGAACTTAAACTTTTAGATGGTCAAATTTGTGGAAAAATTGTTAGAGCATACAATAGAGGTTTTGCTGCACTTATAGAAGCTCTAATATATGCAACTCGTTATAAAATAGTCGAAGATGGTGCAAAAGAGTTCATAGAGAGCGAGATATACAGATGCAAAAACTTAGTCATGAGGTGCGGTAGCTGGAGGGAAAAAATGGCTTTCAAGATACTTGAAGAGAAACTTGGTGTAAATTTTTAAAACCTGACTTTTATTTGGCAACATGGACTTCGAACAAAGATACAGATTAGTGACGAGGAACGTCGAGGAGGTTGTAGTGGAGGAGGAGTTAAGAGATCTTTTAAGATCTTCGGAAAAACCTAGAGCCTATGTAGGTTACGAACCAAGTGGAGAGATTCACTTGGGTCATATGCTCACTGTTCAGAAACTTATGGATCTTCAACATGCAGGATTTGAGATAACAATCCTACTTGCAGATATACATGCCTATCTAAACGAAAAAGGTACCTTTGAAAAGATAGCCGAAATAGCTGAGTACAACAAGAGAGTATTCATAGCTCTCGGATTGGATGAAGATAAGGTTAAATTTGTTTTAGGGAGCGAGTATCAGTTAGAAAAAGACTACATGCTCGATGTTTTAAAGATGGCAAGGATGACTACGTTGAATAGAGCTAGGAGGAGCATGGATGAAGTTAGTAGGAGCAAAGAAGATCCCATGGTTTCACAGATGATATACCCCCTTATGCAGGCTTTGGATATTGCACATCTAAACATCGATGTTGCAGTTGGTGGTATGGATCAGAGAAAGATCCACATGCTTGCAAGAGAAAATTTGCCCAAACTTGGTTATAAAGCTCCGATCTGTTTACATACACCTATACTCGCTGGTCTTGATGGACAGAAGATGAGCAGCTCAAAAGGTAACTTCATCTCCGTAGCCGATCCACCAGAAGTTGTGGTTAAAAAATTGGAAAAAGCCTATTGCCCGCAAAACGTAGTTGAAGGAAACCCTGTTTTGGAAATAGCAAAGTATCACATCTTTCCAAGGTTCGGAAAGCTTTCAATAGAGCGTGACATAAAATACGGCGGAGATGTTGTCTATGAGAACTTCGATCAACTCAAAAAAGATTATTTGGATGGAAAAATCCATCCACTTGATCTTAAGATGGCAGTAGCAAGTTATTTAAACAATATTCTCGACAGTGCAAGAAAAAGACTGGGGGGTCTGTCTGAGCGATGAAGAAGTAGTAAGAGTGAAACTACCTAACAAATCCAAGGGAGAGATGTTTGGCGTAGTGACGGGCATACTAGGCGCTGGACATATGAAAGTCAGATGTGAAGATGGGCAGGAAAGGTTGTGCAGGATACCGGGGAAGATGAGAAAAAAGATATGGGTAAGAGAGGGAGATGTAGTAATAGTTGTTCCTTGGCCCTTCCAGCAGGATAGAGGAGACATAATATGGCGATACACTGGGCCACAAGTTGAGTGGCTTGAAAAGAGAGGATACTTAAAATTTTAAAGGATTACTTCTTTCCAAATTCCTTCACAAGCTTTTTGATCTGTTCATCTGTTAAAGGCTCTGCGCAACATATCTGCATTAAATCAGACTCGTTTTTAACGAAGGTCCAATTCCAGGGTTCAGGTTTAACTGGATTGGATGGATTGCCGATGTAGGTTAGGTAGTCAAAACTCAATGCGGACTTCCAGTTTTCCGGAAGCGGTACGACGCCTTTTATGGATGATATCGTCTTGTTATTTTCACTCCACTGGGTCATTACGATCTTACCCGTCTGAAGGTAGCTTTTTATTACTTCATTCCCGTGACATTCGGAGCAATCCTTCCCCTTCTCCGTTATCGAATGGGAATAGAAAGGTTGTATTGTAACGAAAGTTTTGTTGTTGTAAACGGCTGTCATAAAGTTTGCAGGATAAACTTTACCCTTGTAATTCACAAGGATTTCAAATCCCGCTATAGCTCTAAACGCTCTCTTCTGATGATTCTCAGCGCTTTCAAGATGACAGTTATAGCACGATATGACTGTAGATTGATGACACGCTGTGCAATAAAGCTTTCCATGCAAATTGTGGGCTGCACTTCCGTTGTATTCATGACAATTTTCACATCTGACCATTGTATCTCTCTTAAGAAGCGTTGGATAATGCTTGCCATCACCCATAATATCTTCCTTACTATGGCAATCTATGCAGCTCATTTCGCTATGCACATCGCTTAGGTTCAATAGAATCTCTGTCCTTTGCCTTGCATGACACTCAAGACAGCGAGAATCTTCGACTTTATCGCCAATCTTTACGTGACAGTCATAACAGTCAGGCGTATAGTTTTCAGTAATAATCAGTTCTCCATTAGCCTTAGTGCTGGCATGGCATTTTACGCATCCAAAGTCGTCTATAGGCTTCTGTGTAATGATTTCAATTCCCCCACTACTAGCTGAATAGAAGGTGATCTTCCCCTGCCTTGTATAGTGGAGGCTCGAGTAAAAGTTCTCCTCCCATTTTTTCTCTAAATCAACAAAATTTTCTGATTTCTGATATTGTATGCAGCCTAAAAGAAGCAGTAGTCCCGCGAAGATACTAAGGATGGCAAACTTCCTAGACCTCATCAAGTTTAATTATAAAGGGTACCTCCATTATAAATCGTTTTCGGTTGTTCAAAAAAAGCTTTATGTATCACCAACTGCAAGCTTACATGGAGATAATAAAGCTTCTTAAGTCTTGCAGCAAAAAAAAGGCTTTCGTTTTTGGTGTGGGTGGAGGAGGAGATGTTGTCAGTACGATACCCGTCGCAAATTTCCTAAAACTTTTTGATTTTGATATTATTCACGGCTGTGTTTTGTGGGATAGACTTGTCGTAGACCCTAAGCCCGGGCCGAGAAGTTTGGAAGAATTGGAAAATTTAGAACCAATAAACAACGTCTTAGCCTACATTTATGAAGATACAAAGACTTACTATGGCGTAAAACCAAACCTTGCAAGATCTTCGAAACATTTCGGAAAAGTTGTGGCTTTGGATATCACCAAAGGTGTCAGAGAGCTTGTAAGAGGTATAAAGGAGTTCATTGACGAAACCGATATTGGGTTGGTTGTAGGCGTTGATGCTGGAGGAGATGCTCTGGCAACTTGTTATGAATCCGGCGTCAGAAGCCCGCTCGCAGATGCAATAAGCGTTGCAGTACTGAAAAAGATCGATGGAATTTTGGCAGTTCTCGGTTTTGGGAGTGATGGCGAGCTTAAAACAGAGGAACTACTTCTGAATATATCTGAAATTATAAAACTTGGTGGATATCTTGGGTGCACTTCTATGAGTTACGAGGACTACATAGAGATGAAGAAAGTTGTGGAGTTCGTAGTTACTGAAGCTAGCTATATCCCTCTAATGAGTTTTGAAGGATTTTTCGGAATAAAAAAGCTTAGAAAAGGTAGAACTTCGATTGTATCGCCTCTCAGCACTCTGATCTTCTATTTCAGAGCTTCAAAGGTTTTCGAAATAAATGAGGCTGCAAAGATAGTCGAGAGAGCAGAAGATATAAGAGAAGCAAATAAGCTACTTCACAAGGCTGGGATAATTACGGAGTTGGATTTTGAAGAATTAACTAGACCAGATCTTTAAGATCAAATTCCTCCTCTTCAAACTCCACATCTAAATCCTCTTCTTCCTCCTCAAACTCCTCAAAAGCCTCGTATTCTTCTTTCAGTTTTGTAATAGCTTCTCTAACAGCAGCTTTGTAATCCTCTAAATTCGGATTGTAGATCTTTTTTGCAAATTTGGCATCTTCAGTAGCTTCTGTTTCCAAATCTTTTATTCTTTTGATTGTTGATTTTGCAGTTTCAACTATCCAGTAATCTCTTGCGTAAAAATCTGCCAGATTTATCATCTCTGGTCTTAGAGAGACAAGCTTTCTGCTGCTCCCTTCAAAGACTTTCACCTTAGCAGTCATAGCTACAACAACTGGCGGTTCGATATCTAAAAGAGATTCCAATGCCTCGGGTTGGAAATTACTCACATACCCGACTAAAGATCCCGTCGGGTCGGCAACTCTTATTTTCCATATTCCCGACTCTGGACGGACTTCGTATTTTTCTATCATAGCACCAATAACAAAAACTCTGTTGCAGCGCAGACCAAGAGGTGTCAGAACGTAAATAGGATTCTTCTCACCCTCAATCTTTATCGTATACGTAGCATTGTTCAGTTCCTTTGCAAAAACCCTCCTAGCGACTTCTCTTTTGAAGTTCATTTTACCTCCTCCAAAATTTTATCAATCTCGCTCGCAACTTCAGGCTTTAAAAATTCTGCCCTACTTACTCTGAAAAACCTCAGATCTGCGGATCCTTCAACAACTAGGTATCTACCAAGAAGTTTCTTTTTCAACTCAGCCAATACAGCCCCTCTGTCAAGACTTTTCTGTGCCAACTCTTTTGCTTTTTCCAGATCCATATCTATGAGTTCCTTCAAAACTTTACTATCAGCTATTATCTCATAGGTGGTTTCACCATCATCTATAACTCCTCTAAGCCGCAAGTCGTCGTACCAATTAACCTTTCCATGTACGGGACAATTTCCCCCTTTCGCTATTCTATTACACTCGCTGCATCTCTGTACCAAACCGCTGTTTTGATGTATCGCAACCAAGGCTCCAACGAAAGAAGTAGTCTTGGACTTGGAATCCACCTTTACTGCTATCTCTTCATCTATCTCCTCTATTTCGCTTGTTCTGGTGATAATTACACGTAAATTCCCAGCAAACTCGTCCGTAACGACGTTTCTAAAAATATAGCTACTACCTTCCTTTACTTCGGGTTTCTCAGACTTAGCCCAAATTATAAATCTTACAGAACCACTTTCATCAGCGATTATTCCCGTCTGAGCTATCGCCGGACTGCTAGGTTCCCAAAGAGTGATAACTTTTGCTTTGACACTAACCCACTGTTTTGATTTCAAATCGGCTATCTTCGTAAGCGGAGCCCTCAATCTTTCTCTTGGAATTTTGTACTCCCTAACTAAGTAGTTGGTTACTGTATTCACGGCTTCATTCTCTGGGACCTTAAATTCTAAGATCAGAAGTCTCAATCTCTCTGCTATCTCCTTTTTCTTAACTCCATAGTCCTTAAAAGTCTCGTAAATTCTCTCGGCCAATTCTTCAATCTTTTCTATCATATCCACCACTTACACTTAACTCGTTCGCAAACCATAAAACTCTTTGCGGGAACGGAACTTGAATACCATTCTTTTCAAGTTCACACTTTATTTTCCAAAGCAACTCCATCTTCACGTTGAGCCACTCTGTAGATGGGGCCCATACTCTTACGACCATATCTACTCTGCTTTCTCCTAAGTTGTCGACAAAGATAGCTGGCGGCGGATTTTTGAGCACAAATGGATGATCTTCGAGTAAGCTCTCTATTATCTTCTTTGCCTTATCTGCATCATCTTTGTATCTGATTCCCACGATATATTCAAATCTCCTTGCAACGTTCGTTGTTAAATTCGTAATGTTCGAAGTGAAGAGCGTATTATTGGGTATTCTCACAAAAAGACCATCGAAGGTTCTGATCGTTGTAGACATAACTCTTATGTCTGTAACAACTCCCATAACGTTTCCGACGCTTATTGAGTCACCAATTTTTATTGGCTTTTCCCATATTAAAAAAAGACCTGAAATAAGGTTGGATATAACACTTTGACTCGCAAAACCAATAACTATGCCTGTAATCCCTCCAGCAACTAAAAGACCGCTCAAATTTAGTCCGAGAATTGGTAAAACTGCCACAAAAACTGTAAAGATGATGCTATAGTATACAACCTTTAGAAAGAGATCTAACTGATCCTTTTTCATTTTTTCAGATAACGCTCTCTTCAGGAATACTACAACAGATCTTGCAAAAATAGCACCAGAGAATAAAATAATCGAAGCCAAGATTATATCCAAAACTGTTACATCTCCATATACTACTTGCTCAATCATATCCCCCACTCCATCACAAATTTTCTGCCTACTACCTGAAAAGCCTTTGTAGTGTACAGTTCTATAGACTGTTCCCCCTCAAAAGAAGATTCCAAGAATTCTGCCTCAGCTAGCTTTGAAGAGATTACTTTCATATAGGCGCTCGCGAAACTCATCCTGTCGTTGTAGTATATGTGCATGGTATATATATCAAAAACAACCTTGCTTATTTCCACCCATTTTTCACTCTGATTTGTAATTTTAAGCTCAACAACACCTTCCTTAAGCTTGTCAACTTCAGGTATTTTGTCATAAACTTCACTTAACCAGTACCTGCATATAACCCCCTGATCCGGACTGCCATAGAGTGTGTACTTTGGTTTTACAAAGCTGAAGATATCAACCAACCCAACTTCTTCACCTTTAACAACAAAAACACCTACTTCAATAGGGAAGGTCACGTAAAAGTAATCATCTCTACCAGGTTCAAGAAGGATCTTTCTTCGAAATTCGATCATTAGGTAGTTAGTTATGTTTTTTGGCAAATTTACAGGTTCTACAGGATTGACGACGACTTCGGCAGCATCGCCCACGATTGCTTTTTCAACTCTCTCGCTACCTTCTCTGAGGTAAACGTAAGTGTTACCAAACTTTTTTATTTCAGCTCTAAAATTCTCCAGAGAAATCGAAAAATTATTTAGACTATAACGACCAAACACATCAAAAATATTCGCCCAATGATTATATGTCTTTTGGCGATAAAAGATAGACTGAATTTTTTTGAATTCAATATCTTACAACAACCAAATTTCATTTTTGAAGGAAAAACTTTTTTAGAAATTAAAGACCAAACTACTATGGACGGGGAAGAACTTGCAAAAATTCTAAAAAGCGATGAAACGTTAAATAAACTAAAAAACTTGCTCAGTAGCTTTGAAAAAGATAATGAAAAAGAATTAGAGAGGCTTAGATTAGAGATAGGAAAAAAAGAGGCAGAAATTCTGGAAAAAGATAAAAAAATAGCCCTCCTTGAAAAAGAGCTCGAAAGTTCTTACTTAAAATTGAAAGAGGCTGAAAAAAGAATTAAAGAGGCTGAAAAATCGCAAAAAATGATGGAAGCTATATTTAGAGTCATACCAAAGCCATTTTATCTATTCTTTGTTGACAGAGATGGTAAATTGAGATACATAAACGAACAAGCTTGTGAAATCTTTGGGAGAAGTATCCAAGAGATAATAGGTCGTAGACCTTCTGAATTGTTCTATGTAGATAAGGAAAGAAGAAGAACAATGGCTGAAGCGGGAATGAAGACCCTTGTTGAAAGAGCGCTTGAACAGGGCGGAATTGCTTACGAATCAGTTGAAACAAGATACCAAACTGCAAAAGGAGAGATACCTGTTGTAGCTTCTGGGGCTCCTGTACGTGTAGATGGAGAATTCGTAGGTATGCTTGGATTCTTCGTTGACATAACTAAAAACAAACAGCAAGAGGAAGAACTTAAGAAGGCTTTAGAGGTCGCAAAGGCTAAAGAAGAGGAGATAAAATCATTACACGACTACAGCCAAAAATGTTTGAATGAAATAATAAAAGGTATAAAAGAATTAAGAAACGGTAACCTAAACGTAAAGCTCCAGAAGATCAAAGACGATGAATTCGGGAAGACGT
>CAYZIW010000021.1:0-30175 GCA_964478605.1 uncultured archaeon | reverse complement strand
TTACTGAAAGCGAACAGAAAAGCTTATATTTTTCGAATTTGCAGTATTTTTAAGTGGGGTAGCAATCCCTAAACCCTGAAAACGGGTATTGAAAGTAATCTTTTCTCTCAGCTTAGGAATCTCTATCCCAGATTCCTGAATACCCTCTAAAGTCAGAAATTCCGCTTTCAGTTGAAATCTCCACTCAGATGAACATAAAAACGTATTTTGAGTTAATCAAATCTTTTGCACATCTTCTTATTAGCTCGATCCCCATAGTAGAAAGACTGTGGATTGCAACTCTAACTACCACCTTCGTTATCTCCATAGGCACCATGGGCGTTTATTAACAGCAGGAGTTTTTGAATATTCTCCAAAGATAAAAATACCCTGTCAAATCATTTCAAGCTCAACCAACATTTCACGGGCCTTCAAAGAGATTAAACCCTCAAACTTCAGAATTTCACTCTCCTCTCTAATGTCAAATTCCATGTTGCCCAAACGAATCTTTTTCAGCTTCTTGCTCAAAAGCTCTCTACAAAGTTCTTTTATACAAATAGAGGAAATGTACATGCTTGCAAGATCCTTTTGATCCATTCCAAGTATTCCATACTCAGACGAAATTTTCTCGAATATTTCGTATATTTTCTCCAAGTTGGCAAGATCAAGAAGATCTGGAGCGTTCATAGCACTCCCCCAAAGAGTTACGAAATCTCGCTTAAAAGATTTTACAAACCTCTGAGCCATTCAGGCTTAAGAATTTGAGGATGAGCTATAGCATAGTCAATCGTTTTCAGAATCCTTAGCTTATCTTCAGGTAAAGTTCCTTTAATTGGCAGATAGTTGGAAGCATGATTGCATCTAAAGATCGTCTTAGCTTCAAGGTTTTCGACAAGCATTCTCAGCTCTTGCAAATTTTCGATGGCGTTTGGCAATTCAAATTCTCCTCTTTTTATTTTAACATAAAGTACTGTGTTTGGAACTGGCATGTAGGTTAAAACGCCAGTATATTTTGGCTGGATTCGGTTTAAAAGCTTTGCAGTATTCAAAGCGTTGTCTTTCATCTTGCTTCGCCCACCAATGCCAGTTAGCACAGTCACTGACAGATCGAATCCGCATTCATGAGCTTTCTTGCAGGCTTCATAGATCTCCTCAGAATTTGCACCTTTTCTTATCTTTGCAAGAATTTCATCATCTCCGCTCTCTATGCCTACATAGAGAAGCTTTATTCCAGCCTCTCTAAGCCTTATAAGCTCTTCTTTACTCTTCTCCAGTAGATCCATTGGATTCGCATAACAGCTTATCCTTTCAAGCCTGAAAAGGCGGTTTGCATAGTTTGCTATCTCCAAAAGATAATCGGTGTCAGCAGTTAATGCATTGCCATCTGCAAGGAAAACTCTCTCAACGTTTCCATAGAATTTTTTGGCAATTCTGAAATCCTCCTTTACCTCCTCAAGCTCACGAACACGAAACTTCTTCATCTTATACATTCCGCAGAATGTGCATTTGTTCCAGGAACAGCCTATTGTTGCTTGGACTATCAAGCTGTATGCTTCGCTTGGTGGTCGAAAGACTGGTTCTTCGTATCGCACAAAAGAAGTTGGGATTGAGGCTAAAAAGAGTTTCCAAAAGATTCATACTCCTAATTTTAGCATATTTTCCAAGAGCAATAGTCAAGTGTCACAATCGCTCTGGTAAGATTGAACATGGTTCCAAGGTTCCTTTAAAGAATTTAAAGGGCAGAAATCAACGTTTTCGCTGTTGAGCACTTAATGCTCATCACGGATTCCATTACCATCCCTGTCTTGCATGTCTTGGGAGTTGTTGGATTTAACATATATTTCTATTCCGCTACCTTTTCTAGTAATCGAAAATCCCCCATCAAAACAACTTCATCTGCGAAAATCCTTATGCAGTAATCTTTACCACTTAAAAGCCCAGAAATGTCCCTTACAAGCCTGTAGTTCCCGCTTTGCGTTATTTCCATGCATTTATCTACATCGACAGCAAGAACTGGAGCGATGCTCAGAAACAAGAGAGCCAAGATCACTCCAATTCTCATAAAGCTCACAATTTAAAGCGATTTTTAATAAAATAAGAGAGTTTTTTGTTATTATAATTTTATTAAAAAATTATAAAAAAGTGGCTTAATTCCAGTCTTTAGGGTCACGCTGAGCAAAATTAAAAATGGATTCAAAAGCTGACTTCAATAAATATCAAACTAATAAAAAAATCTATAAACTTTCTGCAAAAGTCTTTTTGTGGAATACGAGCTCCACATTCAAAGGGCTGAGAGTGCTTACAGGGCATTCTTGATACTTAAAAAAGAAGGGTTGATCCAGGATGCAATCTCAAGGGGATACTATGCGATAATCCATCTATGCTACGCTATTCTGTTAAAAAATGGAGTCGAAATCCCAAAGACTCACTCAGGTTTAATTGCCCGTTTGTGGAAACTTAGAGAACAACTTGGAATTGATGAGGATGTTGTTAAGCGGATCTCGAGGTTGCAGAGCTTAAGAGAGAGCGGAGATTATGGAGTAATTGTAAGCATAGAAGAAGGGGATCTCGAACTCGTAGAAGATGTTTATAATGCATTAAGGGGGCTAATATGATCGAAATTCTAAACTTGGCTGAAATCGAGGAGATAGTTGATTCCATTAAGCTTAAGCTTCGTAACAAGGTTCTTGAAGCTTACATCTTTGGATCTATTGTTGAAGGTTTTGGTGTTAGAGAAGAATCTGATTTAGACCTGCTGATAATTCCCAAGGAAAAAGAAGACTGGTTTGAGCTGCTCAAAGAAGAAATAATTTCTTTGTTGAATCTTGGAATCGTTTTACACATTCATATTGCAAAAAACGAAAGCTATAGAAAGATTTTGGAAATTGCGAGAGCTAAGGGGGTTAGATTGGTTGGTCAATAAGCTAACCTCAAAAAAGCCAATTCTGCTCACTTCTTGAAAACTGCGCAAGGCTTATATACGATAAAAATTAAAAGGTCGAACCTGCGGTGGTGAAAATAAATGATAAAAAATCTGGTTTTAATGGGGTTCGTATTGATTTCCCTCTTCTTAAGCGGTTGTACCGGAAATCAAAGGGAGATCTTGGTTTCGAAGGAAGTCTCTGCAGAAGGGGCAACGATTTCCCTGCCAGACAACTCCTTCACGGTGAAGATTCCGGAGAAAACTTTTTCTTCGACGCAGAAAGTTGAAATAGCCAAACCTTCTCAAACTCCGAAACCACAGATAGGAAAAGTCTTGGTTTCATACGAGCTCTTATGCAATGCTGATTTTTTCAATAAACCCGTTGTAATAGAGTTCAACGTCACGGAATTGGAAAAAGTGAGTAAATCGAACAAAACGCTTGCTGAAAAATACGTAGTCGCATACTACGATGAGATTGGTAAAGTCTACGTAGAAGTCCCATTCGAGGTTAATTCAGCAGAGAAGAAAATAGTGGTTAAAACAGACCACTTCTCCCTCTGGGCTCTCATAGGGGTTGAAGACTACGTAGTAGCAACTTCACCTCATTTCACGATTAGATTTTACGATTCCTCGCAGGCTGCAGGATTGGGTGCGAGAGATATTTATGGATACGTCGCAAAGGTCAGGGAACTTCTTGAAGAAGCCTATGCCATTTACGTTAAAGCAGGTTTCACACCACCAAAAGACAAGATCTCTGTTTACGTTATTGATGCAGAGGAGTCTCACTATACTCCCTTCACTGGGAACATAATAATCAGCACGAAGAGCTACAGCGATAATGCAACGAAGCATGAGATAGCCCATGAGCTCTTCCATCTATTCCAGAATCAGGAAATGAACATATTTCGAATGAGCATGCAGAGATGGTGGATTGAAGCAACAGCAGATTATGCAGCAGACAAGATTGCCTTTAAAACAGGTGAGATGGGAAGTGGAATAAAGAAGAACTACTACGAATTACCGCTCTCAACTGTCGATGGAAACCACGAATACGCAACCGCATTCTTTGTTGATTGGCTTGTAAGGGGCGGAATACCATTCAACTCACTCTGGAAAGCTGTAAAGGAACGCTACGCCATAGTTGGTGTTGAAAAGGCTCTCGACGAGTATCTGGCTAAAAGCCAGAGGACTTCATTGCTAACAGAGTATTCGAGGTTTATAGATTTCATTCTCTTTAATAATAATAGTCCTATAAAAGGTGCCGCATCAGAGATGGTCTCCACGCCCGTACATTTCTCCGCTGAAGGAGGTTCGAAGAACATCAACGTCAAAATCGATAAGCCTTATTCCTCCAAAGTCGTTGGTATAACTTGCGAGGTGCCGAAGGAGCTGAAGACGAGAGACCTAGTTATCATCGCAACCTCTGGAATCGATAGCCAGGTTTCAGTGAGAGTTTACCTGCTTGAAGGAAATGAAAGGGGAAAAGAAAAATTGATTGGAACGATCAACGCTGTTAATCGCCCTGCAATGGTTAAGGTGTCGGAAAAAGATGCTGTCTACATCGTAGCTTCAAGCGAAAAAGCTGGCGAGATTGCTTTCAACATCACTGCGAAGGCGGTGAAGTCTCAGAGTGTTCCAATTTCCTTCTCCGAAACTTACTCAGTGGGCAAAAACAGTTTAAGAGTAAATATTGAAGGCTCAATAGCTGGGCCAATAGAGGCTTCATCGCTCGGAAAAGCTCACTCCTACTTTGGAAATTCCCTTGATGCGAAAATTGTTGTGAGTAGCGCTTTGATTCCAACTCAGATAGAGCTCACACCCAAGCACGAGTTCAGCCTTGGAACAACTTGGCGAGAAGAGACTTCAAATGGCTATGTTACATACAAAATAAGCAACGTAAGATATACTGTTACCTACTACGAAATTGGGGCGGATTGCAAAGTGTTGCCATCAAAGGAAACGACTTTTACGAAATCATGGACATACTCAACCGTTACGATCGACACATCAAAGTGTCAGGGAGGCTTTTACCAAATACTGCTTGCGAAGATAGGCATAAGGTGGGACTACAGCTACGAAGTCGTTGAACTGCGTGGAGGAGTTGAAAAAGTCGTTGATAAAAAATCGGACAGCGATGGAAGGCTAATCGCTGAGATCGTTGTAAATAGTATTTCTTAAAATTTATTTTTAATTTTATAGTTGTGGCTAATTGTAGTTGAATCTGGAAAAATTTATACCCTCATGCTTAACCAAAAGCAATGAACGATCTGATTCCACTGCTTGCAGTATACCTCTACGTGGGCTTGCTTGTATTTGTCTCGGAAAGGGCAATAAAAAATGAACTGCTCGGCAGGAAATTTCTGCACATAATGGTCGGCAACATCGCCTTCCTTTTGCCCTTCTTCGAGTCTCGCTATGTGATGACTTTTCTTGCAGCGTTTCCGTTTGTGATCTTAACTTTTCTCATGAGCCCATACTCGCCGACAAGGATTCAAAGCAAAACTACGCTTTCTGGACATGCTTTGGGTCTTTTTTACTACTCAATAGCCTGGACGGTCCTTGCTTTTTTCTTGTTCGAAAGGCGTGATGCAATCTCGATGGGCATAGTTGCGATGTCCTACGGCGACGGCTTTGCATCGCTGATTGGCACAAAATATGGAAAAAGAGGGTTCAGCATTTTTGGAGCGACAAAAAGCCTTGAAGGTAGTTTTGCAATGTTTCTTGCAAGCGTTGCAATGTTTGCGGTTATTCAGCTATATTATGCTGGAAAACTTAGTCTTGTAATTTTACCCCTCGCCATAATTGCAACCATCATAGAAGCCATAACTCCGAAGGGGCTTGACAATCTGAGCGTCTCAATTACGATAGCCCTGCTTTACGTGGTGCTATGAGGTTCATCGTCGTCGATGGACTCGATGGAGCTGGCAAAGACACGCATGCTAAATTCATAGCTGAGAGGTATAAAGCAATGGGAGAGAGTGTAATAATCAGAACCCATCCAAGTGACTCCTTCTTTGGCAGAAAGGCAAAAGAAAGTCTTTTGGGCAGAGGAAAGATCAACCACCTGAAGGCTTCGATCTTCTACTTCCTTGACGTTATAAATTCTCTCCTAAGATACTATAAAAAAGCTGACAACGTCATCTTTGTCCGCTATATTGGTGGAGTATTCTATCTGCCTACTTCGCTTGCAAAAGTTCTTTACAGGTTCTTCTCCACAATTTTGCCAACTTCGCAATACATGTTCTTCCTCGATGCTGAACCTGAGGTTCTGGCACAGAGAATTGCAAATAGGGAGAGCAAGGAGATGTTCGAGAACATCGAGGATCTACGAAAGGTCAGGGAAAGGGCTTTGAAAATTCTAAATGGCTGGCATATCGTCAGGACGGACAGAGATATCGAGGAGACAAGAGCTGAGATAGAAAAAATTTTGAATGAAATCGATAAAAAGTCTAAAACCTGAGAGCCCTTGCTGAGACTATGATCGGATCCCAGATTGGCGTTAGTGGTGGAGCATAAGCCAAATCGCTAAAAAAGACATCCTTAGCCTTGAATCCTGCCTGTATCATTGCAGCGAATACATTGACCCTCATCGCCACTTCGCCACCAATTGCCTGTGATCCGAGAATTCTTCCATCCTTGCTTGCAACAACCTTCAGCGTTATGTCCTTGGCTCCAGGATAATAATGAACCCTCGTCTTTGCCCTGATCTTCACACTCTTGACTTCAAATCCCTCAGCCTTCGCAGTTCTTTCGCTTAGCCCGGTGGAGCCTATTTCGAGATCGAAGAACTTAGTTAGCTGGGTTCCGAGGACTCCAGGAAACTCGAGATCACCATCAGCCATGTTTACTCCAGCCACATAACCCATTTTGTTTGCTGAAGGTCCTAAAGGAATCCAGACTCTCTTTCCTGTAACAAGATGCCTTGTTTCAGCACAATCTCCAGCGGAGAAAACGTTATCAACGCTTGTCCTCATTCTCTCGTCAACCCAGATCGCCCCAGTCTCTCCAAGCTTACAGCCCAGCATCTTCGCAATCTCCACATTTGGTCTCACGCCTGTGGCGACGATTGCAAGATCGCACTCATAACTACTCTTTTCCGTAACAACCCTCTCAACCCGATCTTTGCCTTCAAAGGCTTTAACTCCTTCATTAAGCCTTAATTCAACCCTCTTTTCCATCTCAGCCTTTACAATTTCCGCCATGTCTTTATCGAGATTTGGCAATGGCTGGTCAAGGAATTCGACAACTGTTGTTTTCTTTCCAAGACTTGCCACAGCTTCAGCCATCTCTAAGCCGATGTAGCCAGCGCCAACGATCACGACTTTCTTAGCCTCATCCACCATTCTTTTAAGCCTTTCAGCATTTGCCGGATGGCGAATTGTGACCACGTTTTCAAGTTCCACACCACTGACTTTTGGAAGCTTTGGCAAAGCTCCAGTTGCGAGTAAAAGCTTATCCCACTCGTATTTGCTCTCTTTTCCATTCTCTCTAACTCTCAAATATCCTTCGCCTGCTTCAACAACCTTCGCATTAGTTCGAACGTCTATTCCTCTCTCTCGCCTGAAGAAAGCTGGCGGATAATACATTAGTTTGCTAGCTTCACTTATTCCTTCAACAACATATGGAATCCCGCATGGAGCGTGGCTTACAAGAGCTGTCTCTTCAAACACCTTTACATCCCATTTCGGCTTGAGAACCTTTATTCTCGACGCAGCGCCCATTCCAGCAGCTCCACCGCCAACGATCAAAACTCTCATGCCAGAAATTTGGAAAATAAGTATTTAACACTTTTCCGGTCTAGACTAGATAATACCTTGCGTTCCTGTAAATGCCAAATGGTTCAAATTCTCGTCTTCAGAAATAGACAGAATAATTGAGGAAAGGGGTTAGACAAAAAAATTCTGTACAAGTTAGATAAAGGAATCAAAAGCTATCAACGATCTCTCTGATCTTTTTTGCCTCTTCACGTGGATCTTTGGCCAGATATATCGATCTCCCCACTATAATTCCATCGCAGTATCTTACCACATCTATATCTCCCCCCTGAACGCCTACACCCGGGCAAAAAACCTTCATACCTGTTGCTACTTCTCTGATCCTCTGAACTTTCTCTATTCTTGTTGCTGGAGCTATTATACCGTGGCATCCAATATTTTTTGCCATCTCAACTATCTCTATAGCATGCTTAGCCATAAACTCCTCCCCTCCTGGGCTGCTGAGCTCGCTTACAACGTAAACTTCTCCCCCGTATTTTTTGGCCACATCCAGTACAGCTTTAACTGTATCGCTGCCAACGAAACCATGAGTAATTACAGCCGAGGCATTGTTTTCAAAGGCAGTCTCGGCTATCATTGAACTAGTGTAGGGGATATCTGCTATTTTGAAATCTGCTATTGTTGGTTGAATTTTGGCTAGATCCTTTAAAATTCCAACACCTGCAGATAAAACAAGGGGATAGTTTATTTTCAGGAAGTCGACGAAATCTGCAACGTTTTTTGCAATTTTTAAAGCTAGCTCAACATTTTGGATGTCAAGGGCTAGTATCAACTTCTTCATAAACCAGCTTGACTTGGAGATAAAAAGTTTTGAGTAAAACTTATTTGATTGAAGATTCACGAACTTTGTGAAAGTACTACTACTGATACTGCTTTGCATAATTTCGATGTTCTTTGGGGTATTCCTTGGCCCAGCTGGTATTATCGACTTTGAAGATCCTGTAATGCGTAGCCTTGCTTTAGATTATCGACTGCCGAGGACAATCTTAGCAATGCTTGTAGGAGCAGCTTTAGCATCTTCAGGCTGTGCTATGCAAGCTTTTTTCAGAAATCCACTTGCTGATCCTTACATCTTGGGAGTTTCGAGTGCTGCAAGTGCTGGGGCAGCGATTGCCATATCGATTGGTTTTGCAACTACCTCTAATATCATACTAGCAGCTTTTGTTTCCTCCCTACTAACCTCCTTTGCAGTCTACAGGCTAGGAAAGCGTGGAGAGAGTTACGCCATTCTTTTAGCAGGTATAGCTGTTGCATCTTTCTTGTCTGGGCTTACAGCTATAGTAATCTACTTTTCACAGGAAAGCGTTCATGAAATACTTTTCTGGACCATGGGAAGTTTTTCAAAAGCTTCTTGGCAGAAGGTGACAATAATTCTTTTTCCATTCATACTTGGAACTGTTTATCTGATCATAAACACTTGGAATTTGAATGCGGTTCTATTGGGTGATGAACACGCCAAGTCTCTTGGATTAAACGTAGAGAAATTCAGAAGAGAACTAATAGCTGTGGTTTCGCTCTTAACTTCCGCAAGTGTAGCGGTTTGCGGAGTTATAGGTTTCGTTGGGATCATAGTACCTCACACCATGAGGTTGATCTTCGGAGAATCTCATCAAAAGTTGCTGCCTGCTGCGATAATATTTGGGATGACGATCATGCCCTTTGTTGATCTTCTATCAAGGATCTCTACTAGTGGAGAGATCCCTGTAGGGGCAATGACTGCAATGATAGGGGCACCATTCTTCATCTACGTTTTGAGGCGAGGATTATGAAGCTGGAAGTTCAAAATGTAAAAGTTTCTCTGAAGAGTAGAGAAATTCTGAAGGATGTAACTTTAAAGCTAGAGGATGGGGAAATTTTGGCAGTCTTAGGCCCGAACGGGAGTGGAAAATCCACTCTACTTAGAACGATCTTTGGAATACTTAAGCCTATGGAGGGTGTTGTCCTGTACGATGGAAAATCTATGGATCTCGATAGTATAGCAAAGATCGCGGCTTATCTACCACAGGAAGTGCCTGAAACCAAGTTGAGGGTGATAGATGTAGTTCTACTTGGCAGAACTCCACATCTTAGTGGAATAAAGAAGGCCACTAGAAAGGATTTAGATATAGCTTTAAAAGCTCTAAAAGCCGTTAATCTTGAAAATTTTGCAGAAAGAGTATTTAACGAGCTGAGCGGTGGAGAAAAGCAGAAGGTTATGCTTGCAAGACTTTTTGCTCAAGAACCGAAGATCATGCTACTCGATGAGCCCACAGCGCATCTAGACCTTTCAGCTCAGATAGAGATAATGAGATTGGTTAAAAGTAAAGTTGTTGAAGGTTCTTCAGCGATAGTCGCTTTGCATGACATAAACCTTGCTGCAACGTTTGCAGACAAAATAGTGATGCTCAAAAATGGCGTGATATACTACGAGGGGAAAGCGGATGAAGTTTTGACACCGGAATCGATAAGAGAGATATATGGCGTGGATTCGATAGTTAAAAAGATTGGAAAGTATGTTTTCGTAACTCCGAAGGTTACTAATCCTAAAAATGGAAAGCACGTCCACGTCATATGTGGTGGCGGAAGTGGGGCGGCCATTATTCAAAGCTTAGTGGAGAGAGGCTACAAGGTCTCTGCAGGAGTTTTGAACGTACTTGACAGTGACTGGGGGACAGCAGTTGATCTAGGATGCGAAGTCATATGCGAAGCTCCGTTCTGTGAGATATCTGAAGAAAATCATCAGAAAAACCTTAAGTTAGTCGAAGAAGCAAATGCCGTAGTGCTGACAAATTTAAATGTAGGGAAAGGGAATTTAAAAAATCTTTTCGCAGCTAAAAAAGCTTCAGAGTTGAAAAAGTTGATCGTCATCGAAAAAGATCTTTTCAAAGACAGAAACTTCGCTGGAAAGGTTGCTGAAGAAATATATGAATCGATCACCAAAAGTTCGGTTGTTGTTAAAAACGAGGGTGATGCAGTTGAAGCGGTTCGAATACTTGTTAACGGAGGATACCCTGATAGTTAAAGGGAAGTTTTTCGGTGTCAGTACTGGAATAAACGGTGGAATTAGGAGGGTCAACTACGTCTTCAACCATACTGTAAAGAGCTACATAGACGATGAAGAAGAATACCTGAAAAGCGTAGCTAAAAAGTATGGTTTAAAAAAATACTTTGGAATGCTGACTGCAGTGAACATCGACGATTACGCTTTTTCAAACGATGGAGAAGTTACAGTGTTTGCTACAGCTGGGTTGAAAAATCCAAACGAAAAAATCGGCACCGTAAATATAATAGCAGTACTGGATTGCAAGGTTAAAAGTTCAACACTCCTAAACTCAATTATAACGATAACTGAAGCTAAAAGCAGTGCACTTTTATCTCTCGGATACAATTTCACCGGCACCACAAGCGATGCGGTTGTAGTCGTTGCAACGCAGTATGGAAAATTGCATCGTTACGCAGGCTACGCTACAGAACTCGGAAAGCATATATGGATAGCAACTAAGAAGAGTGTGATGGAAAGTGTTAAAAAATGGCAAGAGGGAAACTAAAAAGCAGAAATACATTCAACCCCTGCATCAAAACAAAACTTTCTTATCTTAAGCGCAACTTCCTGCCAGTTAACTTTTTTAGATTTTTCTGCAAGTTCTTTGACCAATCCACTTTTCATGAAAGGTTTGATGCGGAATTTGTCGTAATAAAGAGAGCTGTTAGTTGATTTTGCAATCTCAACTATAGCTTTAATGTCCTCTTCTCTTACATCTGGAAGTATTGGTCCTAAAAATATCCAAGTTTTAATTTTTTCTGAAGATAGTTTTTCGAGAACTTTTACTCTATCTGCTGGTTTTGAAGCTTTTGGTTCTATCAACTTAGCTAAATCCTCATCGAGCGTTGTAATGGTGATCCCTACATCAACTTTTTCTTTGTTCTCGCTGATCAGATCAATATCTCTCAATACTAAAGCACTCTTCGTCTGAATGCTTACAGAAAAATTGTTCCTGAGAAGTATCTCTAGAACCTTTCTAGTTATAAGCTCTTTGGCTTCTATCGGCTGATAAGCATCTGTGATCGTGCTTAAACCGACAACACCCCTGTTTTTCTTTCGCAACTCCTTTTTTAGAAGCTCTAAAATGTTCTGTTTGACGACCACAATTTCTCCCCACCTCTCTGCGATCTCCGGCTTGCAGTAGAGCCGAGCGTAACAATAGATGCATGAATGATAACATCCGATATATGGATTTAACGCATAATCCAAACCGGGAAGGTTACTTTTACTCATTGCTGTCTTTACATTCACGTAACTCAGCTGAAATCCCATAATCTCGCCTGTTTTCTTTTAAAACCCAAAATCTTCGATCTTTCAACCCACTTTGAGATTCCGAATTTTGAGAAGTTTGAGAGATAATTTAAAGCATCTTCAAGTTTTTCAAAGTGCGCATAATCTTGTGATAAACACTTTCTGAGCATTTCCCTTACAAACCACACCCCTATGGCTGTTTTAAATCCAGAATATATCTCTCTCCAAACTATTGCAGAAGCCTGCCTCTTTATGCTTCTAAGGTACTCTGCAATCGCCAGTCTTGCAGAATAATAGCATCCTCCAGTAGAAGCGTATGTTTTTCTTTCTCTGTACCCTTCCCAATCGATGTCTACCACAATATCGCTTCCAAAGTTCCAAGTTGTATTAGGATACCAAGCTTCACCCCACTCAAAGCTCCATTCCGATGGCATCAAAATTACCATGAACAAATTTTTGGAGCTCTCAAGAACGAATACTCTGTAGGAGTCGATTAAATTGTACTGTTTAATTTCTCTAACTAGTATTTTGGATATCGTATCATCCACAGCCGTTATTGCCCACCTCGTAGGGACAAACTTTCTCTCCCTCCCCAGCGTTCCAGCGGAAAGGAGCTTCTGTATGTGAGATACGGCAATACCTTTCTCGTAAAGATACTTTATAGCCTCAACTGCAGACATTTCTCTGTCTTCATAAACTTTTTCAACTTCAGCTGGAGCTTTAGGAGTACTGCAGATCCTTAATTGCTTTGCGGGAGCAGAAGGACCCATCGGAGGATGAAAATCATCGAGAATTATTCTTGGTTTTGGAATCTTCTCGAACGAAACTTCCATCTCTACAGGTTTGTTGTAAAGGGCTACCTCCTGAAGTAACAGAGCCTCCCTTGAACTTGTATTCTTGACATTTATATTCAAATTTGCTAGTATTAGTGAGCTTCTCAGTTCAACAATTTTTTCAATCGGAATTTCAACCCAAAGTTCTGGGAAGTCGTAAATGGATGTGTTGCCCAAAAAAGGCGGCAAAGCTGGGCCAGCTCTGACTTCCGGATAATTTACACGTCCAATAAAAATCGAAGGTGGTGAAGATCCGAAGATCTCCTTTTTTAACCTAAAATCTTCTTTTTTTGATTCATTTAAGTTGGACAATATTGGACAGTAATATTTACCACAAAATGATCTACCTCTGCAGGTTACGCACAACTTTGAGTCCATTGGTATTTCTAAAACACAAAAATTTAAAATCTTGATCCTCAACTCTTTCAACCTTCCGAAAAATATAATTGTCGCACCAGCAAATACTCAACCCAATGGTAAAGAGAACAAAGCTTGTAAATGACATAGTCGATCTGATACCTATATTACATTTACTGTCTACAGAAACGTACAAAAGAGTTTACTCGGCGTTGCTAGAGAAGTGGTATACGATAGAGGAGCTAAAAAGAGAGTTCGGAGAAAATTTTATTGATGCTCTAAGAATTCTTAAACATGCTGGAATGCTTGAAGTCCGATGGAGAATGCCAGCCGATCCAAGCAACAGACCTGAAAAAGAGTACCACGTGAACTACACACACATAAGTGCCAACTTCTACGTGTCTCTAAAGGAGTTGAATTCTGTTCTTGAAATCGCCTTCATGCCAGATGACGAACTTGAGAAGTATGTAAGTCTAATAGAGGCTGAAATAAATGCCGGTAGAAATTCGGTCGCACATATCTGTAAAAGTCTAAACTTGGATCCACTATTGATAAGATCTGTAGCGAAGAGGTCCTTGAAACTGATGCTGAAGGGTCAAATTGTAGAGTTGGCTAAAAACGATGAAATCTAGTATTTCTGAGATATTAAACAGGTTCAGATGGCATCCAGCTTACGATTTTCGCTTTGTAAAGGTAAAGTATATAGATAGGCCGAAAGGTTACTCCGAATTCTATGGAGAGGATGTTGAAAAGATAGGGCACAAGTTCATATATTTAAAAAGTGGGGCTGCGATACCCGTACATAGAATTGTAGAGATATATTACAAAGATGTGGTTATATGGAGAAAACTTTAATTTGTGCCATCCACCTGAAACCTCTTCCGGGGTCTCCGAACTACGAAAACTTTGATGAGGTTATTGAACATGCTTTAAGAGATGCAAAAGCCGCCGAAGAGGGTGGCGCAGATGCTGTAGTTGTGGAAAACTTCGGGGATATACCTTACCAAAAAGAGGTTGGGAAGGAAGTTGTTGCATGCATGGCTGTGATAGCTAGAGAGATAAGAAGAGAGGTTGGGATTGGAGTCGGTGTAAATGTTTTGAGGAACGATGCAGTAGCCGCATTAGCCGTAGCAAAAGCGTCAAAGGCGGATTTTGTAAGGGTGAACCAACTTTTCTTTTCAAGCTTAACCCCAGAAGGCTGGATCGAGGGTAGAGCTGCAGAAGTTATGAGGTACAGAAGAAATATCGACTGTAATGCAATGATTTTTGCAGATTTAAGTGTAAAGCATGCAGTCCATTTTGCAAGTTTGGAAGATTATATAATAAATGTAGAAAGAGCTATGCCCGATGCGGTTATTGTAACTGGTATCGCTACTGGTTATGAGGTAGATCTGAGGACTTTGGAAGCTTTAAAAAGGATTCATCTACCGATTTTGGTTGGTAGTGGAATAACAGTAGAGAACATCTCAAAGTACCTAGAACACTGCGACGGATTTATAGTAGGAACTTATATAAAAAGAGGTGGCAGAATAGATGTCGATAAAGTCAGAAAACTTGCAGTGGCAATTAAAAAAAGGTAGACATTCCGTAGTTTATCTCGTAGAAAATTACGCAGTGAAGTTTTTCAAAAAGCAATTTGAGTACAATTTTTTCAAAGAGGTGAAATTTTTAACGCTCTTGCAACCTTTTGGATTCGTTCCAAAGCTCTATTTTATCGATCCGGAAAATTTAATGGTTGTTATGCAACGCTTAGAGGGAAAAAAGATAAGAGATTGTATAAACTTAAAGCTAGCTGTTGAATGCTTGAAAATTTGTTTTCTGCTCGATATGATGGGGATACAAAAGGAGGAAATGAACCATCCGGACAAACATATTATCGTAGCCGATAGAGTTTATTTGATAGATTTCGAGAGAAGCCATTTTTCATCGAAACCCTCAAATTTAACTCAGTTTTGTATTTATCTGCGCAAGCTTGGATACGAAGTGGATGGGGAGTTACTTAAATGCTACAAAAGAAGTTTTTCGTATGATATCTTTAAAAAAATTTTGGAAAAGCTCGCTACGTGAAGCTCTTGTAAGAAATCGTTACAGTGTCTGAGTTGCGGTCATTATATTAGGAGCTCTTGTTGCCTTCTGTTTAGATATACGTGGTATTAGATGTCAAAATTAGCGTTGATGTCAGAATAACCAAACAAGAAATACTAAAATAGGAGTTGCAACTGCATTTACAAGAATCCCAGCTAAAACAAGTTTCGAAGCGAGCTTCACTGGAAAGATTGAAGCATAGAATGGCAAAGAATGTCTCGGATAATCCATTATGGCAATAAATAAAAATCTACCGATCAAAAGTGCAATCAAGCACTCCTTGACACCAATCAGTCCATTCCTCAAAAACTCTCCTGCAGTTAGCGTTGCAGACATCGGGCTGAAGATATGGATCGAGATCAAAGCTGCAAAGTTCGAAGAGAAGCCGAGCTGTTCTGTGTAAACGTCTATATGCTTGGAGACAAGATCAAAGAAGCCAAAAAGCAGAAGAGCAGAGATTACCAAAGTTATAATGGCATACCGAAAAACGACCTTCTTCGTCATCTCAAAGGCAGATTTTAATGATGCTTTTATCGCATCGTTTTTATTCTTTAAATTGCGTTCCACTTCGAGGTTGATTTCTCTCCTCTTAACCCTCAATCTGCCATAGGCGATGCCAATTAGCATGCAGATGAAGGCTGAAGCAAAGCTTAAAGCTACGTAAATTGAACCGACAAAAAAGCCCAAAGCTGCAATTGATACTGGCAAGTAATAGCGAAAAAGGAAAAATACTGTTGAGAACGGTCTCGTTACGAGCTTGTAAGCAATAACTGCCGAATCATCAATTCCATTCTTATTTCTCAGGCTTCCGACTATGCTTAAGCCTCCGCGAACGTCTACGGTTGATACTATTGCAGGAATTGAGAAAATCTCCGGAAGATTTGCTGATCTCATCAGCGGAGCTAAGGGCTTTGAGATTAGCCTTGCAAAGCCAAGTTCAAGAGCTAAGTTGGCTAAGAAAACGCCTGTAAAGCATGCTATGGCCATCGTTACTATCGAGTAGAGCAGACTTAGAGCTTCCACTTCATAACCTCACGATCTGGGCATTTGTAATTTCCGAAATTAGCTCAATGTAGCTTGGAGAAGGATCGAATGCTTTTGTTCTTGTATCGTAGATCTCAAGTTTCACACCTTCTTTTGCAAGAAAACCGCAAATTCTCCTTAGATCGTCTTCAACTCCATTTGAGATCGATACGTTTGCCTTTCCATCGCTGATCAGAATTCCGTTTACCTTGATGTTCTTTTTCTTCATACTCCTTGCGACGCATAATAGCTTGAAAAGCGCCGAAGGAAGAGGAGTTTTACCGCCAGTTGGAATCCTTTCGATTGCATCGAAAACTTCTTCATACTTCCTTGTTGGGTTAACAATCACCTTCGCATCGTTACCGTTGAAAACGATTAGCGAGAGCAGATCTCGACGCTGATAGGAGCTTTCAACTATCTTCTTTGCAATCCCCTTTGCTACGCTGATCCTCTTTTGCAAGGCCATACTTCCACTTGAGTCGAGCAGTATTGCGGTTAGCTTTGGAGCTCTCGCCCTTCTCACGTTGACTCTTAGATCTTCATCTTTTATCTCCAAAGGAAAACCCCTAAGCATCGCAGAGTTTAGCGTTGCGAAGAAGTTAATGTCTCCCACATCTTTAATCGGCAAGGTGTAAGAGATGGGAATGCCAAATGGCTTGCCAATCAGCGTAAGCTTGCAATCCCTCGAATTTCTGCTTCCAGCATTATTTGCCTCTTCTTTGCCAAGCTTATGATCAACCTCAACGTTGAAGGCCTCGAACCTAACTTCAGAGTTTCCCAAAGCGCTACTGGGATCTTTTTGCTGATTTATCTCTTTTCTCTCATCCATCCCTCTCCTATTTTCTGTTTTCTGCTCATCCCCAGATCTTTTTTCCTGCTTTGGGGGTATCTGAGGCATCTGGGGCTTCTGGAAAGGTCTTGACTTCAGTCTATGTGGTAGAGTTAGCTCCATGGCCTTGTTCAGATCTTCTATGCTGACTTTCTTCCTCCCATCCAACGCTGCTATCGCCTTTGCAGCCTTAACAGTCGTTATTTCCGCTCTGTGAGTTTTTATTCCAACCTGGATTATCGTTTCAACGAGAAGCTTTAAGAGCTCCTCTTCAATCTCGACTTCTCCAAGGATTTCCCTTGCCTTAACGATCGAAGCTCTGAGCTTTTCGTCTTGCTTTCTGTATTTTTCATAAAAACCAACCGGATCCCTCTGGAATTCCGTAACTCTTTTCACAATTTCGATCCTTTCCTCAGCGTTCTGCGAAGCTTCAATTGCTACGAACATGCCAAATCTGTCGAGAAGCTGTGGTCTTAGCTCGCCCTCCTCGGGATTCATTGAGCCAACTAAGATAAACTTGCTTGGATGCTTCAAAGAAATGCCCTCTCTTTCAACAAAGTTCCAGCCCATCGCCGCAGAGTCGAGCAAAACGTCTGCGATGTAGTCTTCGAGCAAATTCACTTCGTCAATGTATAGAATGTTTCTGTTGGCCTCAGCTAAAATTCCAGGCTGTAAAGCCCTTATACCTTCTTTTAAAGCCCTGCTGATCTCTATTGTTCCAACGAGCCTATCGAGGGTTACGCTCAGCGGAAGATCTATCACCCTCATCTTTCGCCTTGCAACCCTTATTTCGCCATTCTCAGCCTTCTCCCTACAGCTATCGCACATCTCTGCAATGCTGTGGGGATTGCAGTTGAAAGCACAGCCTTCAACCACTTCAATCTCAGGCAAAACCTGTGAAAATGCTCTCACCATCGTTGACTTCCCAGTGCCCTTATCGCCACTGAGCAGAACTCCACCAATCGTTGGATCTATTGCATTGCAGATTAGCGCAAGCTTAGCTTTTTCCTGCCCAACTATTGCTGAAAACGGAAAGAATTTCATTTTACCACCTCAAAAGCCCTATCTATTTCCTTTAAATTCCGCTTCCAGTCTTCAACGTCTTCGAAATTCAGAAACCTAATCTCTCCACCCTGAACATCGCCAGCGAGGTCTTCTTCAAGTATGCCTTCGATCTCAGCATAAACCTCCCTTATCCTTCTGAGCTTCTCTTTACCTGCTTTCCACAATCCTCTTTCGTTTGCCTCCACAAGCCTCCTTGCGATCTCTTCCAAAGCGTAGACGTTGTTTTCAACGAAAAAGTTCTTCATCTCTTCGTTAAGCACATACTTTTCGGCGATCTCATCAAAAATCCAGTCATCTACAAGCTTCGTTGTTGCAGACCAGCCATAGAGATGAAGGATCTTCTTTGAAAATTCATTGGCTCCTCTGTAGCCGTGTTTCTTCATTTCTTCAATCCATGCATCGTTTAGAAGCTTCGCCCTCACAACTCTTTCGATCTCATCCTTCATCTCCCTGACTTCTGTTCTTGTGATTTCTCTTGTGTCTACGACTACAATTTCAGGCTTTCTGCCACTAACTTCCTTGATAGCGTTGTAAAAACCACCCTGATATGAGAAATGGCAACAGCAGTTCAGCAAGTCGTGTTCGTCGCTCACGTGATTTTTTGTGACGACTTCAACGTTTTTAAGGTTCAAAATTAAAGCTTCTGGAGAGAATTCGCCTCTGAATTTTCCACCGTAGGCGTATGCACTCCATTGAATCCACACCTTTGCAAGGTCTTCATCACTCTTCCATGCTGAGGCTTCGACTGCGTAGTTTACTCCAGCTCCATACGACCCAGGCTTGCTTCCCCAAACTCTGCATTTTGCAAGCTCTTCGCCAATTCCAAGCTTTGAAAGCTTTTCTAACTGCTCAAAATAGTGTTTTCTTGGTAAGTTCATTTCCAATGGCTCATCAAGGGCGATGACCTTTGCAACCGCTTTGTTGATAAGGTCTGCGTAATTAGGCAGAGTGTCACGAACAATCCCCGTTATACGAACACAGACGTCTATCCTTGGCCTTTTAAGCTCTTCAAGCGGAATGACTTCAAGATCCTTTACGGTGTTGTTAATCCAGACTGGCTCTACGCCAAGAAGATAAAGAATCTGAGCCAACTGCTCTCCATCAGCTTTGTAAGCATCGATGCTCAGAAGCCAGTGGCCAACGCTTTCAGGCCATTTTCCATGCTTCTCAAAATAGTGGGCAAGCAATTTTTCCGCGGTCTCTTTGCCAACTTTCCATGCAGATTTTGTTGGCAAAGCTGTTGGATCTACGCCATAAAAGTTTCTTCCAGTGGGCAAGATCTCTATTTTACCTCTTGTTAAAGAACCTCCTGCACCAGGTTCCACGTAGTTTCCAGAGAGAGCAAAAAAGAAGTTATCGTATTCCTTCAAAGCTTTCATCCTTTTTGCTATCTCCAAAGCCCGCCTAAAAGCTTCTAAAACTTGATCATTTGCTTCAAGCTTAAAATAATTTTTCAACTCGAGCAAGTTTTAACACCTCCTCATTGAGAATTTTTTCAACCAGCTCAGGCTCAATTTCAGCGTTGATTTCCAAAAGTCTCTTAAGCGTGTTAACAGCGAGCTTATGCAGGAGCGTTAAGGTTTGAGAATTCATAATTCCCAAAGCGTTCAAATCACTTGGATTTTGTTTAAGCTCCTCATAATTAAGGCCGAGAGCTTCGGCAAGAACCCTCCTTATTGAGGGAAACTCTGGAGTGTCAAATGCCATTGTTGTTGCGATGTAGTCTGCAAGCTTTTCATCTCTTAAATTGCCAAAGACGTGCAGTCCAGATTCAATTTGGGTCTCTTTAACTGCGGTTAAGTAGTGATGAATATCCTCTACCGCCCGATCTTTGCGAAATCTTATATTTACTTTCTTTGCTTTTTCAACGATCTCTTCATAGATCTTTTCAGCTCTTACAAGTTCTCCTAAATTTTCTGCATTCTTGTATTGGGCAATGAGGTTTTCAAGATCTTCAAAGATTTCTGCAAGCTCCATTGGAGGATAAAGATGATCTATGATCGTTGCGTAGCTTCTCCGCTTTGCAATCATCCCCTCCATTGGATTTGAAACTGCGTAGACATAAACATGCGGGACATTGTCAACGCTTATCTCTGGCCAGCATGCTGGCGATAATCCAACCCCCTTGCCCGGACGGAATTCGAGGTAGCCATGGGTTCCGAAATGGACAAGCAAATCTGCTTTAAAAACTCTTGTTAGCCATCTGTAAACTGCGAGCCATTGATGCGGTGGAGTTATGGTTGGATCATGCAGAATTCTGCAAACGCTTCCATCGCATGCACTCCCAGCACAACCAAACTTTGGCTGAGTCAAAACAACGACATTTCCAAATCTAAGCCCCGGAATTACGAATTTGCTTTCATAAACCATTCCAACAAACTCCTTTCTGACTTTCTTCTCGAGAACGTCTCTTGGATCTCCCCAGTCTTTCAGAAGTTTGGCCTTAGCCTTCTCTGGCAACTCGTTAAGCCAAGCAGAGTAGGTTTCGTAATCAACAAATCCAAGAGCTCCGCCTTTTGCTACGATCTCTTCAACACTCGTCCATCTAAACTCGCTTATCGCTTTCCTTTCCAGGAACATTTTTATGAGCTCTTTTCCATCTTTTGGAGCATTTTCTACGAAGTATCCATTTTCTTTTAGCTTTTTAAGCAATCTAACAACACTTTCCGGCACATCCAAGCCAAGACCAACGCCTATGCTTGCTTCAACGCTGTGGCATGGTGGATTGATCAACACGATTGCAATCCTTCTTTCTTCAGACTTCTTCTTCCTGAGCTCAACCCATTTTTTAACCCTGCGAGCGATAAATTCTGCATGCTGATCAAAAGCCACGTATTTCCTCGATCCATCTTCTTCAAGCTCGGAAAAAACGTAAGCAATTGGCTCGATTAATCCGTCGAGCTCTGGCAGAATGACGTTGTAAACCTGACTTAAGTAGTCGATAGAGTTCGAATTCTTCCAGTCTTCAAGTGATTGATAGAAAGAGGTTGTTGGATGTATTATTGGCACACTGAGCTTTTTAAGCATATCTATTTTGCCCTTTATGAGCGAGAAAGATGTTAAATTCACGATTGCCTCAACTATCGGCTCTCCATTTTTGAAGAAGAACTTTTCAATGCTCTCTTCAACGCTTGGAATTTCTATCTGCTCATCTCTATATTTTCTTGTGAAAACAGCTACTACTCCGAGTTCCTGAGTCTCCAAAGCTTTTATGAGCTTTTCGACGTATTCAGTTGCCTTGTAGAGCACGTGCTCCCTGTAGAATAGAATTCCAACCAAAGGAGATCTTGGATACGCTCTAAGGTAATCTTCAACGCTCTCAAAGAAACCCAGCGTGGGATGGTAAATTCCGTGCCATGGAATTCGCATAACTTCTGGCACTTCCACATTGAGACCAAAACACCTTAGAATTAGGTGAATAAGCCCCCTGAAATTCTCTCTACCGCCACTTATCCAGAATTCCCGTGCTTTAAGCAAAGAATCAGTTGGACAGTTTGAGGGGATTTCGGAATGAACTGAGAAGACTATTTTATCCTTTAAGGCTTTTTCAACCTCAGTTGGGATTTCTCGTGAGTAAACGAAGACTGCATTTGCTGTTTTAATGCTATCTAAATGCTCCAAACATTCAGCCTGAGTTGTAATGATAAAATCGAAGTTGTGCTCAATAGATTCTAACTCAAGGGCTTCTCTCAGCGTTGGAATCGCAATAGAATTGTAGCCGACTATAAAAGCCAATCTCATTTTATCACCCTCGGAACGACAAATCTCAAGCCGTTCAAGCTAAGCAATTCAACTTCAATTCCATAAACCTTCCTTATCAATTCTTCGTTTATTATCTCCTCAGGATAACCGAACTTCTCAATTCTGCGGTTGTGAATAACAGCGATCCTGTCTCCGTATTTCTGGGCTAAATTTGGATCGTGTAGCGTTATTATTGCAGACAAACCCCTTTCTTTCACAAGCCTTCGAATGGTTTCAAGAACTCTGTGAGTGTTCTTGAAGTCTAAATGAGCAGTTGGCTCGTCAAGGAGCAAAATTTTAGCCTCACTTGCCAAGGCCCTGGCAATCAAAACGAGCTGTCTTTCTCCACCGCTTAGTTCTGTGTAAGGTCTATCTGCGAAGCTTTCAATTCCTACAATTCTAAGCGCATCCATCGCAATCTCGTAGTCTTTTTTGTTCGGACTCGAGAACATGCCGAGATATGGCGTTCTACCGAGCAAAACAAAGTCTATAACCTTATATGGAAAAGGCGGTTTGTGATCCTGCGGAACGTAGCCAAAATGCTTTGAAACTTCCTTTTCCTCCATCTTTAGAATTTCTTTATCCTCGAGAAGAACAACTCCGCCCAATGGCTTTAAAACCCTGTTTATACACTTCAAAAGCGTTGATTTTCCGCAACCATTTGGGCCGAGAAGGACAAGGATCTCTCCAGCGTTTAAACTCAAATTTACTCCATCAAGCACGAGGTTTTTACGATATGCAAATCTTAATCCCCTGACTTCTAAGACCATACTCTTTTTGCCCTCCGCCTTACAAGGAGCATGAAAACTGGGGCACCGAGGATCGTTGTAAGAACGCTTATTGGTAATTCAAAGGAGAAGGCACTTCTTGCGATGTTGTCCGCAAGAACCATGAAGCTCGCTCCCAATGAAGCTGAAATTGGTATAACTACACGATTATCAGAGCTGAAAGCCAATCGAACAACATGCGGAATCAGCAAACCAACCCAGCCTATTATTCCGCTCACAGAAACAGCACATGCGGTCATTAGAGTTGCGATGCAAAGAATAAGGAATCTTTCTCTGCTAACATTAACTCCAAGAGCCTTAGCTTCTTCATCGCTTAGCGATAGAACATTCAAGCGCCAGCTAAGTGCTATAAGAAGAATCAAGCAGGCGATAATTGGAATTGTAACCGTTGCAAGGCTACTCCAGTCTGCAGAAGAGAAGCTACCCATGATCCAGTAAACTACGCCAGCAAGCTTGTGGGGATCTATGAAGAACTTTATCAGCGAAGTCAATGCTGTGAAGAGTGCTGAAACTATGATCCCCGCAAGAACCAAGTTGATCACTGGAACTTCTCCACCGCTTTTTGCCATGCTGTAAGCTAAGAAGACGGAAATCATTCCAAATATGAATGCAAGGACTTGAACAGAACCACTTAAAAGCCCCAAACCTAATGCCAAAGCAGCCCCAAAAGCTGCGCCAGAGGAGATTCCAAGGATGTAGGGCTCAACGAGTGGATTTTTAAACATAGCCTGCAATACCGCTCCGCAAACCGCTAAGGAACAGCCTACAAGTGAAGCAAGCAAGATCCTTGGAAGCCTTATGTTGAAGATCACCGCTTCATGGATCTTCTGCTGTTCGGTTAGCTCAAAATTGAAGATCTTTGCAAAGAATAAGTTAACGATCTCTGAAGGCGAGATGCTCAGATATCCCATTCCTATGGAAATTATTATTACTGGAATTGGTAATAAAAGGACGAAAGTGACTGTAAAGCCTTTAATTGTCATTCTTGCGATTTTGAATCCAAACTCGTTCATAAGCATCAAGTTTCCTATCCCTTGCCAGTTCTATTTCGAAAAGCTAAAACAGCGATGAGCGAAGCAATTGCAAGCGTAAGCTCGAAACCTGGTGTTTTTTCTGGCTTCTCTATTTTTTCAGCTTTTATTTCTGGATAAACCCAAATTCCACTATATTCCAAACCGAGGCTCTCAACGTATTTTTTATGTATTTCTTTTGGGTTTAAGTCATTGAAAAGCTCCGGATGCAAAATTTTGGCAACATAAGCGACTTCTGCTACAAGCCCAAAGGTTGAATGGAGCATATCGGAGCAGATTACATAGACTCTACCGCTTTTTCCCGCTTCAACCTGCTTCATCTCTGGCCTTGAAATGAAATTCTTGTAGAATTCCTCAAGCTTTGTTGCGTTTTCAGCTTTGTATGGCTGAAAAGTCGTCGAGGAAACGCTTTTTATCACAACTTCAGGATTCTTTGCAATTATTCTTTCAGCGTCAACTTGCGGATAGCTTGAGGGCTCATTCAAAAAAACATTCTCTCCTTTAGCAATTTCAAGAATTTCCTGCCATCCAGTTGCATTGCCTGCTGCTTTGTATTCTGTAAAGCTTTCCCAGTAAACCTTCGTTGGTTTGGCATCTTTAACCCTGTTTTTTATTAGCTCGAGCTGTTTTTTCCAGTATTCAGCGATTTCTTTAGCTTCTTTCTCTTTTCCAAGAATTTTACCAAGAGTTACGAATTCATCAAACATCGTGGCAATTTTGTAAAAATCAAGCCTAACCACCTTTATATCAGTTCCTTTAAGCTTTTCTTCAAGCTTCTGCCTTTCAGGATAATTTACGTAGGTTACAACTATGTCAGGGTTTAGCGAGATGATTGCTTCAACGTTCGGCTCACTCCACTTGCCAACGTCGGTAACATTTGGAGCGTAGGGCTTTTGCAACGCATAGCTACCAAGACCAACGATCTTATCCTTTGCTCCGAGCATTATTATCGCTTCAAGGCAATCGCTGTTAAGGCAGATGATCCTTTCAGCCTTCCCGATCTCAATTGTATTGCCTGCGGAATCTGTGATAACTAGTGCCTGAGTCTCACTTATTAAAAAAATTAATAAAAAAATTAAAATAGATCGCATAGTCTCACCTAAAAATGAACTTCATGGGCAGCTGTGTTATGTTTCCATAGCTTGCAAGCTGAACGAAATCGTAGCTTTCTGGATCGCAGGAATCAAAGATGTATTCGATGAAAGTGTAGGACTTTTTATCGCTAGTTGCAGTTGTTGTCTTGTAGAAGATTACTTGCATGCAGTATTCACAATCTTTTAAAACACTTGGCACAATCTTTGTATTGCTTGCGGAAGAGGAGATGCTTGTCATATATATGTGAGAGTTCGTTAGCCTCCCATCATTAAAGCAAGCTCCATCGGAGTAGAGTTTGACCATTTTTTCCCATCCTATCGGAAATTCCAGCGAAAAAGATGTCGAGTTTACGAATATCGTGCCGTTGTAGTAGTAAGCCTCGGGCGAGACAACTCGGATGTAATAAATTGGTTCTGCATACTTTGAACCATTGATAAAGACTGTTTGCCCGCTTGCGTAGAAGTTTAAGTCCACTTTCGTTGCTTTTTCGACCATTTCTTCGTTTCCGAAAAAGCTTATTCTGACTTCGCTCTGCGCCGCTACAATCGTAGCAATTATAAACAACGAAAGTATACTTATTATTAATTTTTCCTTCATGAACCTGAATTAGTGTTACGGAATTTAAAATTTTTGGGATTCACCGTAAAGATTTATTTAAAAATTCTGCAATTTGTAGAAGTATAGGTTTAAATAGTATTACCTTCTGTTAAGAATTTAGTATATATTCTTAAAATAAAAGAAAGAGATCTCGAAGCTAAAGTTTCAAACCAAAAAGTGAAAATCCTACAAATTTGAAACTACCTAAATTTTATAAATGCGGACCCGGCGGGATTTGAACCCGCGATCTGCAGCTTAGGAGGCTGCCGCCTTGTCCATGCTAGGCTACGGGTCCTCTAGGAATGATATTTTATTAACTCTTCGCCTTGTTTATAAGGCTTGTTGCTTGGGTGAAGATTAATATACCTGTTTGAGACTTAATTATTTACAATGAAGTACGTACTAGTATTTGTGTTCATCACTCTCTTGATACATGTATCGACTTCTCTAGCTTTAGAGTTGGTCGTAGGAGTTTACGATAATCCTCCACTTGTAAGTAGAGACGGTTTAAATTATGTAGGATTGTATATAGATATTTTAGAATATATCGCAGACAAAGAAGGCTGGCTAATAGTATACGACTATGACCATTTTCCAAATCTGCTTAAAAAACTTGAAAACGGTCAAATAGATTTAATGACGGCTATAGCATATTCCGAGGAAAGAGCTGAGCTTTTTAACTTCACAAATGAGACAATTTTATCTAATTGGGGAGTTGTTGTTTCAAAGGATCGCTACAACTCGATTTTTGAGCTGAAAAATTTAAGAATTGTAGGAGTCAAAGGAGATGTTTACACTGAGAACTTTAAAAAGCTTTTGAAAAGCTTCGATGTTGAATGCGAGGTTTTAGAAGTGGAAGGAGATTACATAACTGTCTTTGATGCTTTAAAAAGTGATTTGGCAGATGCAGGAATAGTCTCTAGGATCTACGGTTCTCTTTACGCAAAAGATTATGGTCTTCAGCTTACTAATATAATATTTTCCCCCGTAGAACTTAGATTTGCATCTAAAAATAAAACCATACTTTCGATTATAGACGGATATCTGGCGGAGATGAAGAAGGACAAGAGTTCGATATATTATCAATCCTTTGACAGGTGGTTTGGGGTAAAGGCAGATTTCAGAGAAAATGTCCCAAGTTGGATATATCAAACGATCGGATCGATGATTTTTCTTGCTTTTTTACTTGCTTTTGGAATTGTTTTAATGAGTAGGGAAATTAAAAAAAGAACCAAAAAATTGGCTGAGAATGAAAAACTACTTAGAACAATTTTTGATACTATACAAGATGGTATAAGCTTGCTTGACAGAGAAATGAACGTTATAATGGTAAACAAAGCAATGGAAAAATGGTACTCGAGAAATAGACCTCTGGTTGGAAGGAAATGCTACAAGGTGTATAGAGATAGGGATGAACCCTGTGAAGATTGCCCAACTTTGAAATCTATAAGCAGCGGAAAAATTGAAAAAGCGATAGTTCCAGGATTAAAAGGTTCAGAAGTTGAATGGTTGGAACTCTTTTGTTATCCAATATTTGATGAAGATGGAAAAGTTAAAATGGTAGTAGAGTTCGTTAGAGACATTACTGCTAGAAAGAAGGCTGAGGATAAGCTTAGAGAAACTTTCGAACGTTACGAGTATCTCTGGGAAAATGCAAACGACGTAATGTTCATCCACAACCTAGCGGGTAATTTCATTAAGGTGAACAAAAAAGCTTACGAAGTGTTTGGATATAAAGAAGGTTCGAACATTACAATTTGGGATATAGTGGATGAAAATTACCACGAATTTGTTAGAGAAAGAATAAACGAAGTTTTAAAAAGTAAAAAACCATCAAAAGCATACGAATTACCATGCAAAACGATAGATGGCAGAACAGTCTGGCTCAAAATTGTTGCACATCCTTTATTTAGGCAAGGAGAAGTTTTTGCGATTCACGGAATTGCAAGAGATGTAACTGAAAGAAAGAAGTTGACTGAAAAGCTTGAAAAAGATATTGAGTTAATAGCCATGTTGATCGACAGAGTTAGGAACGATCTAACATCAATAAGAGGATTCTGCGAATTGTATACTGATTTAGGACCTGAAGCTATCAAAAAAGCTTTAACAAAAATAGATGAACTCGTTGAAATTTTAAGTGAACTTGATAAAGCTTGGAAAGAGTCAGAGGAGATTAGAGACTACTTCTTCAAACCCAAATAAATCCAAGTTTAAATGTCTGCATAATTTTTATATTATATATTTTGTGTTATTATTTAGTTTTATTTTTTGCTGTAGTGCTCTTCCTGGGGATGGACTTCACTTATTAAACTCAGGTCGAAGATCTCATCTTTTTTAGGAGTTTCTTCTATATATCCAATTTTTTTCATCAAATTCGCAAGTTTTAATGTACTCTCCAAGTACTTCTCAGGCAGTGAGGCACAGTACTTTGGACTCATTTCAACGATCTTTTTGATATCCTCTACACTCAGATCTCCACTAAAACTTTCGTAGATTTTCTTTACAGCAAAATTTTTAGCCTCTCTTAGTATGTTGGTAGCCCATTCATGTTTTACTAGAAAGTCGAAGAGTTTGTCTTCATTTTTATTATAAAAATCTTTCAATACAACGATACCGTAACTGGGATTCCAAGACCAAAGCTTTTCTGGTTTGCAAACTATCTTTGCACCGTATTTTTCAGCTAATACCGCCAAGTTTGGGGTACCACAAACAAAATCTACTTTTGCATCGATAAAATCATTCAAAAGCATTTCAGCGTATGAGTAGTTTATTACTTCAAAGTCCGCATCAACACTGCGAAGTATTACATCATGGATCGTCCCTTTTGCAAGGGTTCCAACTTTTTTCTTTTCTAAACACTTTGGAAATTCTCCATGAGCCCTACCAGCAATTACCGTCCCCTCTACATGTCCACCAGCTATGCAGACAATGTCTAGACCGATATTTGTCGCATATATAACGGGAGTTAATCCTACGTATGCCAGATCTATCTTTTTTTCTTTGAAGGCTTTGATTATCTCAACTCCCGTGCTGAAGAGTTTCCAATCCGCTTTGATTGTTCTCTTTATAATATGGGATGTGTGGTAGGCTGTTGAGAGATATGCGATCCGCATATCAGCTCAGAAGTTCTCTTATCGGAAAACAGCTTCCGCATTTAGCACATCCTGCAGTTGTTTTCAGGGGATCTAAATTAAATCTTTTTAATATTTTAGTCCACGCACTGTATATCTTTTTTGCATCTTCACAGTTTGGAGGTGATTTTTTCTCGAGTTCAGAACCAAATAGTGGCCTAAAAGCTCTTGGGAGTGGAATCGCTCCAACTTCAGCTATCGCTTCACATCCTTGTACAGTCTCTTCAGCATTTTCAAGGCCAAAGAGTATCCAAGATGCAACTTGGTTTTCTCCGAAAATTTTTACTGCATTTTCCAGAGCTTTAAGATATTCTTCTCTAGGATAGGCATCATCCTTTCCAGGAATAAAATTTCTTCTTGCGTAATTGCTGAAAACTTCCATGTTTATATAGATAGAATCTATACCGGCATTTTTAAGTTTAATCATGCCATCTTCTTTAATTGGGGTCACTTCTATTCCTATTGGCAGTTCGCTTACAGCTTTAATACATTCAGCAGTTTTTTCATATAGTTTTACAAGAGTATTTTCTTCCAAAGTTCCAGAATTTATGTTGATATCTTCAGGTTCGACAAAACCTTCAAAACCATCGAAATCTACAAATTTTCTTAATTCGGAGCTATCTTCAATTTCTTTTATTTTTGCGGCGACATCTTCGGGATTTTGGACTACTTTTTCGTTCCCTATGTCAATTATGCAAAATTTGCAACCATTTTTTAGAAGTTTGAAAATACAAACGTTTGTTAAAGCTAAAGCTAGACTCGATTTTCCATGTAGTCTAATTGTCTCTCCTACATTTGTAGAATGCCATTTCGGTTCAAAAAATGTGGCTCTGCAAATTTTCTCTCCATTCTTTAGAATCCATCCTTTGCCATCTATTTTTTTAAACTCAAAAGGTGATAGCTCAAGAAAGGGCTGCAAAACTCCTGCATTGACAATAAATTCATCCTCTTGTCTTGGATTTACTATAAAATTTCTGCCGCTTCCAGCCACTCCAGCTCTTGATTTTCCTCTTGTTGGGTAGGAGCGAAAAGAGACTCCCTCTTCATTACTTCTAATTCCATAGCAGAGCAGCTCTATTTTTAATTCGGCGATTTTGTTCATTCCAAAATTTTTTCAGATTTTTGACTTTTAAACTTTTTGATGTTCTGGAAAAATTTATTTACTCCTTAATGATTTTTAAGACTATGCGTGATGTTAATTATTATGATGTGATAATTGACCTGGTCGAAAAGCTGAAGTACCAAATTTTTCTTGTTAAAGATAACAGAATAGTATTTGCGAATCAAGCCGTTGAATTTTTAGGTTATCGACCCGATGAGCTACTTGGCAAGAATGTACTAGACATTGTGTGCGAATCTGACAGAGAAAAGTTTAGAGAGGCTATAAAAAAGCTTGAATTCGAGCAAAGGGTAGAGGAAACGTTTGTAATATTGGGTAAAGTCGGATACTATCTTGAAAAAGTTTCTTTGGTTAAGGAGGAGGAGATAACTATAATGACGGCTCTGGATATCTCAAAACAGGAAAGCATTAAAAAAGTTTTAAAGTTATTTAGGGATGTTAAAGAGGTTTTACCAAGCTGTGATATAGATGCTGTAAAAAGAATACTGCAGAGTTGGAACGGATGTATTAGCTTAGAAAAAACGTCGGGG
>CAYZIW010000020.1:3542-32769 GCA_964478605.1 uncultured archaeon | reverse complement strand
AGAGGAGAAGAAGGAAGAAGAAGCTATTGAAGGTTTAGGAGCTTTGTTTGGATAATATCCAAAATTTTTATATTAAATCTTTTTAAATGTTGTTTCAATCTTTGCAGTTCTATTTTATGTTTGACCAAATTTTGACTGACAAATTTGCGATCATGTTATCACTACAAATTAACTCCAATGTGTTTTTGGGATCGTATTCTGTGTAGAGACCTGCAGAAATCACGTTAACACCTTATTCAATCGAAAAGTATATATATCCCTAATACAAAGTTTTTAACGGAAATAAAGAAGGAGGTGAGTTGAATGGCTGAACTTCCAGCTGCACCAGTAGATAGGTTGATCAGGAAGGCAGGTGCAGAGAGGGTAAGTGCAGATGCTGTGGAGAAGATGATAGAAGTACTTGAGGACTATGCAATGAAGGTAGCTAAGAAGGCAGTTGAAGTTGCAAAGCACTCTGGAAGAAAAACAGTTACAGCTGAAGATATAAAGCTTGCAGTCTCCGTTTAAAAACTAACCTATATTTTTATTTTTTGTAGCATTTCAAAATTTTTGTGCGGGTTTACGAGGAAGTCGAGCAGTTCTATTTCATCTACGAGTTCGTATATATCTTCGACATCGAAGATGTTGTTCGAATTTGAAATCCTGATCTCTGGAGCTTCTGGATAGTTTCTGTTTTTTATCCACTTTTCTTCTATGTAGTAGTAGCTTGCACCTCTCTTTTTTGTATAAGGCTCGTAAATCGATTGAAAATTTCTGCATACCCAGTTGCAGGAATGGATTTCTTCATCGGTAGGATTTATTAAAACATGTCCATAATATGGAGGAACAACAACAACGTCTCCATCCTTAGCTTCAACAACAACGACATCTACCACTCTCTCGCCTACCCTTTTTTGAAGTATGAAAAAGGCTTTTCCATCGAGTATTTGGTACACTTCTGGATAGCTTGTTCCAGAAATTTCTGGATGGTAGTGGCCGTAAGTCTTTATCTTTTCTCCACCTACATCGTTTGGCGGAATTATCGTGTAGTCGTAGCGCAAACCGAATTTTTTGATCTTTGTGTAATCTTCCTCGCTTCTATAGACATCTCTAAACATAAAATAAGCATTAAAATCTTCTTTCAGCGCCTCCGGAAATGCAAGTACTGGCTTAAGATCCGAAGCTCTTCTGATCTCTGGCTTGAAATTGTTGTTACCTATCCTAAGCTCCATAGAATAAGAGAATTGTCAGAAATATTAAATTATCGTTAGCAAACGCATACTTTAAAAATCTGCGATTTTGCTATTTCTATGAAAATTTTGCTTGTAACTGGTTTGCTTGCTGAGCCTTTGGTCAGAAAGTATTGTGGAAACACCGATGTTTACGTCGTAAAAAAAGAGATTGCAGCTTTTATAACACCAAAAGATCTTGAAAACCTCGATCTAGAAAACTATGACTTAGTCTTAGTACCCGGACTGACTGCAGGAAATGATTGGAAATCCTTAGAGGAGGTAAAGGGTCCAATTCATGCATACGATCTTCAATATGTTTTGAAATTTGCTGAAAAGATTGAGTTTTCTCACGAAATTCCGGCCTGTAGATTAATTCAGGCTGCTATTGCTAAAGAATTCAGAGATAAAGTTGATTCTCTCGATAAAAATTTTCTGTTTAAGATAGGCGATGTACCCGTTGGCGGAGAAAGCAGGATGAAGGTTGTTGCGGAAGTACACGCTTTTTCAAATATTGAAGAGCTGGAAAGAAAGATCGAATATTTCAGCGAAAATGCAGATATCATAGATATAGGCATACCTCTCGAATTTGATTCAGATTTTATTAAAAAAGCTATTAAAAGAGCAGTTGAAGTTTCAGAGAGACCCGTGAGCATAGATACTTTCAGCAAAAAAGCTATAGAAATAGGCGTAGATTGCGGAGTGGATATGATAATGAGCTTGTCGAAAGAAAACTTTGATGCCATAGAGCTTATAGAAGATCAGGCGGTAGTTGTTGTTGAAAAAAACGTTTACGAACTCAAAACTTTGGTTGAAAAGGCAAAGAGAAGAAAGGAGAAAATCATAGCCGATCCAGTGCTAGACCCCCCTCTTGGCACAGCATCATCGATTATAAGGTATGCAAAGTACAGAGAGCTAGATACTACTACACCTCTTCTTTTTGGTGCTGGAAACGTAACAGAGTTGAGCGACGCCGATTCTATAGGAATAAATGCTTTACTGGCTTTTATGGCGGAGGAATTGAATTGTAACCTACTTTTTACAACCGAAGCGAGTCCAAAAACTTTTGGATGTGTAAAGGAGCTAAAAATAGCATCCTATCTTTCAAAAGCTGCAAAAATAAGAAGTGCTCCACCAAAAGATGTTGGAATATCTCTTTTAGCTTTAAAAGAGAAGTTCAGGTATCCTGAAGTTTCTCCAAAGCAAAGTGTCGAAGCTAAAGAGTCCAAGGAGTTTGTTAGAGATCCACTTGGTGATTTCGTAATCTATGTCGCAGGAGGGAGAATATTTTGTGAGCATGAAAAGCTAACTGTAAGTGGAAAAAAAGCGAAAGAGATCCTAGATACTGTAATCAGTAAAGGGCTTTTATCGAGGCTGGATCATGCAGCTTACCTTGGTAGGGAACTTATGAAAGCTGAAATCGCTCTTAGATTAAAAAAGAACTATCTTCAAGATCAAGATCTGAACTTTGGATTTTATTAATCAAGCGAAGAACTTTTTATGCAGAAATAAGAAGAAAATTTTATGAAGATAGCCTCCAACTGGAACACAGTCAGAATACTCGAGATTTTGGCGAAGAAGGAGAGGAAGTTTGAGGAAATTGAAAAGCTTGCAAGGATACCAGAAAGAGTTCTGGGCAACTTGATTCAGCAAATGATTTTAGAAGAGCTAGTTGAAAATGATAGGGAATTTTATAGGATAACGGAAAAAGGTACAAAATTTTTGGAAAGATTGAAGTAGCATGCTCAGGGAGTACACGGATAAAAAGGAAAAAGTCTTCGTTTTGAGGAACATCATCGAGATAAGGATCCCGAAGGAGAGATACGAGGAACTTTCAAGGAGATATGATAAAGAGTACATCATATCTTTCAGTGAAGAAAAAAGAGTTTTGCATAGGATAACAAGAAGGGAATTAGTTTTCGTGACAAAAGAATCGGGGATTCCTCTCTTAGGTCATTCTGCTTTCGGTATAATTGATAGAGGAACAAACCTTCTTCAAGTGAGGTGCATCAGTGGATGCAATTTGAACTGCATCTTCTGCAGCGTTGATGAGGGCGTGCTTAGTAAGACGAGGAAGACAGACTACATAGTCGATCCAGACTACATGCTCGATGTTTTGGCGGAAGTTGCAGAATTTAAAGGGGAAAACTTGGAAATCCATCTTGATGGGCAAGGAGAGCCTGCGTTGTATCCTTACCTCGAATACCTAGCGGAAAACGTCTGGAGAATAAAAAACGTAAAAGTAGTTTCAATCCAAACAAACGGTCTGATTTTTAGCGATGAGAAAATCGATGCTTTAGAAGACTACTTAACGAGGGTGAATTTATCGATAAGCGCTTTAGATGAAGAGATTGCCAAAAAACTGCATGGTAAAAACTATCCAGTCAAAAAAGTTCTCGAAGTTGCAGAAAAAATTGCAAACAGCAAGATGGATCTGCTGATAGCTCCAGTTTGGGTACCTGGCTACAACGATGCTGAAATACCGAGGATAATTGAATTTGCTTTGAACGTAGGTGCAGGTAAAAGGTATCCTCCGTTGGGCATTCAGAAGTATATACCGTACAGATTTGGGAGAAAAGCTGGGAAAAGTATATCTTTTGATGAATTTTATAAAAAACTTTCCGAATTGGAAAAAGAGTTTGGTGTAAAGCTGATCCTTAAGCCAGAGGATTTCGGAATAGAAAAAAGGCCGAGAATATTTAATCCATTCAAGAAAGGAGATGTCGAAAAAGGTAAAATTGTTGCTGAAGGTAGAATGTACGGTGAAAAGCTAGTGGTTGCGAGAGATAGAAGCGTCGCGGTATATACAGACAGAAAAATAGGCGATTATGTTGAGTTCGAGGTTGTATCAGCGAAGGATGGTATAATCGTTGGTGTAGAGAGATGAAACACCTTGAATTCTCCGGAAAATACGAGAAGATGCTCTTGGAGGGGAGAAAGAGTATAACAATAAGAAAAAGAACGAATCTAAAGCCTGGAGATGAAGTTTACGTTCACTGTGGTGGTAGAATAATAGGCAAAGCTACGATCGAGGAAGTCTACATTAAAGATCTGGAAGAAATTACAGAAGATGAAGCAAGACAGGACGGATTTGAAAGCAGATTTGATATGTTGGATGAACTGAGAAGGATAGGTTACAAGGGAAAGGTTTACGTAATTAAATTTAAATTCGAAAACTCCGAATTTTTAAATCCGCACGAAATCCACTATGGAAAAGCAGAGCTTTTAGATATAGCAAGAAAAGCTCTCGAATGTTTAAACTTAAGTAGATCAGATGTAGATTTGCTGAAAGCATTTTTGAAATACGGAAGCATAAGAAAGACTTCTGCAAAGCTCAGAATAGGGAAAAACGACGTTCGTAGGTTGCTTAGGAAATGCTATGAAGAACTGAAGGCGATGGGTATGATTTAAATATTCTTAGATTCATGGGAGGGCATGCTGGAGTTCATTGTAAAGGTCGCTTTGATTAGCGCTACTGGAGCATTAACTCCTGGGCCTCTTTCAGCAGTCGCCGCAGCTTCGGGTGTTGAGGGAAAATGGAAGAGTGGATTTTTGGTTAGTTTAGGCCATATGGCTGTTGAATTACCGTTGATAGTGCTTATCTCTATAGGCGTTCTCAGCTTTTTAACTAACGAATTTTTTTTAAAGAGTTCTAGTTTTCTTGGAGGGATCATGCTTATCCTGTTTTCTTATCTAACATTAAAAAGTGCCTTCTCTGATTTTGAAACCCGAAAAGCAAAAAAGCTATCTCCCTTCTTTGCAGGAGTTTTGCTTACATTGTTTAATCCATTCTTTATAGTTTGGTGGGCAACAATTGGAATGGCTTTGATAAGCGAAGCTATAATGCTTTTCGGGTATACAGGATTACTTTTACTTTTCTTTTCGCATATCTGGCTTGACTTTGGCTGGCTATCTTTTTTGGCGGAGGTCACATCTTTTAGTAGAAGGGCGATTTTGGTTTATAGAGCGATACTAATACTTCTGGCCTTTTTCGTTGCAGTTTTTGGAGTAGAATTTTTATATTTTGCAATATATGATATGCATCTAATTTTTTAAGAGTAACTTCAGAATTTTTATTAGTCAAGAAAAATTTCTTTTTTGGTATTGCAACTAAAAATAAGGGATTTATATATTGTAGATACCTCAGTTTTTTGATGGATGTGGGGGATGCGATGATTCGTAGATATGCATACGAAAATATTGTAAAAGATGAAGAGCAAACGAGTAAAAGAAGGCGAAAATATAAAAAGGGGAGTCTGCTTGAAAATAATGCTGCATGGCTTTTTTCGATGCTTGGATTGAAAGTTCAAAAAAACGTTAAAATAGAAGGGCATGAAATCGACGTCTTAGTTAGCTACGGTAACAGAAAAATTGCCGTAGAATGCAAGCAGTATGAAAGAAGTCGAATCGTTGTTAGGAATCTCATTTACCAGTGGAACACAAAAAAGAGCATTTTAAAGCTTGATAAGGTTTTGATAATAATCTGGGGTTGCGAGATTAGAAGGGACGATTTTGAACTCGCTAAAAAACTAGGAATCACCATTTGGGATGAACAAAATTTTGAAAAATTCTTTAAATTAGCTGTGGATAAAAAAGAGGCTGCGAGGGATGAGATATTAGCAGCGATCGGTTTGAAGGAGATGAAGTCAGAAAGTTTTGAATCTTTTGGAGGTGAAAAAGACCCACTCGTTGAGAAGCTCTCTGAAATCGTTTCCAGGCAGTTGAAAACTTCTAAATTTAGAACTCTAGCGAAGTTGAGCTATTTTTTAACAATTTTCTCCTTTTTTGGTATTTTTCTATCTGAAGTTCTTTCTCTTCTATTCCTACTTTTCGGAACGTCGCTTTTAATTTATTCAAATATTAAAATAAAATATGATGAGGAGATTCTAATTCTAGCCCTCGCAAGAAAACTATCTGAAGTTAAAGGGACGGTCGATTTGAACGACTTATCCTACATTACAAAGATCTCGAAAAGCAGAATTCGGAAAAAGATTAAAAAGATGGTAAGAAAAGGAGAAATAGATGGTAACACAGTTCTGTGGAACTCCTAAGTGTTTGCTAAAAATTAGCTAATGCGCCAAGTTTAAATATAGCGTCAAAAAAGTCCATCTCATGGGCACAGTGAAGCCGGCTTATATTAAAGTGATAGCGAACGAACTTTTGAAGAGGTATCCGGAACTATTTACTAACAACTTCGACCAGAATAAGAAGATCGTTGCTGCGGTTACGAACATCCAAAGTAAGACTGTTCGAAACAGGGTTGCAGGGTATATAACGAGGAAGATAAACAGAGGGTTTGCGAATGTTTAGAGGTGTAATCCCGGCAATAGTTACACCTTTCAGGGAAGATTTCAGCATAGATTACCGCGGATTAGAAAGAAACATCGAATTTCTTGAAAAATATGTCGATGCCGTCGTTCCTGCCGGAACCACTGGGGAGGCGGCAACCTTGAGTTATGAAGAGCACATAGAAGTTGTAAAATTCGTGGTTGAGACTTCAGATGTACCAGTAATCGCCGGTTCAGGTTCAAATTCGACAAAGGAGGCTATATGGTTAACAAAAGAAGTTGAAAAGGCTGGAGCTGATGCAGCTTTGCTTATAACTCCCTATTATAACAAGCCAAATCAGCAGGGACTTTACGAACACTACAAAGCCATAGCTAAAGAAGTATCGCTGCCATTAATAATATACAACGTTCCCAGCAGGACTGCAGTAAATATAGCTCCGGAGACCGTTGCGAAGCTTTCTGAGATAGATAATTATGTCGGAATAAAAGAGGCAAGTGGAGATCTGAAGCAGATTTCCAAGATAATCCAGCTGACAAGGGGCAAAAACTTCGTTGTTCTATCTGGAGACGATCTAATGACGCTACCAATTCTGGCTGTTGGTGGAGAGGGAGTAATCAGTGTTGCAGCAAACGTTGCGCCAAAAATGATGAAGGAGATGATTGATGCTTATAAAAGTGGGAATATAAAGAAGGCTGCCGAGTTGAATCTTAGGCTTTTACCTCTGTTTGAGATACTGTTTATAGATACGAATCCGATGCCAGTTAAAAAAGCTTTAGATCTCATTGGATTGTCTGGTGGGAAGCCGAGGCTACCACTTGTTGAACTGAGTGCAGATAAAACTGAAAAACTTAAGGCTGTTTTAAAGGAGTTGAACCTGCTTACTCCATAGCTGGTAAATTTTAAAATTGACCATAAAAATATTTTGCCAGTTTGGAGATCTCTTACTAAGATTTTAGCAGAACACTCTTGAAAACAACAATCAAGTTGGTGTAACTATTTTCCGTATCGATCCTAGCCATTGGTAAGGCTGCCCTTTCGCATGTACATGTGATGGTGGTCTGGTTGTAGCAATTTTCAGGTTTGAGGTCCGTATTCAAAAGTTCAAAGTTTTTGAAAAACCTGCACCAAGCACTCTGGTGTTCTGTACTTCTTACCAAAACGTACGCATCATCGAAGTTTTTCCATTGGTAGTTTCCTATGTTCAAATCTTTGATCTTTGAGAACTTAGTTTATACCATAGTAGCTATATTAATTCTCTGCACTTTGCTTCGACATTGAATATCGTTATAACTAACTTATCGTATGGTATTATAGCCCGAACTAGATTACCTTTTGTAGGCTTATTACTTGGAAAAACTGAAACTTGCGACATATTTCTTAAATATTCCCACCATCTGTCTGCAAACTCGGAATTCTCTATTAAGAAAGTAAGATTTCCTGGATTCTCGTCTAGAATGGAATTGTTCACCTGTGAACTAAAAATTAATTCTATTGAACCCATTCCGCTTGTTGAGCCATTCCCTTTTAGGTGGTAAATTATCAAGGTAACTACCTTATAATAATTTCCTGGAATACCTTGGACTTCCACTTGCTGAATAAATACTCTTGGATCTACAACCGTCCGCGTATAATCGTAGTAACTCTCGTAAACTGCTCCGTTCTCTATTGCAATTTTATAGCTCCCATACTCGAATACTATTGAACTAACGTTATCTTCAAAGAATTTATAAGTTCCGCTGTTGTTTTCTACCTCTATTGTAATCTTTGGGTTATCTTTCATATAGAATTTGCCTCCTTGCATCTCTATTTGGATGCTCTGAAGTGGCGCACCTCCATACGCTGAGAGGAAAAATATGTTTTGAATCCTCTTAAAGCTCTCTCTAAGCCCTTCAATCTTGTATTTATCTGAAGTTTCCTTTACGATAGAAGAAATATGAACAAATGCATATGTAACTGTTGTCATCACGATCCCAAATATAAAAAGATATCCAACAACTTCGGAAACGCCTCTTGAGTTCATCGCACCTCCACCTCGTAAAAGGTTGTTTCAACTTTTTTTGCAAAAAAAGTTACTTCATTTCCCGATCGAGTTAGGTTTGAGATACCAAGATTTTCTAAAAAGTTTTCCCAACTTTTAGCGTTTTTAGAAACGATCTTGATTGTGCAGTTATTTAATGATATCTTTTCTGTATTTTTAATTCTCAAAGCGAGCGTTAGATAACCACTTCCCCCCACTGATTGGGTACCGACAAACATTATTATTGGTAAAGTTACTGTTCCAGTTTCTGTATCGTAGTATATGTCCGGATAATGTAAAATTTTAGAATATAGTGCCCTCTTTTCGATAATTGCACCATTTTCGTAAAATATTTCCCATCCTTTACCAGAAACTTTTATAGATGAGACATTATATTGACTATCATTTAAGAAAAGTATTGGCTCGTTTTCAAAAATAAAAGATGTTCCCGAAATTCTCAGAGTGTAGGATGCTTCAAACTCAAGCCCACTTCTAACATTTTCTATTTTTTCGCGGATTTCTAAAATGTCAAAGTATGCTTTCCGGTATTTTATCGTTTCTTCGTTTTCTAAGATTATGGGATAGGAAATTATGTAAAGAAAGCCAGCTACAGATACTATTAATGAGATTATCATTAGAGCCCCAAATACCTCTGAAGCTCCACTTTTTTTCATTTTATTATCACCTGTGCACTACTTGGTGTACCATATCTAACACTCACGACTTTTAGTGGAACCGTTACAAACTGTCGATTTATGTCGTAGTACGTTACATTGCTTATTTCAGGAACGTTGAGAATATATGTCCCGGGTTGATTAAACTTGATAGGGACAACTATCTCCACTGCATCTTCAAGTCTAATTTCAGAACAGTTGAGTTTCAAAATGCTTCTATTTTCATCATCCTTTACAAAAGTTATGTTACTACAGACAGGTAATCCAACTTTCAAAACTTCGGGCTCCTCCTCGATTTGTACATAACTCGGAAGAACATCTGTTATTGTCAAGTTGGTAGCTATAACGTCGAAGTAGTTTTTAATAGTTCTAAAGGCATTCTGGAGTTGTTCATGGTTTCTTGCGTCAAAGTAACATTTTGTTGTTTCGTTTATATAACTTGCTATGTTTCTGAGCAACGTCGCGTTGTATTCTCCCTCTCTACCAAATCCTATTGTGCAAATTCTTATTTCTTGGTCCCCAATTTTATTTTGTTTTATCTGATTTGCTAATTGCTCTATTTGGATGTAACAATTAGGTCTACACCAACTTCCATATCTACAGAACCCGATATTATCTTCTATGAACCAAAATCCATAATTGTGGCAATCACTCCGATTTGAATACGCTTCAACCGTTGGCAGACCGTCAGTCATGAGAATTATTAAAGGAATTGTTCCTCCAGTTATCGTTGTGTTCTCATAAAGCGTTTGATTTGCTTTCCAGAGTGCATGATAGATGTTTGTAGCACCATCTGCAGTCATACTTTTGACTTCTCCTATTACTGTTGCTTTATCGGTTGTGAGATTCTTTAAATAACTGCTCGAGTTGACTTGTTTCACTACGGCTTTATTGTCATATTCAACAAGCCCAGCAAAGTCTCCTTCTTTTAATGCTTTAAGGTAGCTTATGGCAGAAAGTTTTAGTGAGTCTATTTTTGGCAAGTAAACAATAACTTCGAAATTTAGATTCTTGTCCGCCCCAGTTACTTCTATTTTTTTATTACCTGGAGTCAGATCTTTAATGTAGCATAATCTTTTGTTATCGGTGCAGAAACATTTTTGTTGTTGAGGACAATTTATATTTTCAATTTTAGAAATCTCAAATCCACTATACTGTTCTGGGACTTCTACGGCAATGAAATAATATGTATCCAAAGAATCTGGGAGAGCTATAGTTACAACTCCTTTTTTGTTATTATCTGTTAAACCTTGAAGTCTCTGGAATTGAGTAGAAAGTTCGAGAATCTTCGCTACATTGTTACCAACTAAACTTAGATCTCCCATACTTCCGGAGGTATCAAGAGTGAGAACTGTGGTTAAGTTGACAATTTTTCCTCCGGATAATCCTAAAGCATCCAAACGAACGTGCAAATACGCAGTCTGACCAACTTCGACCTGAGATGGTTCAACAAACTTATCGATCGTTATATTGCCATAACCCTCACTTTCGGGTTTTGCGACTAACAAAACTCTTTTTGTTGAACTATTTAAATAATTGCCTTCGCAGAAAATACTAACCTCAAGAGTTATGTTACAAAAAGCAATTTTTGCAGTTTGGTTGTATTCACATCCTTGCCATGAACTGCTCCAAGATTCAACAGAAACGTTAAGGGTTTTATTATTGACGCTGTCAAACCATCCATAGCTTATATTGTCCCACAAAGTCACTTTCCATTTAAAGCTTTGAGAAGATCCTGGAGATGAATCGGAGACATCTATTTCAAAACTATTGCCGACTAAAACTGTTTTTGGGTTCACTTTTAGCACTGCAGTTGGATAAATACACGAAATTTTTCTGTAAACCAACTCATGGGATTCTTTTAGACTGTGAGTTAGTCCCCCGATGTCAATTATTCCGACTTCTGGAAGAGCTCCCAAGCTTAGAACTTTAAAAAATCGATTATCATCTGACACTATTTTAATTTGATTGTTTTCCAGAGCTACAACGTATTTCACATCGCCAATCTTTTGAGGCATGAAAACTTTCGCTGTCATGTTCCCATTACGTGGATAAACTGCAATCATGTCCACGATCTGGGACGAAATTTGAGCAGAAACGTCAGAAAATTGATTCTCAACGACTTTCGTGAGCTGGGATTCTTCCAGAATCGAACTCAAGTTGAGGCTTAAAAAAACCGTAAATATAGCCATTATTGAAGCAAGTATCATGTATTCTACAATCATCGAAACTCCGTCATCTTTCATACACATCCCCTTCCTTTGCAGCAATAAAGTTGGTCTTCATATTTAACTTCACCTGAGATATAGTATAGCTTTACGTAATAACATTCCACTATGTCCGGAGTAGCTTGATATGCTATGACATCTGCATATACACCTTTTTGCGAGTACAGCAATTTGACTTGTTTGGAAATATTATTAGTTTTTTCATAAAAATCTCTAATATTTTTTCCACAGAACTGCATGAAATCTCTTTCTGCTATCATTCTAAGGTTTCTTATATCATCTTTGGGGAAGACCATAAGGGTTCTAGAACTTTCAAAACCCGCTAAAAGATTCTGGGCGTGCAAAACAGAGATCGCTGCAATTATCGTGGCGACAACTAAAGAAAATAATATTAACATCTGCCCCTTTGAATTCATGGCCGCCATAATATCAACCTCACTTCAAATACAGCGGGATCGTAAGTTGCTAATGTATTAAATACGCTGTTATTTAACTCGCTTTTTGGTATGACTACATATCGGCTTCCCATCACAGCCTCTGGAGTAGGTGTATTCGAAATTATGAGTTTGCAATTGATTACATTTGCACTCTCGTTAATCCAACATACTTCGAGTCTGTAGTTCGCTGGATATACGAGTCTTTGTAAAACCATCTCAAACTCTGGATTTGGTTTGAAATCCCCACTAAGGGTTGTGATCATTCCTTGGAGGCTATCGTTAAGATATCTATACTCATTAGCTACACTCACCTTCGTCGAGTTATCAAGAACTTTCAGAGCATCGTTAGCAAGCAGACGAAGTTGGGCATCTGTTAGTTCACTCCACATAGGCGATACAACTAAGGAAGATTGAAAGAACGTGTACATCACGAGAAGTAGAAGCAATGAGGCCATCACTCCCTCTAATGTAAAAGCTTGAGCCCTATCCATTTTTACCACCCGTAAACTACGAGTTTTGCAACAGCTTTTCCAGCCATATAATCTGCCATGAATTTATCTCTAATGTTTATTTCCACATCGACCTGTCTCACTGAGATTCTTATGAAAACTTTGTCACCCTCTTTTAAAACTGGATCTAAACTGTTGTTCACAAAGTCGAGAAAATTAAAGACTTTTCCTATCTCTATCATAGTTTCATTTTTGGGAGCTGGTTGTGTCCCATTATCAACTTCCACGCTGATACATCCACCCTCTCTGCCCTGTCCACAACCTCCTATAGCGCAAGCTCCAGGTTCATCTTTTATACCAACACAAATACTCACTTTAGAGTTTTGTTGGTGGTATATTTCATTAACTTTCACAGTAAAAACAGTGAATGGGTAAGTGAGGTTAAACTCACAGTCTATATCTTGACCTCCTGGATCAGTAGCTCTACAAACAGGTGTGGGATATGAGCGTTTTTGACATTGAATCAACATAGTGCCAGTTAGATTGAGATCAGCATCAAGCCATACATATCTCTCGAATCTTATGACATTACCCCTCTGCGGTAAAGGATTCCCAGCATCGAGCAAAGGTGAGCCATTATAACGAACCAATATTCTGTCATATGGCCTTGAGGACAATGATTCCAAAGCAACATGGAAACGAACATCGCTAACGTCTAATCCTAACATTTTTCTGCATTTTTCAACGCAAAGATTACAGAAATTGTTGAAAGCGTGAATTTTTTCAAAAGATAAATAATCCGGTTCGCCCTTTGATAGACCTGGTAAGAATGTAAAACCCGCATCGCAAATATTTTGTCTTTCCCAGTCTGTTCCATTATGTGTTAAATTTTTCCAAACTCCTTTTGTCTCTGATAACAGAACAGTGGCTTTATAAATCTCATGAGCCAAGTTTATCTCATTACGAACATCAGCAAATACACTTGGTAAAAAGCTCGCTACGAAGATGAACGTAAATAAAAATATCGACAAACCTATAAGTAGGTCTAAACTCAGTTTTCCTTCATTTATCGATTCATCCATTAATAATAGTTATGTGGGCTAAGTTATAAATCTTTTCCAAAAAGGTTTGGGCAAATTTTAAATCCTATCATAATCATCTTCAATTCTTTCGATGTCATCCTCGTACAGATATTCGCCGATCTGAATTTCGATTATCTCTAAATCAACTTTTCCCGGGTTCTCTATTCTGTGCAAAACACCTATGGGTATGAATGTGCTCTCTCCCGGTCTTAGAAGGACTTCTCTACCATCGTAAACTATCTTCGCAGTACCTTTGACAACAACCCAGTGCTCACTTCTATGGTAATGCCTCTGCAAACTCAACCTTTTTCCTGGCTTTACTGTTATCCTCTTGATCTTGTATCTGTCACCCTCCTCAAGCACGGTATAACTTCCCCAAGGTCTGTAAGCGGTTCTGTGCACAATAGCTCTAATGTCTTTCTTTTCTTCGAGCATTTTAAAGACGTTTTTTACTTTCTGGGTTTCTCCACGCTTTGAAATTAGGATTGCATCATCTGTGTCTATAATCACAAGATCTTCTATTCCAACAAGTGCTGTAAGCCTTGAGGCAATAACCAAGTTATTTCTAGATTCTAAAGTTATCGCTTCACCTTTTATGGCATTTTTGTCTCCATTTTTATCCATTACCTCGTATATCGAATCAAAACTGCCTAAATCGTTCCAGTAAGTTTCAAGTGGAACTACAGCAACTTTAGAAGATTTTTCAAGTAGTCCATAGTCTATAGATATCTCCGGGACTATTTCGTAGGCTTTTTCGAGATCATTGGATTCGAAAGCCTCTGCAACTTCAGGCGCTTTTTCTTTAACTTCATCAACAAAAATTTTTGAGTCAAACAGAAACATTCCACTGTTCCAGAAACATCCTAACTCTAGGTATTCTTTAGCTTTCTCTTCGGTTGGTTTCTCTTTGAATTCTTTCACTTCATAAGCTTCCTCAAGTTTTTTGCCCGGTAAGATGTAACCGTAGCCTGTATGGGGTTTTGTGGGTTTTATGCCGAAAGTAACCAGATATTTATCTGCAATTTTCTCAGCGACTTTAAAAGCTTTCAAATAACTCTCGTTCACTTCAATTACGTGATCGGAAGGTAGGACAGCAACTTTTCCATCGCCAATTATTTTAATTCCATAATAAATTGCTGGTAGAGTGTTCTTCATCTTTGGCTCGAGAATTACATTTTCTTTCGGTATTTTAAAACCAGCATCTTCTATGTCATCGAATATCCGAAACTTGTACTCTTTGTTTGCAACGATGTAGACTTCTTCAGGCTTCGAAAAAATTAAAGCTCTTCTTAAAGTTTTTTGAAACAGGCTCTCACCAAAAAGTCTTATAAATTGTTTAGGCATCTGTTCTCTGCTTAAAGGCCATAATCTAGTCCCTTTCCCACCGGCAAGGATCAGAGTTTTCACAAAAAAGATCTGCACTCTACTTTTTAATCTTACTGAATTAACGGGTTTTACTACCTGAGACTCCTTATCAGTGATGTTACGCTGAAGTTTACCGTTGCACTTCTTTTTCTTTCAATCAAAGCAATCCTTGGCAATTTTAAAAATGCTGAAAGTTTTCTGTTTTCTTGCAGATCTTTGACGAATCTATGCTCTATCTCAATCCACCTGAAACTTTTTAAAACTCTTTTTTCGTATTTCTCAAGCTCTGAATTTATTATGCAGTCAGCTAATATTTTGGCACATTCAAGAGATGGTGCATTTCCTTCACCAAAGCCACTAACACAGCCTATGGCTTCTCCAACACCAAAGATGTTTTTGTAAACTATCGGCTTGCATTTCGATGGGGGAAGCAGCCTTATCTTAGCTTTACAGTAGCAGGATTTCTCAGACTCGCTAAAGCCGTAGAATTTTCTCATCTCTCCTACCAACTCCGCTGCCCTCTCGTAACTCAAATCTCCTGCTCCTATGTGCCATCTTCTATCTCCAAGGGGAAAGGCCCAAGCGTAACCTGTTCTTCTTCCATAGGCGTAGATGTTTTCATCGAAGTCGTGTTTTTCTATAGATTGAACGGTAAAATATATTGAATCTGTCTCTATATTTGGAAGTAAAGCTCTTGAAGTGCCTGTAGCATCAACGTGTACCTCTGCCTCCACATCTTTAAATTCGATCTCTTGCCATAGATCGCTCAAAAGTTTTTTCCTGTCAAAAGTCACGATGTTTTTGTTTTTCATTTCAATTCCGTTTGCTATAGCAAATTTTGGTTTTGAAAGAACGTAATCATCGAATTCTATTCCGACAAGGTTGTACAGCTCTTTGGCTTGCTTGTAAGCAATACCCCAAGCACACTTACAGTCAACAGTTTTGGATATCTCTTTAACTCCAACTTCTAAATGATCTTTGAGCAGCATGAAGAGATAGCTTCCAGCGATTCCTGCACCATGTATTTGAACTCGCATGAATGAAATTTTCTACATGCAGTATATAACACCTCGTTGCTTAAAGGCGTTGGTATCCTTTTACATCTCTAGGTTGCGTCTTTAAGGCGGCGATATCGTAGCTAAACCACCATCATTATTTGAAGTCACAAGAACTTTAATTATGCGAAAACCGAAGGCTGTGGCAATAGATCTGGATGGCACGCTTACAAACAAAAAAAGAGCTTTGAACTGTAAAGCTATAGAGGCCCTTAGAAAATTGAAAGTACCTGTTGTACTGTCTACAGGTAACGCTGTGTGTTTTGCAAGGGCTGCTGCAAAGCTCATAGGTGTTTCAGATATAGTCATAGCTGAGAATGGAGGGGTTGTTAGGTTCGAATACGATGGTGAAGATTTTGTGCTTGGCGACAAGATGAAATGCGTAGATGCTTTGAAAGAGTTGGAGAAACATTTCAAAATAGAGTTGCTGGATTTTAATGAGAGAAAGTCGGAAGTTTGTCTAAGGAGAACTTTTGATTTTGAGAAGGCAAAGGAAATTTTGAAAGGATTTCCAGTGAAGCTTTTAGATTCAGGCTTCGCTTACCACATTGTGGATGAAAATGTTAGTAAAGGTCGAGCTTTAAAATTTGTTGCTGAAAAAATTGGGTTAGAAGTTGAAGATTTTGTTGCAATCGGCGACTCCCAGAATGATATAGAGCTCCTCGAAGTTTCAGGGATAGGAGTTGCTGTTGCAAATGCAGATTTAAGGTTGAAAAAAATTGCACATATAGTTACACCTTCGCCCGATGGGGATGGTGTTGTTGAAGCTCTAAAACTTTTAAATCTGCTGTAAGTTTTTTGGGCTGAGCTACTTCTCCGAGGTACAATTTAACAGCTTCTTCAACAAGCGTACGTACTGAATATACCTCACTGCTCTCTCTCTTTAGCTTTAAGTTAGGACAAAACACATCGACGTAGACGTAGTATTCCTCCTTTTCATACTCAAAAAGTGCATCCTCTTCTCCTCTCCTGTAAACTGAGAATGGGTAAATTTTGCATGCAAAAGGTTTCAGACTATCTTGCAATATGCAGAGCCTATCAATTTGGAATGGGCAACTCCCTCCAATTTTTCTTATGAAAAATCTTCCATTTTTTTCTTCAACAAAGCCCGTTTCTTTGAGTTTCAGGTATTCGTAAGCGCTTAATCTTACTCTATATTCAGAGCAGCACTTTCCGCAAGCATTACAGTGCCATGACAAGATCCGCCTCCATGGCACCTTCATATTTCCAAGAAATACCTTGCTGAATTCAAATCTTATTACTTTATGTCCTTTCCTAGTACCCTTTCCTCAATGCTTTTCTTTGTTGCAAAGGCCTTTTTGACATCGATCTTCATTAGATACCAGATTATAAGCAAATTCAAAGCGACGTCAAAGAAGATCAAGGGAAATACGAGCGACACAAAGAACCCATATGCTGCATTTAAGCTGCAAACAAGTATTGTCAAAATTCTTCCCCACTCCTTAAGTTTGAACAATCCCCATCCTGCTAGGAGGTATATAAAGCCGAAGAGGGCTAAGAAATAACCAAAAGTCGTGTAGAAGTTTTTCAGATCTTCCATCTTAACATCAACCCCAAAACTCTCGTTCAGAATCTCCGAGATCTCTTTTATTTCTTCCGAGCTGTATTCTGTGATTATCAAAGAAAGGCCGGAAAGAAGTCCGAAAAATCCTATTAAGAACATGAATATTCCGATCAAGGTCACTCCAGCTGGGCGCATAACTTTTGATAGCTATGAAGTAATAAATTGATTGCGAATATTTTTATACGTTCGGTACAACAATTAATGAATGCGACAAAGGTTCGTACTTGATACTACCGCTATAACCGATGCAGGTATGAGAGTGAAGGAAGGGTTCGAAAATCTATGTGATTGTGCAAACGAGATATTGAATCTGATAGCCCTCGCTAGATTAAATTTGGAAATAAGTTGTTACATCCCATATCCTTCAGTTTATGGAGAGCTCGTAAGTTTTTTGAGGCGAAACAATTGCAGTGAGGAAGTTTTCGTAAAGCTTGACACTTGGCTTGTGAAAAAAACTCCAAACAGATATGAGGTAAAAATACCGGCAGTTATTCTTTACGAGTACATACTTGCAGTCAGGCAGAAAATTAACAGAGGAAGAAGGCTTGCAGAAGAGTATATTTGGGAAAGCTCAGCTATAACCACAAACTTCTCTGGTGGCAGCGAAGCGCTTGAAGTGGAGATAGGTAACCTGATATCGAAGTTTAGAGATAAGTATAGAACTGCGATGCGTCAGGGGCTACTCGATAGCGCTCCAGATTTGGACGTTCTTCTGCTTGCAAAAGAGCTTGATGCTGCAGTCGTTAGCAGTGATGCTGGGATAAGAAGATGGAGTGAGAAACTTGGTTTAAGATACGTTGAAGCTTCAAAATTTCCAAGGATGCTTAAGGAATACCTCATATTAACCAAACCGAGTTTGAAGGTAACTGAGAAGTTTGTAGAAGAGGAAAGTTTGGAGAATGAAAAGGAAAAAACGAGTCAGCAGGACGAAAGTTGAGAAAAGAAAAAAATAAAAACATGTAAACATCTTCAATCTTGGTGATTGGAATGGTAAGTGTGAACGAAATCGCCTTGGAGATAGTGGAGGAGATGCTCGATTTTGAAGATGAACTTAAAATAGAGTCAAAAGTTCTTGAAAATGGTGCAACAATCGTTGACTGTGGGGTTAACGTTCCAGGAAGCTACGATGCAGGAATTTTGTACACAAAAGTCTGTATGGGGGGATTGGCAGAGGTTGGAATAGTGGTAGATACAATAAAAGATGTACCCTTTGCCTTCATAACTGAATACACAGACTTCCCGGCGATTTCTTGTCTTGGAAGCCAAAAAGCCGGATGGCAAATAAAAGTTGAAAAGTACTTCGCAATGGGTAGTGGACCTGCAAGAGCTTTAGCCTTGAAACCAAAGAAAACCTACGAAAAAATAGAGTATGAAGATGATGCAGATGTGGCTGTTATCGCGCTAGAAGCGAGCAAGCTACCTGACGAGAAAGTTGTGGAATACATAGCCAAGGAATGCGAAGTTGAGCCAGAAGATGTTTACGTTCTTGTAGCACCAACGGCTTCGATCGTTGGGAGTGTTCAAATATCGGGCAGAATAGTTGAGACTGCAATTTATAAGATGACGGAGATAGGTTACGATCCAAAGCTCATAATAAGCGGAGCTGGAAGATGCCCTATAGCCCCCATACTCGAAAACGATCTAAAAGCTATGGGTGCTACGAACGATAGCATGATGTACTATGGAAGCGTATATTTGACGGTAAAGAAGTACGATGAGATCCTGAAGAACGTACCGAGCTGTACAAGCAGAGATTATGGAAAGCCATTCTACGAGATCTTCAAAGCAGCAAACTACGATTTCTACAAGATCGATCCGCATCTATTCGCTCCAGCTCAGATAACTGTAAACGATGTATCCACCGGTAAAACTTACGTGCATGGAAAGCTGAACGCCGATGTGCTCTTCAAATCCTACCAGCTCGTCCTTGAATGATTTTAAAATTCTTTTAAATTTTTGTTCAGCTTTTAATTCTTACGGGTTTTCGTTGGGTTGAGTCTGAAAATTTGCCAGAACTTTAAGCACTTAGCTTTTTAAGTTGAGAGTGAACTTAAAACATGTACTCTTTGCGTTGCATTGAATGCGGAAAAAAAGCTGATGAGAGTAGTTATACATGTGAGTGTGGAGGGTTGTTGGAGGTAATTTTTGATTTAAATGCTGTTGAAGTTGATTTCAGGCTTGATGGAAAAGATATGCATGTGTGGAAGTACAGGTCACTTTTGCCTGTAAATATAGAACCGGTTACGCTTAAGGAAGGTGGAACACCGCTTTACAAGGCAAAAAGGCTCAGTGAATTGGTGAAGGCGGAGGTTTATGTAAAACATGAAGGGCTAAACCCTTCAGGATCGTTCAAAGACAGAGGAATGACAGTTGGTATAACAAAAGCTCTAGAACTGAATAAAAAAGCCGTAGCCTGCGCATCAACCGGTAACACTTCAGCATCTATGGCTATGTATGCGGCGAAGGCTGGGATAGATGCCTACGTTCTACTACCAGCTGGAAAAGTTGCGTTGGGTAAGGTTGCGCAGGCTTTGATGCATGGTGCTAAGGTTATAGGTATAAAGGGGAATTTTGATGACGCTCTTAAGATAGTGAGAGAAGTTTGTGAAATTGCAGATATATACCTGCTGAATTCAGTAAATCCCTTCAGACTTGAGGGACAAAAAACGATAGCTTATGAAATAGCAGATGAGCTTGGAGTGCCGGATAGAGTAGTAGTCCCAGTTGGAAACGCTGGCAACATATCTGCAATATACAAGGGGTTCTATGAATTGTATAAGTTAGGTATTATCGATCGAATCCCAAAGATGATTGGAATACAGGCTGAGGGGGCTGCACCAATCTACAAAGCATTTTTGCAAAAAAAGAACGATATTGAACCAGTGGAAAATCCTGAAACGATCGCAACGGCAATAAGAATTGGAAATCCTGTTAGTGCAAAGAAGGCTTTAAGGGCTATATACGAATCCAAAGGTTTAGCTGAAGTTGTAAGTGATGCTGAGATAATTGAAGCTCAGAAGTTCTTGGCAGCTAAAGAAGGGATCGGAGTTGAGCCAGCATCAGCTGCAAGTGTGGCGGGTTTGATAAAGCTTGCAAAGAAAGGGATGATAGAGAGAGGTGAGAAGATAGTTTGTGTAACAACGGGAAATTTACTTAAGGACCCGGAGACCGTATTGAAGGTATGTGGCAATCCAGTGGTGGTTGAAGCTAATGTTGAGGAGGTGCTTAAGCTCGTTCGTAGGTAGGCTTTCTGATTTGGAACCTTTTAAATTTTTAGATGTTGAGTAATAAAAAAGCTTGGAGTTTGATATTTAAATATCTAAACCGTAGATCTTTTTTATGAGCTCCCTAAGAACCGGTTCAGCTTCCTTCATATCTCTGGTTTTTACTTCATCTCTCTTCGGACACAACTCATCCACCACAACCCTGTTTTTTTCTAGGTCAAGGACGACTGGATATATCCTGCAACCTGTCGGGCGGTGATCGTATATTTTGCACTCTCTGTTGGCACTCAAAAAATAACATTTTCCATTGACATTTCTGAGCCTGTAAATCCCATCTATTTCTATTGCAAAGTCTTTTCTTTGGTATCCAAGCGATTCAATGCACTTTATGTCTTCTTCAGTTAAAGGCATTTCCGTAGAGTAGCAGCATTTACCGCAAAAACTCCTGCCAATTTTGCATTCAACTAGTACTGCACTGTTTGGCATCAAACTATTATTTAGATCTGAGATTACAAATTTTTCGTGAAAAACTAAAATTTAACAGCAACCTCCTAAGGCCGCGATCACAGCTTCAACTATCAAATTCGCTGGTATTGCTTCATAAACTTCATCATCTATTTCGAGGGTCCTACACTCGTATAACTCGCAAACATTGCAGCAGCCACTTTTTCCAACCTTTGCACCCAAGTACTCCTCTATTGGCCTATCGTTGATGAATATCTGGTTCGATTTTAAAGGGTCCTTTTTGAATTCTTCGTAATTTATTTCCACTTTTTCGACTTCAAACCTTATACCCAAAGGCAGAAGCAATTTTAGTATTTCTAAAGCTTTATTTAATTCTTTTTCAGTTGAAGAGCATCTCTGGCAAGTCTCACCATTTGTAACTAGCCTCTGCCATCTTATTCTTACAACTCTCTCTCTTCTTGGGCAGCATCCAGCCATGTGCAGTTATTTTTGAGGTATGCATAAAAATCTTACTTCTCTGCAAATTTTTTTCTTAACCTGCAAAATGAGCATAACTCTGAACTGCTAATCTCTCCACATTCCGAGCAGTATTTTACATCTCCAAGACTTCTTGATTTAGAAATCAAACCTCTCACGAAGTACTTTGTAAAACCCGGTTTTTTTCTTTCTATATCATAAACTATCTCCTTCCAGGTTTGTTCGGGAGCGTAGGGGCATTCAGAATTTTTAAATGGTAGACAGTTTGTTATCGAATAGATCATGTTCTCTTTTTCGCTCATCAGAATTAGCGGTTTAGCCTTTGCTACTACTTTTTCGTCGAATGGCTCTGTTCTAGGCAGAAGTTTATCGCTCCATTCAGAAGCTCCACTTGTAGTATTCTTCAAGAAGAAGGAAACTATATCTTCAGCCGTATGTCCGGTGGCAACTACTTGGAACTTATGTCTTGCAAAACTGTTCATTATGTACCTCTTAGCAGTACCGCAAGCTGAACAGGGTCTTTTTTTTACATCTGCTATTGTGAAGCCGTAATCTTTCAGCTCTAAGACGTTTAGCGGGACATCTATCAACTCACTCAGCTTTTCAACCTCTTTTCTACAATCTTTTGAGTATTCTGGAATTCCGAGATCTATGTAAAGCATTTCAAAATCGTAACCCAATTTTTTTAAAACCGAAGCCATCGAAGCGCTATCCTTGCCGCCAGATACTGCTACGAGGATCTTTTCATCTTTTTTCAATATTCCAAAACGTTTTATTGTTTTTGAAACACTTGAAACATAGTAGTTGCTGAAGCAATCATCACAGAGGGATCTTTTAGCATACCTAAGATATACTACAGCTTCTTTACCGCATCTACATTTCATAAGTTGAGGTTCGGTACTGCGATTGCTAAAACTATCGATGCGAATACGAAAGCTGAAAGGGCGGACACTATCTTACTTGCAGACTTCTCTTTTATAAAAATCCTCAAAATTTCATCCAAAACTCTCCCACCGTCGAGAGGTACAGCAGGCAGAGAATTGAACAGGCCTACATAGAAGTTGATCCATGCAACCCAGTAGAATAGATTTAGCAGATAGAAAACATAATCTGGAGCTTCAAACAACTTCAAGTATTCTCCAGCAAATCCTTGGAAACTGAAGGGCATTGCCACAAGTAAAAACCAGTTTACAGGATTCTTGACCAATTCTGAAACTGAATTCAGGCTTCTAAGAATTTCACCGCTGTCGTATATATTTATTCCGCCAAGTGAATATCCTGTATAAAATACTACCCCCATAAAAGCTCTGCCGTTAAGTTCGGCCAATTGAACTGTGAAGTTCAGGATCTCTCCATCTCTTAAAACAGTTACTTCAACTATGTCACCAGGATTTTTTTGAGAGATCGCTGCTTTAAAGTCGTTAAAATTTTCAGTTCTTTGCCCATCGAAGTAAATTATGAGATCTCCCTTTTTCAATCCCGCCTCTTCTGCGGGGTAGATTTTGTCACTATCTCGTATCAGATTTATTATCTTAACACCCCAGATGTTACGAACTTCAAGATTTTTGCTATCTCCATCGAAATTAACCTTCAAAACCAACTTCTCTTCGCCAAACCTCTTCATCTCCTCAATAGAGTTTACTCTGATACCGTTGATTTCTGTTATCTTTCCAACTATCCTTCCGTCATCATCGACTACGGTCAGCGTGGGATTTAGGAGGGGGAGAATAGAGAAAAAAGCTGCAAAAGCTAGGAAAGCAACGAAAAAATTTGCAACTATTCCTGAACCGAAAACTCTGATCTTTGTTTTTCTTGGAGCTGCTTTAAGTTCATCCTCATCTGGCTCAGCAAATCCGCCAATTGGTACCAAGGCTAGCAAAAGTCCAATCGATTTAACTTTTACGTTTTCAACTCTGCAAAGGATCGCATGGCTAAATTCATGGACTATCAGGGTTACGATTAGACCAATAAGTCCCCATACAAGCGGTATGAACGGGTTTATGCCTGGAAGCAATAAAGCAGCTCTCAAGCTTGTAAATTCTGATGGTTGTGGTGGAGAAGTTAACATCACGTAGTCTACGAATACTATCACAAAGAACATGAAAACCATTCCAACAAATATCAAAATCAGACCAACATCAGCGAAAATTCTCCAGAATTTTCGGAATTTGGCGAGTCTCTCTATAAATTTGTTTAGCCTGAAAGTCCTGATCATTAGGATTGGACCATATGCCGTAATCTTTGCTTTTTCGAGATATCTCTTCTTTTTTAGATATTCTACGCTAGCCCAATATATTGCGAATATCGCCAAGATTAATAATTCGACCATTGGATTGAAAATTAGGATCGATGGATATAACTTTATTGCTTCACGATCGATGATTTCTAAAACAAAAAAGTTGATCAGCGATCAAGAATTGCTACTACTTCAGCTTTCAAATCTCCCTTGCCCCCTGTGGGTATTGCTAGTGTTCTTCCGCAGATCGTGCATTTTACGATGATAGAGGGGTGACTGAAGATTATCTGTTCATTTTCACAATCTGGACACTTTACCTTTAAAAATTTACTTTGTTTCATATTTATCCCACCAGTTCAAACCTCTTAACTCTCCAAGTTTTCCTTGTATGAGCCTTCTTGCATTCTGTGCATCTGTATCTTATGTTCACTCTCTTTGTCGGTTTATCTCCTCCGGGCACCTTGCTGAACTTACCTAAGTTGCCCACTTTGCCTCTCCTCCTTTTCTGTCTGTTAATCCAATTCAAAGCGCCAGGCTTACCCTTTCCTACCTTTTCAACTTCATGAACTGTATGCTTTCCGCAGTATTTGCAGAACGTCTTTACACGCTTAGGATACTTCATCCGTTTTCACCTCTATCTTTTCCGCAAATCCACCCTTTATTAGTGCATCAGCATTTAGTGCAGGCAGCGTAACGATGTCTTCCTTTCGCAACTTATATGTTTTTCCATCGACTCCCTGTATTTCAACATCCCTTTTAATTCTGACAAGCAAGTATTCGGATTTTTCAACTTTTCTGCCTTCTAAGATCTCTTTTTTGTAGTTCCTTATGACTTCAACGATCTTTTGGAAGATGTCTCTCTCTTTTTTGGTCATATTTTCCATATCTTCTCCTAAAGGCTGTCCACAAACCTCGGCCCATGCTGCGTTTATTATTCTTCCTGTCCTTATCTCGAAAACCTTCCTTAAGAATTTTTTGTAAGACCTAATTATATCTTCCAACCTCGCAGCTTCACTTTCTTCAGCGTTCTTCTTCTGCTCTTCAAGCTCCTGAATTTTTAACCTAGCTTTTTCATAAAAATCCTCATCAAGTTTTGATAAGGTAAATTTATTTTTTTCGATGAGCATCAACAACTCATCTATTTCCATCATAAATGATGCTCCCTAGCAAGGTATTAATCTTTTCATCAGAACTCTTCAAGTTCTCTTTTTAACTCCTCGTAAAATTTTCTGAGAAACTCGTATCTTTCTGCTGCAATTGCCTTTGCTGTGTCAGTGTATAGAAGATCCTTAAGTTTTAGCAGCTTCTCCTCGAAGTGCCTTAAAGTTTCCTCAATACTTCTACCTTTCTCACCGCTGTATAAAAAAGCCCTCGCAACCCCAATAGCACCTATAGCATCCAGCTTATCAGCATCGCTTAAAATCTTCGCCTCCAAGGTTCTTGGCTTTACATTTGAAGAAAAGGAGTGAGATTCAATGGCATGTACAACAGCGTCGATGAAGTCTTTACTGTAACCTTCAAAAGCTAAAATTTCAGCTGCAATTTTTGCAGATGCTTTTGCATGATCTTCCTCATTTCTTGCTATGTCGTGAAGCTCAGCTGCCTTTGTAACAACTTCTATGTTAGCTCTTTCTTTCACTGCGATATATCGAGCTATTTTTAGAACTCTCTCAACGTGGGATCTATCGTGGGAACTCACACTAAAAAATCGTTAACCCCTTATTCAAAAGTTACTTTTTCCTCTTCTTTATAACTTCTTCAAGTTTCTTCTCTAGCGGTTCTTCATGAGTATATGGACAAGAGAGATAATGTTCAACAGCTACAGCTATAGCATCTTTTGTCGCACTTTGACCTGTTTTCCTTTTCAACTGTTCAAGAACGTCTTCTGGCAGTACGGTTTGAGCATGAACGATCTTCACCATTCTATTCACCTCTAATGATAATGATCACAACACTTATTTAAAACTTGCGTTGGATAAATACTAAGATTTGCCAATTGTACTTGCGGCAGGTTGGAAAAACATTCTTTAAGCAGATTTTGGTCATTTTTAACCGACCCGAAAAGAATATATTGTCTTACAAATAATTGTCATGTGCTTAAAACAAATTTAAAGAGAATCCTTGATCACGAATGTTGCAGGAATGTTGATGCAGCAGTGTTAGTACCGATAACGGACTCTAAAAATCCGAAGATAGTTATGATAAAGAGAGCCGAGAATCTGAAAAGAAGTTCTGGACAGGTGGCTTTTCCAGGTGGAATGATAGAAGAGGGTGAAGACCCGGTTAAAGCGGCTTTAAGAGAAGCTAATGAGGAGCTAGGTATAGAGGGGGCAGAAGTTTTGGGTTTTTTAACTCCGACCGAAGTGAGGTTCTACAACATAGTACTTTGCCCCGTAGTTGGTATGATTGAAAGTCTCGAGTTCAAACCGTGTAGCGGAGAAGTTGAGAAGGTTCTTGTGGATGAACTAAAAGAAGTTTTATCTAGCAGGAGTTTTGCTTGTTCTGGAGTTATTTTTAAATGTGCAGGAGAGATCGTCTGGGGCGCTTCGAGCAGGGTACTTGACGATCTATTCATTAGAATAGTAAAAAATTATAGAAATATTGAAAAATTTTTCTATTGAACCTTCTCCCATTTGTAGAGCTCAACAACATCGGCAAGCGTTCTACCTTTTTCCTCAATTTCGGCCCTAATTCTATCCTCAGATTTTTTAACTTCTAAAGCTCTTTTTGCTATTTCGTAGGCTCTTGATTTAGGTATCACCATCACACCATTCTCATCGGCAACTATCCAGTCACCCGGATTCACCTCAACACCGCCGCAGATTACCTTCACATTTATTTCACCAAATCCTTTTGGTTCTCCAGCGTTTGGTACGGATTTTTTAGCGCAAAGCGGAAAATCTAGAGCTTTTATGTCGTCTATATCTCTAACTGCTCCATCTATAACCACTCCCTCTATTTTTCTGTTTATACAGCTCCTCGTTGCTAGTTCCCCCCAAACTGCGGCAGTGTCTCCTGATACTTTTATAACCAGAACATCTCCTTTGCCTGCGATATTTATCGCTTCAACAGGTTTTGCCCAATCTCCATCCATAGTGCTTACGGTTACGGCCTTTCCGACGAATTTTTTTCCGCTAAGAAGTTTTATCCCCTCCATAGCTCTTGCTCTGTGCATAGCATCACTTATGTTTGGTGTTGACACTTTCAGGAGAATTTCTCTTATCTCTTCATCGATGTTTTTTTTGCTTATAGATATGGCTCTCTGTTTTGCACTATCTATTGCATCCCTTATTTTTTTGGCTGAAAGTGTGACATCTTTGGATTTTACTATGTTGCTGCCAACTATAACTATCTCTGCACCCAACGCCACACATGCGGCAGCCTTTTCAGCATCAAGCCCTCCTGCAACTGCTATCGGTACATTAACAGATTCTACAACATCTTTTAAAACATCCAACGGATCTTTGCCAAGCATCTGTTGATCTATGCCTACATGAACACAGATGTAATCTACCCCAATCTCTTCAAGCCTTTTTGCTCTCTCAACGGGATTTGGAACATTTATCAAATCGACCATGATCTCGCATCCATACTTTTTAGCAGCTCTTATCGCTTCAGCTATTGTACTGTCATCTGACAAACCCAAAACGATTACAACGTTTGCTCCACTTTTTGCTGCCATTTCAACTTCCACAGCTCCAGTATCTATCGTCTTCATGTCAGCTAGGATCTTTTGGTCTCTGTAAGTTCTCTTAAGCTCTCTTACAGCGTTCATACCTTCACTTTTTATTAGCGGAGTTCCAGCTTCGATCCAATCTACTCCACCTTTTATAGCCTCTCCAGCGATTTCTATGGCTCTTTTGAGCTCTGTAAGATCGAGTGCCACTTGGAGAATTGGTCTATCCATATTTGCAGTTTGTGTGCTTAAATAAAAAAGTTGTTTTTCAGAAAAACAAATAAAGTTCGATGCATATTAACTCTGTGAGAAGGGTATTACTGTTTGTGCTTGCAGCACTCTTGATCCAAGCAGCGTCAGCAAAAGTAGTACTCGTTAGCGTAGAAGGGACGATAACCGAGGGAACGTATGTAACTATACAAAGAGCAGTTGAAATAGCTGAAAATCAGAACACTGTATTGCTTGTCGAATTAAACACACCGGGTGGACTACTCACTTCAACTCAAAAAATTGTTCAGATGTTTTTGAGCACAAAAGTTCCAGTAGTAGTTTATGTCCCCAAAGGGGCTCTTTGCGCATCTGCTGGAACGATAATTCTGCTTTCTTCAGACGTTGCAGCGGTTGCAAACGGTACAGCTATTGGTGCTGCAACTCCAATAAGTGCAATCGGCGGAGAAGCTGAAGAAAAAACAGTAAAATACTTTGCAAGTTACGTAAAAAGCATAGCTGAAGAGAGAAACAGAAATCCAGAACTCGCGGAGAAAATAGTAACCGAAGCTTTGAGTTTAACTGCCGAAGAAGCTTACAAAGCTGGTTTAATAGATTATATAGTTGATTCTAGATCAGAACTTCTGAAAAAAATAGATGGAGCTGAAATCAGGGGGAAAAGGATTGAGGTGAAAGACTACGAGGTAATCCACGTTGAGGAGAACATACAAGCGAAGCTTATGAACTACATTTCTGATCCAATATTTGCATCCATACTACTTCTTCTGGGCATATACTTGTTGATATTTGGTCTCACATCTCCTGGAGTTCTTCCAGAAACTTTGGGAGCTATATGCTTAGTTTTAGCTTTGTATGGACTGGGTGTTATACAAAATGTAGATTACCTCGGAATAGCGTTAATTTTGCTCGGGATCATACTGCTTATCGCAGAACTGATGACTCCAACCTACGGCGTTTTAGGTTCAGCATCCGTGATTTGTATAGTGTTAGGAATGTTGCTGATGTTTAAGGAACCATTCATGCCGATAGATTTTTATGGAAATTTCCTAAAGTTTATTTTAGGGGTAGGATTGGGATTTGCAGCACTGATGACGTTTGCGGTGATTAAAGTGGTGCAAAGTAAGAGGAAGAAGAGTCCCGTTGGAGAAGTTGTAGGTGAAACGGGAGAGGTTATTGAATTTAGTGGAGGAAAAGGTTTTGCCAAGGTTAGAGGTGAAATTTGGAAGATCGAAAGTAAGGATGATTTGAAAAAGGGAGATGAAGTATTGGTGTTAGAGCGTCATGGACTTACGCTTAAGGTGAAGAAACTTGAAGCTAGAGGAGGAGCTGAAAGCGGAGACACTAAAGTGGTTAGAGAGGATAAAAAAGAGAACAGTGGATGGAGATAAAAGATTTGTAGAAAATATAAAAGCCTACGTAGCTGATTCAGAATACTTTTTGTTGAAGGGAGATTTGATAAGAGCTTTTGAGTGTTTAATCTGGGCTTGGGCTTGGTTGGAGATCGGTTTGGAGATCGGAAAAGTCTATGAGAC
>CAYZIW010000020.1:0-3532 GCA_964478605.1 uncultured archaeon | reverse complement strand
GCTGAAGAGAATAGTGAGTTACGCTGAGCTTAACGAAGCTGACGTTGTATTGGAGGTGGGATGTGGAACAGGAAATCTAACGGAATTTCTTCTGAAGCATGCGGGGAAGGTTTTCGGGATAGAAAAAGATAGGAAATTTGTGGAAGTTCTTAAAAAAAGGTTTCATAGAGAAATCGAATCGAAAAAATTCGTTCTGATTGAAGGAGATGCTTTAAGGGTTGATTTTCCAGAGTTCAACAAGTTCGTTTCTAACATACCGTACAACATATCCTCTCCGCTGACTTTCAAGCTTTTTAATTACGGTTTCGATTTGGCTGTGGTTATGTATCAAAAAGAGTTCGCAGAAAGGCTTGTTAGAGAAGATAACAGATTAGGGATAATATCTAAAGCTTATTGTACAGCTGAAATCCTTGAAATTGTAAAACCAAAAGTTTTTTACCCAAAACCAAAGGTTGAGTCGGCGATAGTTAGAATTTTTAAAAAAAGTTCGGTAAAGGTTGAAGATATAGAAATGTTTAGCAAATTCGTAACCTTTGCATTCAGCATGAGGAGAAAGAAGATGAAAAATGTAGTAGCTGAATTTGAAAGAAGGTTTGGAATCAAACTGGAGATGGATGAAGATGATGCAGAAAAAAGGCCTGAAGAACTTGGAGCAAGAAAATTTGCTGAAATTTGTTTACGAGCCAGCAGAAGATAGTGAGTTATTGTTAGAGGTTGCATTGCGTGAAATTAGAGAGGACGATGAAGTTATCGAAATAGGCGCTGGAAGTGGATTTGTTGCTGAGAAGCTTTTAAACAAGTGCAGATCGATAACTGTTACAGAGATATCACCCATAGCGGCAAAGGTTTTGAAAGCAAAAAATTTCGATGTAATTGTTACAGATTTAGCTGCTGGAATAAAAAAGAAGTTCTCTTTAGTTCTTTTTAACCCACCTTACGTTGAAATAGAGGAGGAACTAAAAAAGGGAGACTTGATAGATTTGGCAATTGATGGGGGCAGGCATGGTGTAGAGGTGATAGCGAAGTTTCTTAGGCAACTTCCGAATTTTTTAAAAGAAGACGGAAGAGCGGTCTTGATAGCATCATCCATTAATGAACCCTACATTTTTGATCTCATAAAAGATATGAAGTTGAAGTTTGAAGTAGTCGGAATGAAAAAATTGTTTTTTGAGCAGCTTTACGCGATCAAGGTAACTTTTTAACAACTACAAAGCGGGAAACAGTCTCGGAAATGTTGATCTCCAACTCTTCAATAAAAGTTCTACCATCGATGACCTTTAATACAACTCCTGGCTTTATCAGAGGAGATAAACTGGATGGAGAAGCAATTACTAAATATTCTCCATCTTCCGCATTTATTAGAGATCTTGTTCTTGCAGAACACTCTTCGCATGCGTTGCAAAAATCGGAAACAAGCTCACACAATCTTGAGGCTATCTCATCGTTTAGATGATGTTCAAGTTCACACGCCAGATGTTCAGCTACATCATCTTCAATTCCAAGAGACTTGAAAAAGCTTAGAGATAGATCGTGGAAGCGCTTTATTTTTTTCGCAATTTTCTCACCTTCTCTTGTAAGTACAGCTCCTTTGTAAGGTTGGTAATCCACGTAACCCATCTCTTTCAGTTTTGTGAGCATCTCTGTAACACTTGGAGGTTTTATATTGAGATGCTTTGCAATATCTCCAGTTTTAGCTGATCTTTTTTCTTTCATCTGTATGTCGTAAATTGTTTCTAGATATTCCTCCACTCTCTCCACGATGTCAATATTCTTTGGTGTTAAAATTGTTTTCGTAAAAACTAAGAATGCTGTTTTTCGAATAGACAAACTATTACATATGTTAGCGCCGAAATTACGATCACGAATGCACTACCTGGAATAGCAGCTATGCTCACCTTCCAAAATACAATTGACGTCGTAAATCCTGCTGTGAGTGTCAAAATTCCAGAAAATTTTCCTCCTCTGTTCCAGTGGAAGTAACCGATTATCAATGGTAGCTGACAGAGTAGAATTGTAGAAGATAGGACGGACAACTCGACTATGTATTCCAACCTTCTTGCAGCAAAGATCGCGACGATTACTGTTAATAGTATTATACTTATTTTTCCGATTTTTATTCCTCTTTCGCCAACTATATCTCTCGAGACCATTGAAGATAGACTTAGAATTATAGAGTTAGCTGTTGTTATTGAGGCCATAAGAATGCTTAAACAGACTAAAAGCGCAATCCAAGCTGGGATCATCTGCATCAAAGTTGGTGTTACTTTGTCTCTATCTGATACATAGGGAAATGAACCATCCAAGCTCAAAATACGCAGCTCTAGTCCTAGGAATGTGACTATGAAAGTATAGATCAACCCAAAAAGTCCAAAATATATCACCATCCTCTTTAAAGCTTTCTCATCTTTTGGAATGAATATTCTCTGAAAAACCTGAGGGTTTGTTAAAGCGAAGAAGAACCATGGTATTACAAGTGCAGCAAATCTTGTGTAGTTCCAGTAGCTGTTCGGGACGTATAAAATTTCCCCAAGTTCGTTTAATCTGCTGAAGTCTGTTTTGATTGTTACGTAGCTGAGAAGAGCTAAAGCAGCGAATAGCATAAAGAGTCCCTGTATAGCGTCGGTTAAAGCAACGCCCCTCAAACCACCTATAAGCGCCCATAATGCAATCAAGAAGGCTGCAACTGCTATACCTGTATAGAACTCTATTCCCGATATCTCTAATATCAGAGCAACTCCAATCAATTGTGCTGAGATGTAGGGCACCAAGGCAATCAAGCATATAATGGCTGCCAACTTCGCAGTTTCCTTACCGTACCTTAGACTTAAGAACTCAGTTGGAGATACGACGTTGTACTGTTTTCCGATCTTCCATATTTTTGGTGCGTAAAATGAGAGTAAAAAGAGAGTCCCAACAAGGTACATCAGTTCAAAACCGGCAGCTCCAACACCGCTAGCGTAACTTAACCCAACAAGTCCAACCATCATAAATGCGGAATAAGTTGTGGCTGCGTAAGTTAAAGCTGAAACTAGGCCACTTATGTTTCTACTTCCTACGAAATAATCTTCCTGAGTTCTTGCCCCTTTAGCGTAGAACGCTACCGCTGTACCTATCACTATGTAAATAAAAAGAGCCAATATAAGTTCATTCAATTTCCCACCTCCTGAAGGAGATGTACAAGAGATAGATCGCCGCTAGTAGGTTCCAATACGCGAAAACTAGTATATTGGAATTTTTTGGAGCTAGAAACGGTATTAACATTAATATCACAACGATCAAGATTTCTAACAATCTTTTCGAACTTCTGTTCGGCATCGAACGCTTGTTCGATACAAGATTTAAAAACATTTCGGTTTAGAGTGGTTTAGAATATCTCGCTCAGCCTTTTCTTTAGACTCCGCTAGAGATCAGGGGAGTCAGGGAAAGGTATAATCTAAGAAATGAGCCAGTAGTAACTAACTTACTTAGCCCAAAAATTAAGAACGGACCCGGCGGGATTTGAACCCGCGATCTACGGCTTAGAAGGCCGTCG
>CAYZIW010000019.1:0-33002 GCA_964478605.1 uncultured archaeon | reverse complement strand
CTCAGGGATTGTGATGGCGTTATGTTAGCTTACTTAGAGAAATGCAAAAATAAAATTTATATAAATGTGTATTCTTAAAAAATAAAAAATTATTTGCAGATCTCTCTAAGCTCCTTTGGCGATTTGTAAGCTTCAGGTTTCATCAACTTTACAACTTCCTCTGAATAACCGGAAGCTCTTATCAAATCGGGAGAAGATACATAAACTGGAGTGCCGTTGCACTGAATCTGAGCCATATGGGGCATGGGTATGCCCGTATAAGAGTGCAATCTGATATCCTTGTAACCGAAGTAGTTGTATTTTGCAGGCCATAGGGTATGGTTCTTGAATTCGATCTCCTCCATAGCCTTTATAACTGCATTTATATTCTTTGGATCCCCAGCCTTTTCCATCGCCTCTTTAACACGATACATCTCCGAGTAGTAGTTGTGGGAAGATAGATCTACAGCCAATCCAGCTGCTCTCGCCTTCTCCACAAAAGGTCTGGTTAAAGGACTTGCTGGAGGTATGTATAGATCATCATAGACGAAGGTCAGTATACCGAGAGATGTCCCGCCGGTGAGGTTCCAAAAGGCTGTCCAGTGATTTGGACCGCCCCAGAGCATGATTGGCACATCTCTTGCAGATGATGATGCCCACTGCTTTACAAGTGTAACCGTATCCGTATACCAGCTGGATCGAACGAATATAAATTCTGCACCATTTGCCACTGCCGTCTCAAGCATTGGTAGGAAGTTCTTTTCTCCAACTGCTATGTTTACAACGTAAACGGGTTCCAAACCAAAATCTTCCTTTATCCATTCTTTCATAGCTTTCGATTCTCCCACGCCTAAAGGTGTTTCATATCTACAACCCTCTCTTGAGCAAAGCGTCCAAGCGGCATCTTCCAAAAATAGTGCTACCTTCTTAGCTCCAAGGGTGTTCTTTGCAAATTCAAATACGACGTAGGTCCAGTTGTAGTGATGTTGTGGCCCAACAACTAAAGCATTAAACACAAACTTGTACCTATCGTAATCTTTTAGCGGGAAAAGTGTCTGTTCCATTGCTGCAGTTGAAGTTATAAATATGTGCGGCTTTGTTGAGAAAAGCTTGGCCCCCTCTTCAATTACCGCTAGGGTTTCTTCAGTTACACCCTCAAAGAAGATGACATCGCACCCAGTTTCAAGAACCGCCTTTCTATAAGCTGTTACTGCTATATCCACTTTTCTTTGCGTATCCTCGTGGTAGAATTCCACTTTCCTACCTGCTATGCCACCTTTAGCATTTATTTCATCCACAGCCATCTTGATCACTTCGACGTTGGCTTTGAAAACAGGAACTCGCGGATCGAAGAGGGCACAAACTATCACTGGTTTTTCGACTTTCTGCTCCTGAACACATGCGGTAATGCTAACACATACAAGCAAAGCTAAAATCAGACCGGCTACCACCGCTTTCATGTTAATGATCAAAGTTTTAAAATATTTAAAATTAACTATTTGAAGTTTAGCTGGCAAATTTGCAAAGATTTAATAATTAAGCTACATCAATCATTAATATGAAGATCGAATACGAGCCTTCCGGATTGGCTGCTATACTGGGGCAACTTCTTGAGCAAAAGATGGATGAAGAAAAGAGAAAAATTGCTAGAAACTTGAAGGGCAGTTTGACGATAGAAGCGAGAGATCTTAACGCAGCATCCACGATATACTTTGAAGGGGACAAGATATTACTAAAGAACGAAAAAAGTGGAAATGCTATGATCTCAACAGACTTTCAAACTCTTAATGACCTAGCAAGCGGAAAAATAAGCTTTTTTGGAACTTTAAGGTTGATGATTAGCGGAAAACTGAAAATAAAAGGTTTTGGGTTGGTAAAAAAGTTCCAAAAGCTTTTAACCTAAGATCTTTTTCACAACCTTAACACCGAACTCGTAGAGTTCTTCGGCCTTTTCTTTATTCTTTCCCTCTGCATATATTCTCGCTATCGGCTCCGTTCCGGAGGGTCTTATAAGTAGCCAGCCATCTTCAAAATCTATCCTGACCCCATCTATCGAATTAGCCTCCGGAAAATCTTCAACGAGTTTTTTCAGCAACTTAACTTTGTCTTTGCATGGAACTTTACCTTTTAACATGAAATACTTCGGAATCTCCGCAGCCAGCTCACTCAACTTTTTTCCTTTTTCATCCATCAGCTGCAAAATTTTCGCAATGCTCATTCCTCCATCTCTTGCAAGCAAATGCTCTGGAAAAATCAGTCCTCCATTTCCTTCACCGCCAAAAACGGCGTTGTTTTCCATCATCACCTTCGCCACTACTGGAGAACCTACAGCTGTATAGATCAACTTTCCTCCAGCTTCCCTTACAACATCCTCAACACGCTTGGAGGTTGAAACTGGAGTTACGACTATGCCTCTCTTCTTTTCTACATAGTACCTTGCCATCAAAGCTAAGATATCATCCTCACTAACAAATCTACCATTTTCATCGATAAAAACAGCCCTATCAGCATCTCCATCGTGTGCAACACCTAAGTCTGCTTTAAAATCTATAACGGCCTTCTTCAGCAGTTCAAGATTTTCCTCTGTTGGTTCCGGATTTCTTACCGGGAATCTACCATCCGGATGTGCATTTATTGTGAGGAAATCGCAGTCTAGTTTTTTCAAGATCTCTGGAGTTGTAAAGCATGCAGCACCATTCCCACAATCTACAACAACACGGTACCTTCTATCAAGCTCGACACTATCTACTATTGCTTCAACGTACATTTCGTTGCATTCATCTTTTAAAAGTTCCCCTACACAACTCCAATCAGCTTTCTTGAACTTCTTACTCATGAACACTCTTTCGCTCTCTTCGTCCATCTCTCTAAAGAATTCAACACCGCTGTCTTGGACGAATTTTATTCCATTGTATTCTCTCGGATTGTGGCTCGCTGTAACAATAACTCCTGCGCTACAGTCAGTATTTTTTACGTAAAACTGTAAAGCAGGCGTTGGAGCTATGCCTAAATCCACAACATCGCTTCCACAGCTCATTATCCCAGCAGCTACAGCACACTTCAGCATAGAACTTGAGATCCTTGTATCGCAAGCAACAGCTATCTTCCCCTCTTTGAGCGTTGCAATTGTTCTTCCAAGATCTAAAGCTACTTCTGCAGTCAGTTCCTCGTTAGCAATACCTCTAACGCCGTTGGTACCAAAAAGGGTCCCAACACCACCAACTCGCATGAGTTAAATCTGCACCACTTTAAAAATAACTTCTTGCTCGATACTTACAATTATCATCAACATTTTATTCCAATTTCGAAAAATTTTAATAATTTAAATGTAGCACGTTTGATCGTGAAAACACTGTTCAATTTGCTAATTATGTTGTCAGTGCTCTTTTATCCGCTAGCAACCGAAGGAAAAACCTACCAGATGGACTTCAACAATATAGGTGGCGTTAATGTAACCCCTGAATGTCCACTTGCAAAAGCTTGGTATAGAGATACTAGAAACTTGCCAAATAATCCATACTACACAAGTGATCGAAATCCATTTACTCAAGAAGATATAGACCGAATATCCAAAGTCGATGACTCGGGATTCTCTTCCAGCGGACAAGACACGCATCATTTCATGTTCTCCGTAGCTAACAGCGCTACAGTGACTGTTAAATGGCGCGGACATGCGCAAGGCTCGGACGATAAAGTTACATTGTACGCATGGAATGGCAGCGGATGGCAAATGATTGGCCAGATAGCTGGAAAGGAATGGGGATGGATAAACGGGAGCTTTTCTGTTTCCAACTGCCAGATAGATATCTTAGCCATAGGCCACGATAGTCTTATAGAATACACCCACCCGACAACCGATTTACATAGAGGTTGAAGCCACCGTAAGCCAAACTACGGCTGCAAGAGTTGAAAAAACTAGTGGAAATCCGAGAGATTACGATGCTTTCTTTTCCACAGAAACCATAAGACTCTACGCAAAAGTTGTTAGCAACAGTAATCCAGTAGTAAACTACCCTGTGAAGTACTATGCAGAATTTGAGGACAAAAAAATTTATCTTGGAGGGAACTGGACAAATTCGAGTGGAATTGCATACATAAATATCACCCCAAAAAACTTTGGCCTGAAAGAGAACTGGAAAGTTAGATTTGTAGCAGAGATAGAAGATGTGATGACGAACTGCAATGCCTACTATGCAGAAGTTAATAGAACCATTCTTGCCGAAAACATCGCAATAATCCCTGGAAGTTACAACATAACTCTCGTTGGTAGAATGTACTACGCTGGCGGGGCAGATTGGATCAAAGTGAATTGGTACATAGATGAAAATTCAGTAACAAGACCTTACTCAATTCCGATGGTTCAAAAGTTTTTGGGAAATAGAGTGAGTGTTACAATATGGAAGTATGGTATAGATGACTACTGTACCGATCCAGACTGCCATAAAGAGGGTATATATGAAAACAACGGTTATGACAAAGATACAGACTGGGATGGGGCTTGCATAGCTGTAGGTTCCAAAACACCGATGTGTGAAAGGAGTCCTGGCTACGACTACGATATTTTCTTCGGACTGATCAGAGGTCACGTTTACAACTGTTATGGCGACCCTAGCGGCCCCCATCCAGGAATGCATGACTGCAATTACTTTTCAGGCTACAGAATAGGTCCTTTCATTCAGATGAACATTCCAGACCATGCACTTGGAACGCTTGCAGCTATAGTTATCAAAGCACTCTCTGAGGGGGATTTAGCTAAATTTATGAGATCCATAAACTACTCGCAACATGAGGGGCCTGAAGGCGTTCTTTTAGGGGTAAACACAGAATATGCGATAACGAACGGTCTTTTTGGAATTTTAGCAGATCCAAAAGGTGGTTTAGGTGTTGTTGGATTCATCGGCTTAATTGCAGATGAAAAACATGTAGTTGGATTGATGATGGGACATCGTTATGGTATTCATCCTTTTACAGCCATAATTACAACGGTTCCAAGTTATCCAAACACAGAATCTGGATGGAAAAGTTACTTTGATACCTGGATATATCATCTCCTTGACAACTTAATCTACACCATAAAAAAGACTGGAGAAGAGCTCCTAATTTGGAACCTGAGGTACTCTTCAAGCGATGATGTTCTGGACCTGAATAGGGCGTTCAACAACTTCCTTACCGACTTCCTGCCGTATACGAGGGAAGTTCTCTGGCTAGTTGTAAACTGCGAAAAGACAGTAAATCATCCATTCATAGTTTCCATCTTTGTACAGTTCAAAGATAGCTCAGTAATGATCGACAAAATTCTGACAAACCAGACCCTCTATTCCAAATTTAAAGATGCGATCTCCGAAATTCTGAACCAGACTCCAAATATCCTAGGCCCACCGGATGCGAGCTATGGTCTAAACTACATGCTTTCGCAGAGGATAAAAATACCCCTGAGCGAAAGACAGGAATTCAACTACAAGATGCTTCAACTCTTAGACCAGCTGATCGAGGTCTTGATAACTACAATGAGGGAGCTACCAGCTATGGAAAAGGAGGACCCAAGCTGGATGCATAACTGGATCGCCGGATATGGGAGAAGTTGAAAAACTAAGTTTATAAAAAATTTTAACTGTTTAGAATTCTCAGCATCTCCGCAATTAAATTCTGCACCCAAGTCGGCAGGGTGTTCAGCAGGCTTATCAATGCCACCATTATCTGGAACCCCAAATCAGTTTTCAGGAAAGATTCCAAAAAGGGCCTTATTATTGCTACAAGCACATTTAAAAGGCCACTCAGCAGCGCCATATTTTTCTCTCGGCAGGTAGAATTTAAAATTTTCTATAAATATAATCTAAATTATAATGATTATGATCAACTCCAGATGCTTCGATTACATTTTTATTCAGCTTCCGCATGAGAGCTTTAATGCCAGTCATAACTCTCTACTTGGATGAACTCGAAAAGCTTGTTGGAGAAAGAAGAGGGAAGATAATCGAGAAACTCCCGATGCTAGGTTGTGACATTGAGAGAATTGAGGAAGATCATATAGATGTTGAATTCTTTCCAAACAGACCCGATCTTTACAGTGTTGAAGGTGTTGCAAGGGCTTTAAGAGGTTTTCTTGGCATAGAAAAAGGTTACAGAAATTACGAGGTTAAAAGATCGAACTGGAAGATCTTTGTTGATGAAAGTGTAAGTTACATTAGACCAAGAATCTTGGGTTGTGTAGCTAGGAACGTCAGGATGAGCGATGAGTTAATAAGAAGTCTGATGGAAGTTCAAGAGGATCTTCACTGGACGATAGGAAGAAACAGAAGAAGGATGGCCATAGGAATTCACGATCTTTCAAAGGTCAATTTCCCTCTAACCTACAAGGCTGTAGATGAAAATTTTTCTTTCATACCACTCGACTTCGATAGGGCGATGAGTGTTGCAGAAATTTTAAAGGAACATCCGAAAGGAAAACTCTACTCCTTCATACTGGAAGGAAAAGATATGTTTCCAATGATAATCGATGCAAAGGGTGAAGCGATCTCATTCCCACCAATAATAAACGCTGAGAAGACCCGCGTAACTGAGAATTCGAGAGATCTCTTCATTGATGTTACTGGCTTTGATAGCAGCGTTGATAGAGCTCTAAACATCGTAGCTTGCATGCTCAAAGATAGAGGAGCGGAAATAGAGAGTGTGGAGATAGTATATCCAGAAAAAGTTGAGATCTCTCCAGATCTGTCAGCAAGGGAGATGGAGATAGATAGAAAAGAAATATTCGAACTTTTAGGGTTTGAAATGAGTGATGATGAGCTAAAAGATGCTTTAGAGAGGATGAGGTATGGGTGCTATGTTGGAGAGAAGGTAAAGGTGATGATCCCGCCCTACAGGGCAGACATAATGCATCCATGGGATATAATCGAAGATATAGCGATTGGCTATGGCTATGAAAAAATAAAGCCTGAATATCCAAGAACTTTAACAGTCGGAGCTACACATCCCTGGAACGATTTAAGGGATGCTGTAAAGGAGATCATGATTGGTTTAGGTTTTATAGAAGTTATAACTTTCACTCTGACAAATGAAAGGGTTATGTATAGGATGATGAGAAGAAGAGGAAACGCTTGGACAGATTACGTTCCCTTGATGCATCCACTTACAATAGATCATACGATAGTTAGAACATCTATCCTTCCAAAACTTCTGGAGTTGTTAAGTCAGAATAAACATCACGAGATGCCGCAAAAAATTTTTGAAGTCGGAGATGTGGTGATTGGATGTAAAAACAAACTGAACCTAGCTGCATGTATAATCCACGCAAAAGCTAACTTTTCAGAAGTAAGGAGTTACGTTCAAGCAGTTATGAGAGAGATGAACCTAAAATGGAAAGCTATAGACTCAGATGATGATGCCTTTATCGAAGGTAGAAGAGCAGACATAGTAGTTGGAGATAAAAAAGTTGGAGTTTTTGGTGAAATACATCCAGAAGTCCTTGAAGCTTTCGAGCTAAGTTTACCTGTTGTGGCTTTTGAAATAACCTTAAGTGATATATTCGAGTGTGGCGAGTTGTTATGAAACACCTGATCCTGATTCCAGACGGGATGGCCGACTGGAGAATTGAAAAGCTAAAAGGTACACCACTTGAAGTTGCTGAGAAACCAAACATGGACTGCATTGCGAATGAGGGCGCATGCGGAATTGCAAGGACTGTTCCCGAAGGCTACGAGCCTGGAAGTGATGTTGCAAATATGTCCATACTGGGAATTGACGTTAGGAAATACTACACGGGCAGAGGTCCGATCGAGGCTTTAGCAAGAGGTATAAGTGCTAAAATCATATACAGATGTAACCTCGTAAAGGTGAAAGATGGGATCTTGGTAGATTACTCTGGTGGTAGGATAAGCGATGAAGAAGCAAAAGATGCTATAAAGGAGTTGAACAGAAACAAGAAATGGGAATTCGTTAAATTTCACCCAGGTAGAAGTTATAGAAATCTACTAAGTATAGACACCGAATTTAAGGAATTGCCAAAAACTTTCGCTCCTCATGATATACAAGGCAAGAAGATTGAAGATCACCTCCCCTCAAACGGAGATTTAGCTTCTCTACTGAAAGAGATGATCCTTTGGTCAAAAGATGTCCTTGAAGAGATAGAATGCAGAGCAAACATGATATGGCCTTGGGGTGGAGGAAAAATCCCGTCTTTTCCAAAGCTTAGAGAAATTTACGGACTAAGGGGAGCGATGATCACCGAAGTTGACCTTCTCGAAGGTATAGCAAAGGGAGCTGGAATGGATGTGATAAGTGTTGAAGGTCTGACAGGCTACATAGACACAAACTATAAAGGTCTTGTAAAGGCTACACTGAAGGCTTTGAAAGATTACGATTTAGTAGTTTTGCACACAGAAGGGATAGATGAAGTTAGCCATGAAGGTGATGCAGAAAAGAAGGTTGAAGCTATAGAGATATACGATGAAAAAGTGGTGGGAAAGTTGCTTGACAAGATAGATGAAGAAACTAGAATTCTACTGCTTCCAGACCATCCGACACCTGTAGAGCTTAAAACGCACGTTGCAGAGCCGGTTCCTTTTGCTATTTATGGAAAAGTGAAGAGAGATGATGTAAAGAGGTTCGATGAAGCGAGTTGTAGAAAAGGGAGATTTGGCGAAATTGATGCATTAAATTTAATAAAAATCATGCTAAAAGAATGAAACCGAGGATAATAAAAACAAACGTCGATAAGCCAGGGGATGAGATAATAGAAGCTGCAGAATATATAAAACAGGGAAAGCTCGTCGCTTTTCCAACAGAAACCGTCTATGGATTGGGGGCGGATGCTTTAAATGAGAAAGCTGTCGGGAGAATATTCGAGGTAAAAGGCAGACCAGCAGATAATCCGCTGATAGTGCATGTAAGCAGAATTGAACAGATATACGAAATAGCCGAACCAAACGATGTGGCGGAAGAGCTGATAGAAAAATTCTTCCCCGGACCGCTGACGCTTGTTATGAAAAATAAAAAAGTTCCAAAGATAGTCACCGCCGGACTTGAAACTGTAGCAATTAGAATGCCAAACCATAAAGTAGCTTTAAAACTAATAGATCACAGCTCACCCATCGCCGCCCCTTCAGCAAACAAAAGCGGAAGACCAAGTCCGACAAAGGCTGAACATGTTCTCGAAGACTTTAATGGAGAAATCGATTGTATAATTGATGCTGGTGAGACAGTAGTAGGCCTGGAGTCTACAGTGGTGGACACAACTGTCTATCCGATAGAGATTCTACGTCCTGGAGGTGTAACAAAGGAGGAGATAGAGAAGTACTTCGAAGTTAAGTTTGCAGAGGAAGTTGGAACTCCAAAGAGCCCTGGAATGAAGTACAGACACTACGCTCCAAAAGCCGAGTTGATAGTTCTAGTTGGCGAGAACTTCTTTGAGAAGGCTTTAGAAATAGCAAAAAATTTTGAGAAGATGGGAAGAAGAGCTGGAATAGCTGGCTTAGGCATTGAGGGAGAAAATTGCTTCAACCTTGGAGAATCTCTGCAAGATTTCGCAAGGAACCTTTTCAAGGCCCTTAGAGAGCTGGACAAAAAATGCGACGTAATAATAATGCAGGGGGTCGAGGAAAAAGGTTTGGGAAAGGCGATAATGAACAGGCTTAAAAAAGCTGGAAAGATTTATAGAATTTAATACTAATCTCCAAAAGATATTACTGGTTCGGTAGCGATTCTTTTAGCTCCCATCGCTCTTATTACAGGTTTCAAGAATTTCACCTGCGACCTATCTAAGATTATGTGTATTGCTGCTCCTCCCTTAGCTAAAGGTGAGACGGTTGGATCGAAACCGTTGGATGTGAGGTACTCTATTATTCTGGCAAGATCTTTTTCGTCCGGAACGTTAAAGAGTAAGCTTATCAGGTTCCTTGAACTTATAACCTCGTTTACGTCAGTAAGTAAGTTCTCCATAACTTCTCTCTTTTCTCTATCCTCGAGAGATCTTTTATTTGCAATAAAAACTGAGTAGACTGGATCCATTATTGTGTCTATAATTTTACACATGTTTTCTTTAAGTGTAGTTCCAAATTCCGTTATTTCTATTATAAGATCCGCCTCCGGCATAGGTGGTAGTAAGGCCGCTTCAGTTTTCCCAATGGGATCGAAAACTACTGCATTAAGCCCATGTTTTTCTGCATACTTCTTAGCTATCTCCGGAAATTCTGATGCAATGAAAACCTTTCTATTTCCTACTACTCTCTTAAAATCGTTTATATCCTTTACATCTGGATAAACTTCCTCCGAAGCCGCTACTACCAGCTTTGTTGGTCTCAAAGGTATCCTTGCGAGTATTTCAACGTTTTTCATTTCCATTTTCAGTTTCCAGTTTTCAAAGATATCTTCACCAGTAAATCCTCCATCTCCTTTCCCCATTTCTATGTAGAACGGCATTATCTGTGGCCTTACCTGCTTAAAGATTATTTTAGGATGATCGACATCTATGAGGTACCCTCTCTGACTCTTCTTCAACCTGTACCCTGCGGTAACCAACGCATCCCATATAGGGGTTTCCAAGTGTCCATCTGGAAAGTACACTTTAACCTTCATTAGCTACCAAGAAACGATGCTGTTTATATTCTTTCAGTCCACCAAGTACTTATCTGCCTCACTGTATGGTGTGCTCATCAACAATCTAATCCTTTCTGCAGTTTTCTTTCCAACTTTCGGTACTTTTTGTAACTCTTCTTCGCTTGCTGTAGCTATCCTTTCAATTGTCTGGAAATGTTCTAACAGGTTTTTTGCAATCACACTTCCGATGTTTGATATGGCGGAAACCACATATTCCTGCTCTTCTTTTAGTGTTCTCTTTGTTTTCCCGACGTGCTCAATAACAGTCCTTTTTCTTTCTTCCTGCTCTCTTCTAGCTATGGTCAAAAGGAAATCTGCAGTTTCCTTTGCATCTGATGTTTGTATCACTGGGATCCCAAAATCTACAGCTATAGATACTATCGCTCCCCTTACAGCATTTGGATGCAAGCGGGAATAGAGGTTCGAGCCTTCTATTATTAAGATAGGCCTTTGATAGCTAGATTTTAACTTTAATAGCTGAGAAAAGAGTTTTTCGGCTTCGATTATACTTTCAACAAAGTCCTCTGCTGTTTTTCTTTCAACTGCAACCCTATCACTTAAAACGTAATCCGCTACCTCTAAATTTTTTACTTCAATTTCAGCTGATTCTTTTAAATGCTTCACAACTTCTGCTTTTAGCTCTCTTGAATCAACTACTATTTTTACTCCAAATTTTGGAATAGAAGTATTTTGAAAGTTCAAAATCGTCAATTGACCGTTTTCAAGTTTTTTCTTTATTTCTAAAAGTTTTTCATGCATCATCCTCTCTTTCCTTAGGCTTGCATAATAGTAAGCCTCATCCCTCGTATCTTTTGTTATAAGAACGACTATTTTTCCCTCTCTCCCCCTTCCTGTCCTACCTTTACGTTGTATTGCTCTAATCTCTGAAGGAACTGCCTCATAGAATACAACAAGATCTGTAGCTGGGATGTCTAAACCCTCCTCACCTATGGATGTTGCTACGAGGATCTTGTATTCTCCACGTTTGAACTTTTCAAGTGTTTCAACCTGCTCTTTCTGACTCATTCCTCTATCATCAATCCTTGCAGCCTGACCAACGAAGCGTGAAGTTGGTGCTAACTTAGAAAGTTCTTCAACGAGTTTCTCTGCGGTATCTCTAAAATTAGTAAAGACTATGATTCTCGAATCTTCTTTAGCTTTTAACTGCTCCTTCACAACTTCAATCAATTTTAAAAGCTTTGGATGCTCTTCTTTGCACTTCAAAGCTGCAATTATAGCATCCCTAAACATCGGATCACTGCTTATACTCTTAGCTGCCTTACTTCCTCTCGTTGAGGCTTCTTTTAGCAATCTGCGTAGATATCTTTTTAAAGCCTCAATTCCCTGTGTTTCTGCAAGCTCTACAGCATGGGAAAGCTTTAATATCTCCGCCAAAATAGAGGATGCTTCGTAAAGTTCTGGCTGCGGAGATGAAGCTAATTGAGATTGTATAGACTCCTGAAAAGCTAGAAGATCTTTCTTAGATACTTCATTTGGAATTTCAAAACCTAAATTTTTGAGTTTTTTGAATCTAACTTCTATACACTCTTCTATCTTCTTCTTAACTGTCTCCAACTCCTTCGGCATCTCAACTTTTATCCATTCTATCTCCTTCTTCGCGATGTACGGCTTAACATCTTCATCCCACTCTGCCCTAACTTCTAAAGCCTGTATATGCAGATTCTGTATAACTTCCCATATCCTTTCAGCTTCACTACCTGGAGATGCTGTCAAAGCCAAAATGAGGGGTTTTTTAGATTTTCTCATGTATTCTTTTGCTATGAAGACGTATGGATAATTTCCAACTGCTCTATGAGCTTCATCAAAAACCGCAAGTATGAAATTTTCAAGGTTAACCTTGCTTGTTATTATATCGTTCTCAACTACTTGAGGTGTTGAGACCACTATCCTCTTCTTCCACAACTCCTCCCTTTTTTCTGGAGGAGTCTCGCCACTAAGTGCGACAATATCATCGCTAGCAATCTTCAAAACATTTTTTAGATAGGATGCATGCTGCTCAACCAAAGGTTTGGTTGGAGCCATAAACAAAATCTGCCCATCATCATTCAAAAGTCTTGAAGCTACAACCAACGCCGCAATCGTAGTTTTCCCTAATCCAGTAGGTATGCATACGAGAGTGTTCTTTATAAGGGCAGAAGTGGCGATGGCAACTTGATACATCCTCCTCTCAATCGTCCGCTCCTTTATAAGCGGATGAGTTATATATTCCACATAAACTCTACTTCCTTCCACTTTAAAACCTCTCGCAAATTTTTTAAAATACAGAAGATAAAGTAGAGTGATGAGGGACTTTGTGCTTGCAGCTTTGATGGTTGTATCTGCAGCAGCTCTAGTATTCCGATGGCTAAGTTTATACAACAGGGAAGATGCTTTGACAGTATTTTTCGCTATACTACTCGTAGCTTCGTTGGCTCTATTTTTAATCAGCATCGAATTGAGGATGCAAAGGATGCAGGAAGAGTATCAGAGCTTAAAGCGTACAATAGGTGTTATATCTGAAGATATAGAGGGCAGGGTTGAAAAGATCGTTTATGCAAACATGAAGGCAGTTGAAAACAAGTTAGAGAGTATCGAGAAAAGGATATACCGCTAAGCCTTCGTTATGAGATCAAAACTGATTTTAGCAGGAACGAGCTCTGGAAGATTCCCTGCGAAGGCAATTTTATCTCCTTTTGCAACAAAAACGCCGTCAATGAAGTCTTTATATTTATTATAAAATTCCGAAACGTATTCTTCGAGATCTTTTAGTTCAAAATCTTTTTTTACTCCATTGCCCAACGCTGTGGCTAGTGCATCGCAGATTGCGGCATTCTCACCTAAGACTGTTGCTGCATCTGCATAACCAAAGCTTACAGATGGTCCAATCGTTCCACTGGAGGTGCAAATCGAATATTTGTTTTTTGGTTCAATTATAAATGCAAGTTCTGTAGGGTATATTCCTACAGATATCTCTCTGTCTGTCTTCATTGCTATATCCCCTCCGTTGTCTACTATAGCCAGCTTGGCTCCAGCCTCAGCCATTTTTTCTACAGCAAAATCAGCTATTGCTCCAGCAACGCTTGCCATAGGGCCAACTCCAGCTATCTTCGCAGCTTTACACATCTCATCGACTATTCTCCCACCTTTACAGTCTATAGGCTCGTAGGATATGTAAAAATCTGGATTCAAAGCTATGTATCTCTCTATCTCACTTCTCGCCTCAAGGATAGCCTTTACGCAGACTTCAAAGAATTCCTCGCTTTCCGTAATTATCGTTACAATTGTCTCCTTGTATACGAACTTAAATCGTTTCATATCTCTAAAAGAGATCTGATAGTATCTACAGAATGTTCCACAGTTCTTTCCCTCTCAAACTTCACTATCTTCGGGAGTAAGCGAAGCATCGAAAATCTTTTTTTATTTAGCATAGCTTCAACGAACTTTTGCTCAACTTCCAACCATTCGAGTTCTTTCATTATACAATTCTCGTACTCATTAAGCTTGTTCCTTTCGAAACACTCAAAAAGTATTTTTGATGAAATTAAGGCTGGAACGTTTCCTTCTCCAGCGCCACTTACACAGCCTATAGCCTCTCCAACACCACATACGTTTTGATAAACAAAAGGTTTGCACTTCGATGGTGGGAGCATTCTTATCTTAGCCAAACAAGAACATTCAGCTTCACAACTCCTAAACCCATATTTTTCTTTCAGACCTCTTATCAATTCGTTAGCATCCTCTAAACTCAAAGCTCCAGCTCCAATGTGCCACTTGTTATTTCCAAGAGGAAAAGCCCAAGAATAACCAGTATTTTTTGCCAAGATATAGATGTTCTCCTCGATATTTTGCTTTTCAAGGTACTGAAGAGTCGGAAGCAATCTATCCTGTTTTATTGGAGGTAGAAAAGCCCTTGACGTGCCTGTAGCATCGATCACTAGTTTAGGATCTTCTATTTTTTTGAAATCTACCCACAAATCTCCTAAAAGTTTCTTCTTGTCAAAGGTAACGATGTTTTTGTTTTTCAAAACCACTCCATTTACAACAACATATTCTGGCTTTGAAAGCAGATATTCATCAATGTCAACACCAATCCGACTATAAAGCTCTTTCGCCTCCGAATAAATTATACCCCATGCACACCTACAATCCACAGAACTTCTGACGTCGAAAATATTCACTTTGTAACCTTTCTGCTCGAATAAATGAAAAAGGTAAGTGCCTGCAACTCCAGCACCAAAAATTTGTATCATAACGTCTTCATATTGTCTATAACAGCATCTGCAAATTCTTTTGTACCCACAAGCTTCCCTCCCGATAACCTGTGGATGTCGTAGGTTACGATTCCGCTACTTATCGTCATCTCCACAGCCTTCTTTATCAATTCGCTCGCCTTCTTCCATCCGAGGTATTCAAGCATGAGCGCTCCACTTAGTATCTGGGCTGTTGGATTTACCTTGTTTTGTCCAGCATACTTCGGTGCTGAACCATGTATCGGCTCAAATACGCCTATTCCATCCCCTATGTTGCTCCCCGGCGCAACACCAAGCCCACCAACCATGGCTGCAGCAGCATCGCTCAGATAGTCACCATTTAAGTTTGGAAGTGCTATGACATCGTACTCTTCGGTCCTTGTGAGTATCTGCTGGAACATGTTGTCTGCTATTCGATCTTTGATCACTATCTTTCCTTTTGGCTGCTTTCCACCGTAGTTTTCGTAGAGTTCATCTTCAGTTATGCAGTATTCTCCAAACTCCTCCCTTGCAACCTCGTAACCCCAATCTCTAAAAGCTCCCTCTGTATATTTCATTATGTTGCCTTTATGAACAAGAGTTACACTGCTTCTACCATTTTCTATCGCGTACCTTATTGCCATCCTGACCAACCTTTTTGTTGCAAATTCACTGATTGGTTTAACCCCTATTCCAGCATCATCTCTGATGCTTATTCCAAACTCTTTTTTAAAGAAGTCTCTAATTTTCTTAGCCTCATTGCTGTTGTATGGAAATTCAATTCCAGCGTAAACATCTTCAGTGCTCTCTCTGAACAGAACAAAATTAACTTTTTCCGGATTTTTAACTGGACTGGGGACACCTTTCAGATAGTATATTGGCCTTACGTTTGCATAAAGATCCAAAACCTGACGAATTGTAACATTTAAACTCCTATACCCTCCTCCAACCGGTGTTGTTAGCGGGCCTTTCAGAGCAACCCTGTACTCCAATATAGCCTTTAGCGTGTCTTCAGGCAGGTAGTTGCCGTAAAGCTTGTAAGCATCCTCTCCTGCATAAACTTTAAACCAGACTATCTCCTTTCCTATGGCTTCTGCTGCAGCATCTAAAACTCTTATAGCAGCTGGTACAACATCTTTTCCTATTCCGTCCCCTTCAAAGTAAGGAATTATCGGGTTTCTTGGAACTAAAAGCTTTCCATCTTCGTACCTGATTTTCTCTCCCTCTTCTGGCGGTCTTATCTTTTGATACATGGTTAAAAAGAGTCTGTTGCGTATAAAAAAAGTTTGGTTAACTAAGATTCATTTTTATTCCTGATTTTTGTATCTTTGTATATCTCTACAGCTCTTTTCCATTCCTCATCGCTTAAAAGTGGATCCTTTGTTTTGTTAAGCAAAAAGGCTTCAGTTCTCTCTATGCACGTACCGCAGCTTAAGCAGGGTCTTTCTTTGCCAGCATAACAGCTCCAAGTAAGTTCATAAGGCACTCCAAGTTTTAATCCAACAGAAACTATCTCCGCTTTACTCATATCGACAAATGGGGCTTTTAGCTCAACTGGGGTCCAAAGATTTCCAAGGTATATAGCTGTATCCATGGCCTTTACGAACTCTTTTCTACAGTCAGGATAAACACTGTAATCACTCTTGTGTGCAGCATAGTAAACTTCTCTTGCTTCGATCTTTACAGCGTAACCGACAGCTATCGCCAGTAAAATCATGTTTCTGTTCGGTACGATTGTAATCCTCTGCCTCTCCTCGCTGTATTCTCCAGCAGGAACTAATTCCTCCCCAGTAATCGCCCCTTTGCTTATAAGCCTGTGGATCGATGTTATATCGACTATTTCATGTTCAACAAAACCCACTTCTCTGGCTTTTTCAACTATCTTCTTTGCAAATTCCACCTCTTTGGCATGTCTTTGACCGTAGATGAATGTCAATGCATGAACCTTGTAATTTTTGTTCAGCAAGTAGTAAAGTAGAGTTGACGAGTCCACACCACCGCTAAATATAAGTACAGCCCTCATCTCTTATTCTCCAAACATTTTGCAATTAAACTTTTGGCAGGTATTCAACTCCAAGCATATTCATCAGTTCCTGAATCGATGAAACTTCGCGGCAGCTTATGTTGCCTACATAACCAACACAGAAGGTTGGAAAAGATGTCACCTTCTTTGGCAGCATGTCTATAGAATCTCTCGGATATTCTAAAAATACCGGTACATATTTCTCCTCGATTTTTTTCATTACTTCGTTCGTAAAGTACCTCTTGAACTCGCTACACGTTGGACAAGTTTTTGAGGACACGAAGATGAAAACTTCTTTCCCATTCTGCTCAGCCAGCATTAAACCTTCTTCGTAACTTTTCCACCTAGATCTATCGAACTCCGAATAGTTTCCAAAAACTGCGAGTGCTACAAATGCAAAAACGATAACTCCAATCAGTAGGTACTTTTCTTTGGATCGCATGTATCCTATAGGCATCTACTTTTAAAACTTGAGTTAGTTTTCAGCAAAGTTTTAACGTAGCTCTACATTATTATAGTAGATGATAGAAAAAGTTGCAAAGCAGATTCTGGAATCCAAATACATGACTGCCCTGACTGGGGCTGGTATTTCGGCTGAAAGCGGAATTCCCACCTTTAGAGGAGAAGATGGTTTATGGAAAAAATTCAAGGCTGAAGAGCTTGCAACACCAAGTGCATTTAGAAAAAATCCAGAATTAGTCTGGGAATGGTATAAATGGAGGATGGAAATTGTATTCAACGCCAAACCAAATTTAGCGCATAATGCATTCGCAGAACTTGAAAAAATGGGAATTTTAAAGATGCTTATAACACAAAACGTCGATGACTTGCACGAAAAAGCTGGAAGTAAGAAAGTCCTTCATCTTCATGGATCTTTAAGAGTTTTGATGTGTACAGTATGCAAAAAAAGATTTGAAATCGACAAACCGCCAATTGAAAAACTTCCAAAATGTGAGTGCGGTGCTCTATTAAGACCAGGAGTTGTCTGGTTTGGTGAGGAGATACCTCCAGAAATTTTAAGAGAGGCTATCAAACATGCATCTATGAGTGACTTAATGATCGTAGTCGGCACTTCAGCCGTTGTGCAACCAGCAGCTTCGCTTCCATTGATAGTAAAGAAAAACAAAGGTTTAATTGTAGAGATAAATCCGGAAGAGACTCCTCTTACAAATATAGCGGACGTAAGCCTAAGACTGAAGGCTGGAGAGGCTATGGATAAGATAGTTAAGCTAGTCCAGGAACTTTAAGAAATTCCCTCAGCAAAGTTGTGGCATAACAACCTTTTGGCAGATAGAAGGAGAAGTTACCATTCTCAAACTTTATTTCAGATATCTCTATGAGCATATCTGCCTCCCTGTAAGTTCCCGGAGAAGAGAATTCCTTTACCTCATGTTTAAAACTACTCAAATCTAAATTATCTTCTGCCAGCATTTCTAAAGCCATTCTATTCCAACCCTCAAGTTTTGTTTGGTAACCAACGAGCGGTAAAGCTAAAGCTGCAAATCTCTCCAACAATAATCTTTTAACCCTGTTTTTATTTATACTAGTTACTTCGCTGTAGTCTAAAAAGGTCGGTTTTGATTTTTCAAAGGTTAGATAGGACGCGAAGTCCCCTTCAAAGATATCCTTAAGCGTTCCAAATTCTCTAATCCTTTCAGAAAGTAACCTGTTGTATATGTAGGACTGATAAGCATGCACAAACATCATCTTAAGATTTTTTGGCAACGAAAGTAGCGCTTGAAGCTCATTTTTTCCTTCTCTTAAACTTTGCAGTAGTGACCTTTCATAGTTCAGATGCTTTGGCAAAAGCTTTAGTCCCAGCTTTGCATCCCTCGAGTTCCACAGATCCTCTCTAATTTTCCTGATCTCATCGTTCTCCAAAGCAAAAGGTTTTGCTACGTAACTCCAAAGTGCTTCTTCGTACTTTCTCTGCAGTATAAGTTTTCCTACCTCATGGGTTACAAATCTAGTCGATCCAAAACGTTGAAGTCCGAAAAAATTCGGTGTTCCGAGTTCTTTTAGGGATTCAAGCGTTTTTTCGAATATTTCACCATCTCTGTAGTTTACAACTTTGATTTTGAAGTGGTTACCTAAGAGGTCTCCAAGTTGAATTGCTCTGTTTGAATAGCCAACGAACTCTATTTCAACATCTTTAATCCTGATTTTTTCGATATCCTCCTTTTTAACATCGTATATGCTGAAGTACTGAACGCTAACGGCCCTCTTGTCTTTTGTACCTGCAAAACTAACCCTATTTCTGCTAATACCAAGAGACTTTGCAATTTCCTTTGCCAACCTTATAGTATCCCAGTTTTTCTTTTTAACTCTGATCACAGCATAATTTTGGCCGTTGCAGTTGATTTCGGCTATCTCTTCTACATAAAAGTCTTCTGGATCTACCTTTATCTGCCCACCCATTCCAGGCGTGGGTGTTATATAAACCTCTATGCCAACGTTTTTTTCCGCTTCCACGGAAAATGATAGCTTGGAAGTATATTGATTTTCTCAAAACTTAAATTCTGTAAGTTCAAGGAAAATAGTGGAGAAGACCATACAGGATCCGATCCATGGGATCATCAAGATTGAAGAGTGGATGCTGAAGATAATCGACACACCCCAATTTCAAAGACTCCGCAGGATTAAACAGCTCGGTTTTGCTAACCTCGTATATCCGGGAGCAAACCATACCAGATTCGAACACAGTATTGGAGTAGCTTATTTGGCAGAGAAGATTAGAGAAAAGCTTGATTTAGAGGATGATGTTGTTGCAGCAGCTTTAATACACGATATTGGCCATGCACCATTTTCCCATTGCAGTGAGAGGTTGCTTGAAAAGTACGCAAAAGTTAGACACGAAAACATAAAAATTTTTATAAAAGATGAACTCAAAGATGCAATTGAAGAGCTAGGATTCAAAATTTCGAGGATTTCCGACCTAATAGAGGGAAAAATTCCGTCGATCGTTAGTGGAGATATCGATGTAGATAGAATGGACTACCTTGTAAGAGATTCACACTATACGGGTGTAGCTTACGGAGTTTTCGATATAAACAGACTTTTGGACAAGATCAGATTCGAAAACGAAGTTGTTATAGATGAAGGAGGACTGCGGGCTGCAGAATCCATGCTCATATCTCGATTTCTAATGTACCCTAGCGTCTACTTCCATCATGTATGTAGAATAGCAAGAAAGATGTACGAAAAGGCTATGGAGAGAATAATAAACGATGGTTTTGATGCAAAAAATCTTCTTAAGATGGATGACTGCGAAGCCATGATGCTAATAAGAGAAAAAGACAAAGAATTTTACGAGATGCTAACCAATAGAAAACTTTTCAAAAGAGCTGTATACGTAGGTAGAGAAGCAGTAGACCTGCAAAAGGTTATGAGGGTTGATGAAAGAAGGGCTGAAGCTGAGATAGCTGAAGATGCAGGAATCGATGAAAGGTACGTTATCGTGGACATTCCTGAAGTGGAAGAGATAAGGGAAGTCAGAGTGAAGGTTATAGTGGATGGAGAAAGAATAAGGCTTGATGAAGCTTCCTATCTTGTCAGATCTTTAAAAGAGGCTGCTATAAACAACTGGAAGCTTGGTGTTTACACGAAAAAAGAGTTCGTTGAAAGAGTGGCAAAAGCTGCCAGAGACTACTTTGGAATAGAGAAGACAGTTCAAAGATCTCTGGACTTTTGAAGCCATGTAAAAAACTTTTCAAGGGCTCTTCTTCTATGAGACACCTCGTTCTTCTCCTCCCCCATCTCTGCAAAGGTCTTTCTGTTGTACAAAAAAATCGGATCAAACCCAAAGCCCCCTCTACCTCTGATCTCCGTGGTTATCTCCCCTTCAACCTTTCCTTCGAACAGGTGGATTTCTTTTCCATCCCAGTAAGCTAAAACAGCTTTAAAGTATGCTCTCCTATTTTTTACTCCATCCATCAGCTTCAAAATGCCTTCGTTTCCTATTGTTTTAAAAACGTAGCTCGAATAAACCCCCGGAAACCCCTTTAAAGCTTCAATAAAAAGACCACTGTCTTCTATGAAAAAATTTTCTTTTATTTTTTTCGAGATGATCTCTGCACTTATCCTTGCAACCTCCTCCAATTCGCTGCATTGAGGTTCCAAGTATTCCATCTTAAGCCAATCCACCTCTATTCCAAAATTCTTCGCTATTTTGCTGACCTCTCTGAATTTTCCCTCGTTGCTGGTTATGAAGTACATCACTCTCTCCTCGAGATTGGGATGTACTCTTTGTTCTTCTCTCCAATATACTTTGCCCTAGGCCTTATCAACCTGTTGTTTTCATACTGCTCCATTATGTGAGCTAGCCATCCGGGAATTCTACCCATTGCAAAGATGTTTACAAAGAGGTCATCCGGTATACCTAAAGCAGCGTAAACACTAGCTGAGTAGAAATCTATGTTTGGTAGCAACTTTTTGTATTTGTAGACAGCTTCAGCTATAGCTTCGCTTACCTTGAACCATATAGAGTCTTTCTCCTCGGAGAGCTTTTTTGCAAGTCCTTTTAAAAGTTCTGCTCTGGGATCCATTACGTTCCTGTAAACCCTGTGCCCGAACCCCATTATCCTCTCGCCCATCTCAAGCTTCTTTTTGACGTACTCCTCAGCTCTCCTCGGAGTTGCCACTTCTCTTAGCATCTTCATAACCTCGTTCGCCGCTCCGCCATGGAGTGGTCCCATAAGCGTTCCAGTAGCAGCAACGACGCATGCATACATGTCTGCGAGAGTTGATGCAGCAACCCTTGCTACGAACGTTGAGGCGTTGAGCTCATGCTCAGCATGCAATATTAAATCCATATCTAAAGCTCTTTCAGCCGTAGAACTTGGTTCCTCACCGTGCAACATATACAAAAAGTTTGCCGCATGACTAAGCTCCAAAGTTGGAGGTATCAGATTCTTACCCATCCTTATTCTGTGGAAGTAAGCTATTATTGTCGGAAACTTTGCTATCAAGCTCTTTGACTTTTCTAGGCATTCATCTCTGCTTTTTTCATGCAGTTTTTTATCCAACGAACCAAGGTAGCTAACTGAAGTTCTCAAAACGACCATCGGATGCGTATATTGCGGTAGATGAGTGAGCAAGCCTATTATCTGCGGTGGAAGCTCTCTTCTCTCTGCCAATTCAATTTTAAAGTCCTGTAATTCGTATTTTTTGGGCAAATCTCCGTAAAGCAGAAGATAGCAGACCTCTTCAAACGTGGACTTCTTCGCCAGATCCCTTATATCGTAGCCCCTGTACTCAAGTACGGCTGTACCATCAACGAGTTCTATCCTCGAGATCTTACTTTCCAACGCTATAACATCTTCTAAACCTTCCAAAACTTCCTTCTCACTCATACCCTGACACCACTCCTTATAATTTCCAAAACCATTCCAGAAACTATTATCGGGTTTTCCCTTCTCGCAACATCTATTGCCTTATCCAGCTTCCACTCCTTTTCAGCATAAATTGTCAATATCGGTTCTCCAACCTTTACTACCTCTCCCCTCTTCTTGTGAATGTAAACTCCAGCCCCCTTATCCTTTGGTGCTCCTGCAGCTCTGGCAATTTTTACAATTGCTTTGTTGTTCACAGCTACAACAGCCCCCTCAGTGCTAGATGTCAAAACAAACTTTTTGTCCCCAACTGGGATATCTTCGGATTTTATCTTTTCATCTCCACCCTGTGCAGCTATAATTTCTTTGAACTTTTCAAGCGTCTTACCGCTTTCAAATATCTTCCTTGCATATACGTATCCATCTGTAGCTAAACCAGAAATTTCAAAAATAAGCCCTGCAATTCCAAGCGCTTTCTCTATTAAGCTTGAAGATCCTCTGCGATCTTCCATAGTTTTCAAAGCTTCCTTAGCCTCTAAAGCTGGGCCAACAGATCTTCCTATTGGTTGACCACCGTAGGTTATTGCTGCAGCTACCTCCACCCCAAATCTTTTTCCAAGTTCTATAAAATCATTTGCAAGTTTTCTTGCCGCATCAGAGTTCGTTACTTTTGCCCCTTCACCAACAGGTATATCTAGAGCAACAAACCTCGCCCCAACTGCAACTTTTTTGGCCATAACACTTGCAAGCAACTGCGGGCGGGGATCTATAGAGAGGGGATTTTCTACACGGATAATTTTATCATCAGCGGGAGCTATGTTCGTTGCCCCTCCCCAAGCTATAACTCCTCCAACCTTCTCAACTATCTCCTTTATCTCATCAACGCTCAAATTTACATCTGCAAGGACTTCCATGGTGTCTGCAGTTCCACTTGCAGAGGTTATTGCTCTGCTTGCAGTTTTCGGAATTAAAAGTCCTGCAGCCGCTACAGTTGGGACTGCAACCATAGCATACCTGTTACCCAAAACACCGCCGATGCTGCTGGAATCTACAACGTTTCCCCTTTCAAAGCTTATCCTCTCTCCGCTCTCATACATACTCCATGTAACCCACTCAATCTCGTCCGTATCTAACCCAACGATTTCATTTGCAAGAATAAATGCTGCCAATTCGACATCGTTTAAGATGTTTGACGCTATATCAGATACTATTTTCTTCATTTCATCTTTTTTATACTTTTTTCCTTCAAATTTTTTTCTTATGAATTCTACACTTTCGGGCCTTTCCACAGGATGAATTTCGACTTTGCATTGTTCATTTAAATTACAACTTTCCGCAGTAAAGATATCTAGTCCAATTTCTCCCTTTTTGATGATTTCTGTAGAAGTTTCAACTTCAGCTATAAAACTCTCCCTCCCAACAAGGATCCTGACTCTATCTCCAGGCAAGATTCCAAGATCTTCCGCGTCATCCTGGTTCAGTACAACACTAAGTCTTTCAGTCTTCAATGGTAATGTTTTCACGCTCAACTTCACTAAGAGATGTTTTTGAGGAGGATTATAAAGTTTACTAATGTTGTTCAAAAACTCATCAATTTTTAGCTGTAATTTTTGATGAGAACTCAAATTGCGAAAGAGATATTAAAAAGTTCCGAAGACATGATATCATGAACTTACTCGAGATAGCCCAAGATCTGTACCTCGCAGAGCTACCTTTAGATGTTGAGGGATTTAGAAAGTTCATATCTTCCTGGATCATAAAAGACGGGCAAACAGGTGTTGTTATAGACGTTGGCCCCGCAGCTACGATTTCAAAACTTGTAGAATCAATAAGATATCTCGGGATTAAAAAAATAGAATTAGTATTACTTACACATGTTCATCTAGACCATGCTGGCGGTTTAGGGGATTTTATAAAATACTACCCTGATGCAAAAGTAGTAGTACATGAAAAGGGTGAAAAGCACCTTACAGATCCGGAAAAGTTATGGAAGGCATCTAAAGAAGTACTTGGAAATTTTGCACAATTCTACGGAATTCCAAAACCTATTCCAAAGGATAGAATATTCAAAGGCAGCAAATTAGAGTTTGCTGGAGAGGAGATAAAAATTCTAAATACGCCCGGACACGCTTCACATCATCAGTGTTTTGTTTTTAAAGATTTCATCTTCGCTGGAGAGGCTTTAGGAGTTTATCTTACTCTAAAGAGCGATTACTATATGCGCCCCTCAACCCCACCGAAGTTCTTCTTTGAAGCTGCTATGGAGAGTATCCATAGAATAGAGTCCATGGGCAACTTCAAAGTTTGTTTTGCACATTTTGGATTCAGAAAAGATGGCAAAGAGATAATCACAGCTGCAAGAAAGCAGCTATCTTTCTGGGTAGAGGAGGTTTATGATGTTGCATGTAAGAGAGATTTTATGGATAAGGACACAATAATAGAGATCGCAAAGCAAGAGTTGCTGGAAAAAGATAACCGTTTTAATAGATACTACCTGCTTGACATAGATATCCAGAAAAGAGAAGATTATTTCATCAAGAAGTCACTAGAAGGTATTCTTGAATACATTTACAGGACCTACTGCCCCTAAAGGTTTCTAAATTTATGAAATAATCCGCAAATTTTTTAATGTAATACGAAAATTTGTTGATATGATGAACGGAAGGGAGTATATAGAAAGTCTAAGAAAATACAGGCCAGTAGTGTACTTTATGGGTCGGAAGATCCAAAGTGTTGCGGACGATCCAGTAACAGCTCCACACGTAAACGCTGCAGCCTTAACTTACGAACTTGCACACGATCCAAGATATGAAGATGTGATGACTGCAACTTCCCACTTGACTGGGGAGAAAATAAACAGGTTTACACATATACACCAAAGTACAGAAGATCTTGTGAAAAAAGTCAGAATGATGCGTCTTCTTGGACAAAAAACTGGTAGTTGTTTTCAAAGATGTGTAGGACTTGATGCAATAAACGCTGTCTACATAACCAGCTACGATGTTGATGTAAAGTATAAAACAGACTACCATGAAAGAGTCAAAGAGTACGTAAAATACGTCCAGAAAAAGGATTTAATGGTCGCAGGAGCTATGACCGATGTAAAAGGAGATAGGAGCTTAAGGCCCCATGAGCAGGCTGATAAGGATCTCTATGTTAGAGTCGTAGAAAGGAGAGAAGATGGGATAATTGTCAGAGGAGCGAAAGCACACATAACGGGAGCTGTAAATTCCCATGAAATACTCGTTCTACCTACTAGAGCTATGAGTGAGAAGGATAAAGATTACGCTGTAGCTTTCGCAGTACCAGTAGATGCTGAAGGCGTTAAAATGATTTTTGGTAGGCAGACGAATGATACAAGAAGACTAGATGGTGAAATTGACTGTGGAAATGCAAAATACGCTACAGTAGGTGGGGAAGCATTAGTAATATTCGACGATGTTTTTGTTCCCTGGGATAGGGTTTTCATGTGCGGAGAATACGATTTTACAGCTGAACTTGTGGAGGTATTTGCAACCTTCCACAGGCAGAACTACGGTGGCTGTAAGGTTGGTGTTGCTGACGTTTTGATTGGTGCTACAGCGAGCGTTGCTGAATGCAACGGAGTGGCTGAAGCATACCATGTTGTAGATAAAATAACAGAAATGATACACCTAGCAGAAACCTGCTGGTGCTGCTCTCTTGCCTGTTCTTACGAAGGTTTTAAAACACCCTCTGGAGCCTATATGCCAAACCAGTTACTTGCAAACGTTACTAAGCTTAACATCACAAGGTTGCCATATGAGTGGTCGAGATTAGCACAAGATATTGCAGGAGGTATAATAGCCACGATGCCTTCCGAGAAAGACTATGCAAATCCAGAGACAAGGGATCTCATAGAGAAGTACCTCAAGGGAGTTGCAAATGTGCCAACCGAGGAGAGGATGAGACTCATAAGACTCGTCGAAAACTTATCAATTGGAGCTGAACTGCCAGAATCGATGCATGGCGCTGGATCGCCGCAAGCCCAAAAGATAATGATCCTAAGGAGAAGCAACTTGGAGATGAAAAAAGAATTTGCTAAGATAATTGTAGGGATTTTACCAGATGAGAACTACAGAAAGATTAGAAGTTAGGATAAAATACTGCGGCGGCTGTAACCCCTACTTTAAAAGGGAGAGCATAGAGGAGATTTTAAGAGCAAACTACAAATTTATAAATTTTTCTTTTGAAGATGGTGTCTTTACAGTGGCTATAAACGGTTGCACTACCGATTGTGTCTCTGGTGAAGTCGTTTTTAACTCAATGGAGTCCGAAGAACAAATACGTAAAAAGTTTGAATCGTTCTTGGAAAAATATTTTCCAAAAATTTAAAAAATTACATCACAAAAACTGCCGCAGCTATTACAGTTGTGTAATCTCTAACTTCAGCGATTCTTGTAACATTGAATGTTTTAGCAGGTTCAATTCCAAATGCAGTTCGAAGCATGTAAGCTGCGCTCTCTTCGGAATGTTTTCCCGGATCTTCATTTTCGTTACGAAGATATCCGTGATACTCCGTCAGATAACCGTGCAGAATTGTTTCAGAGGGGATAGCAGCTCCCACACTTGCAAATATCTTCTTTCCGGCTTCATTGCTAGTCATCCTCGACATCACACAGAAAACTACCTGCCCAGGATAGAGCTCGTTAAGACCCTCTTCTATCTGTACAATTTCACAACCTGGCGGGTATATGCTACTGACAGTAACTAGGTTGAACTTCTCTATTCCAGCGTTTCTAAGAGCCAGTTCGAAACTGACCAGTGCATCTTTGTGTACACCTACTCCTGAGGTAAAGAAGACCTTTCTTGGGACCAACTTTGGTAAAACTGGATATGCATAACTTTTATGCTCGCTGCCATCCTCAAATCCAACCGTTCCATTACCTACGCTCTCGACCATCTTCTCGCACCTTACCAATGCATTATACTTGAGGTATTTAAGTTTTACTGCAGTTAATCGGTCGAAAGTTGATTATTTCTGTTAATAACTTTAGAAGTTTGCTTAAAGCCTTTTTTAACGTAGATTGGACACGAAAATTAAAATGTCGAATAAAAATTTTACTTAAGCAATAAATAATAAAACTAAATTTTCAAGATTTTTATTGCTGCAAAGGATAAAAACAAAAAAGATACTTAAAACCAGATAAGAAACGGAAATCTTTTTTAACTATTTATTCTTCAATATTCTCATGAGAGTTGGATACTTCTGTACCTTTACCCCAAAAGAGTTGATCGAGGCTGCTGGTTTTTCCCCATTTAGAATTCTCGCTAAAAATTCCATTACAGGAATTGCAAATGTACACATTCAAAGTTATTCCTGCTCTCAGGCGAGAGGATCTTTAGAGAGAGCCCTAAGAGAAGAACTTCAGCTAGATGGAGTTATATTTACAAGAAGTTGCGACACCTTGATGAGGTTAGCCGACATTTGGGAGAGAAATACAAAAATGAAGGTATACAATTTTGAATTTCCGACTAGAGTCGATGAAAAGAGTAAAGATTTTCTTATATCGGAAATCAGAGATTTAGCAACCACCCTGAAACTTTGGGGAGGAGATATAACTCTGCAATCTCTAAAAGAGAACATCGAACTTTACAAAGAACTCGAAAAAAAACTTGAAGAGTTGTTTTCCATAAAGCCCGATTACGAGCTACTTCTTAGAGTTCAAGAAATGAGTGTAAAAGAGGCTTTGAAAATGATTAAAGTTCCACAAAAAGAACGAGATAGGCCAAAAATATTAATTACTGGCAGTGTTTGTCCATTTTTAAATGTCTTCAAGCTTTTCGAAGAAGTAGGATTTGCGATAAAGGATGATCTTTGCATAGGAACGAGATTTTTCTCCTTTAAGTACCCAGAGAGAGATATAAACTCAATAGAGGATGGTTTCAGGTATCTAGCCGAAAAATATCTCTGTAAAGCTGAATGTCCCACAAAGCATTATGAGAGAGAGCGTAGATTCAGAAGAATTTTGGAGTTATCAAAAGACTGCGATGGGGTTATCTTTTTGCTGATGAAATTCTGTGATCCGCACTTCTTCGATTATCCGCAGTTAAAAGAAAAGCTTGAAGAGATGGGGAAAAAAACCATGCTTTTGGAGATTGAATTCCCAGTTTTTTCGTTAGAACAGCTTAGAACAAGAATAGAAGCCTTTTACGAGGTGATATCATGCTGAAAAAGTTAAGAGCTAACGAAAAGATGCGCCAGCTTATGGCTGGTTACTACATGATGGGACATTCAGCAAGAAATGTTGCTTGGGTAACAAGCGGAGCTCCCGTTGAAATTCTTTATGCAATGGACATATATCCTGCTTATCCGGAAAACCATGCAGCGCTGATTGGTGCTGCAAAACTTGGGCCAAACTATTCAGAATATGCAGAAAAAATTGGTTTTTCGAGAGATCTTTGTTCTTACGCTAGATGCGATATAGGGTGCGTTTTAGCTCAATCAAGCCCCATCGGTGGATTGCCTAAACCAACATTTCTTTTTGCATGCAATAATATCTGCAATACGGTTGTTAAATGGTACGAAGTTCTAAGCAGGATATTTAAGGTGCCTCTATTTGTTCTGGACACACCTTTCGTTAGGAAGGAGGTGAAAGAAAGCTACGTTACTTACGTAAGGGACCAGCTTGTTGAGTTCATAGACTTCTTGGAGAAACTCACAGGAGAGAAACTTGAAGATGGGAGACTTCAAAAAACTTTAATGATGGCTCTTTCTGGTGTAAAAGCTTACAAAGATGTCCTACTTACAGCAAAGAATAAACCATCACCGCTAACGTGTTTCGATGCGTTCATAAACATGGCACCAATAGTATGTTTGCGTGGGACGGAGTATCCAATAAGCTTTTACTCGGAAATGAAAAGCGAATTGGATGAGAGGATCAAAAATGGTGTTGCAGCTGTTGATGATGAAAGAATAAGACTTCTTTGGGACAACATCCCAATATGGTACCAGCTAAGATGGCTTGGAGAATTTTTTGCATCTCGAAAGGCTTGCGTTGTTGCTGACACATACACCAACGCTTGGAGCTGGATGATCGTTGAAGATAAAAGCGACATCTTAGGCAGTATAGCGGAAACATACATATACATATACCTCAACGTTGGCCTAGAACGCATGGCCGAAGCGATAAACGAGCTGATAGACATCTACGACGTAGATGGTGTCGTAATTCACTCGAACAGAAGTTGTAAACCTTATTCCTTTGGCCAATATGAGCTGCAAAAGATGATAAGCGTTCCATCTGTAGTTATAGAAGCAGATATGGTAGATTCGAGGGCTTTTAGCCAGGCACAAATCGAAACGCGATTGGAGGCGTTTCTTGAGATACTAACATGATCTTCGCCGGTATAGATGTGGGTTCTCTAACATCAAAATGTGTGATAATAGATGAAGATAAAATTCTGGCCTACGAAATTCTAAAGGTAACTCCAAAAATAGAGGATGTTGTAGAGAGGGTTTACAGAAATGCTTTGATGAAAGCTAATTTAAGTGAAAAAGACGTTAAAGCAGTAGTTGCAACTGGTTACGGGAGAAACAAGGTGAAATTTGCAAACGATAGAGTTACTGAAATAACCTGCCACGCTTTAGGAGCTAAATACTTAATACCCACCACTAGAACCGTTATAGATATAGGTGGGCAAGATAGCAAGGTCATCGCCGTCTTTAACAGCGTTGAAAGTTTTGTCATGAACGACAAGTGCGCTGCTGGTACTGGAAGGTTCCTTGAAGTTATGGCGTCAGCTTTGGGGATAGAAGTTAATGAACTCGGAGAACTTGACAAAAAGGCCGATAAACCTGTAAGCATATCCTCAACATGTACAGTTTTTGCTGAATCCGAAGTTATAAGTTATCTGGCAAGTGGTGAAAAAGTTGAAAACATAGTTGCCGGTATTCACAACGCGATAGCGTCACGCATAGCAGCGATGGCAAAAAGAGTTGGTGTTAAGCCAGATGTTGTGCTAACAGGCGGAGTTGCCAAAAACAGTGGTGTAAAAAGGGCACTTGAAAAGGAGTTGGGGCTAGAGATAAAAGTGCCCAACGAACCACAAATTATAGGAGCCTTAGGAGCAGCTTTGATTGCGAAGATGAGATATGCAGGTGGTAGAGGAAAATCTGAAGGGTGAAGAAGGAGAGATAAAAATTGTTCCAGAGAGCTTGGACGACCTCTGGCATCTAAAGTACTTGATAGAGAGGGGAGATATAGTCTTTTCTCTGACAAAAAGAGCTTCTCAAAGTTCTGACAAGCTTAGAAGTGATAAAGAACTTATTACAGTCAGAATTGGCGTGGAAGTCGAAAAAGTTGAGTTCCACAGGTATGCCAATAGAATCAGAGTGATCGGAAAGATCGTTGCTGGAGTGGACGAATCTGGATACCATACTCTAAACATAGCCCCTGGGAAAGAGTTGAGCATAATAAAAAGAAAATGGAAAAAGGAGCAGTTAGAAAGGTTAAGATACGCAGTTGAAGCATCAAAACGGCCTGAAGTTTTGATTTTAACAATAGAAGAGGGTGATGCAATAGCTGGGGTTTTAAGACATTGGGGAGTTGAGGAGGTATTTGATGTTTCTTTTAGCTATTCGAAGAATTTTGGAGACAGAAGAAGAGAATTTTTTGGAGAAGTCGCTTCGAAGCTCGAAACAATTGAATTTAAATATCTAGTTATTGCAGGTCCAGGATTTACAAAGAAGGACTTTTTGGATTTCCTTAGAGAAAAGAATCCAGAAATAGCTAGCAAAGCGATAATCGTCGACACCTCCTCTATAGGTATCAGGGGCTTCACGGAAGTTTTAAGAAGAAAGGTCCTAGACAAAATAGTTGGAGAAATAAGGTTAAGTGAAGAGTCTGAATACATCGAAAGACTGATGGCTGGAATTGCAAAAGGCAAAGGAGTAGCGTATGGGGTAAAAGAAGTTAAAAAAGCTTATGAATTCGGAGCCATAGATGTTCTGCTGATAACCGACGAGTTTCTCTTTAAAGCAAGAGAAAGCTGGGATATAGACAGCTTTATGAAGGATGTAGAGCAGATGGGCGGAAAAATTGTCATAATGAGCAGCGAATTTGAACCCGGAAAAAGATTAGAAAGCCTAGGCGGAATCGCAGCACTGCTAAGGTTTGATGTTTAACAGATTATTTCATATTCTTCAAGTTTCGACTCCGCTTCATCAACTCTCTCCTGAAATTCACTCAAGAAGTTTTTCACCAGCTCAGCAGCTAGTTTTTTACAACTTCCACACATAATTTTTCCGCATAAACAATTTTCCTTTATTTCCGCCAAATCTCTGTCTTCCTCTATCAGATGGTACGCAAAAAGTTCAAAAACCACACACTTATCTGGTTCGCCACCAAGTTGTCTCTGCTCACTTGCTGTGGCTCTTCCACCGGTTAAGGCTTTGCTAACCTTCTTTGCTCCATCTTCCGGCTTGTCAAACAAAGATATGTAGCTCTCAGGTTTACTTGAACTCATCTTTCCTCCCAAAAGACCTGTCATGAACTTGTGATAAATCGAAGAAGGCGGTATAAATGCGAAGCCACCTATCTCTACTTCCACACACCTAACAGCATCTTCTATCTCTCTCTGATCACCAAACATATCTAAATGCTCTTCATAGATCTTCTTCTCGAAGTTCAACCCCTTTAAAGCTTCAAGATAGCTTACACCTCTTCTACTCCTTATCCTCACGCCATTCTCAATTTTTTCAAATGAAAAAATGCTACTCCTAGCTGCTAAATCTCTCGTCAACCTTATGTGAGGATCTTGATCTGCACCCACTGGAACAACTACTGGTTTTGGACCACCAAAGTCCTTCAGTTGAGGTTGCAAAATGTCAGCTGCCTGAATAAGCGGAATGTAAAGTCTCGCGATTGGGGTTTCACTTTTAAATCCGTAGATTGCTCTGAGCTCACTGAAGTTCGTTTCCTTAGACAATTCAAAAGCTAGATCTTTAACCTTCTTTGAAGCTGACTGGAAATATATTATAGAACTATTTTTATTTAATCCTAGTGCTATTATGCTTTTTATATACTGAAAACCTATTTCCCTCGTCTTCTCCCAATTCAATCCTCTAACAAAATTTGCCTCCATATCAGCGATTGCTATAAAAGCCATTCCTCCCATCTTCTGATGCCAAACTATTTCTTCCATTGTCATCTTATGTCCGAGATGGGCGCTACCGGATGGCATGAAACCTGACATAACAGCCCAGCTTTCTCCTGACTGAATAGCATCAAGAATTCGATCGTAATCTCTATGGCCAAATATTATCCCCCTCCTAATAAACCTGTGCGGATTCGGAATTCTACCAACTAGTGCCGAAAAACTATTGATACCAAATTCATCTATAAGCTTGTAATAATCTATCACTCCTTCTACTTCCCAAGGTGTAACTTTCATGGTTGAAAGACATCGCTAAGTTAAAATTCTTTGTGGAGAATGTGGAAGATGAGAATTCAGATCATGGGTGCCGGTGCACTTGGGAGTTTAATAGGGGCTCTAATTCAACTTTCAGGTTTTGAAGTCATTTTCGTTGCAAGAGGTTTGCAACTTGAAGCTTTAAAAAAAAGTTTAAAGATCAGCGGTTTGATGAACGCTGAATTGAAGGTTAAAGCAGAGGCTTTACCACAGAATGCTGATATAACCTTCTTCTTAGTTAAAGCCTACGACACTGAAGATGCAGCAAAAATTCTTTCTGAATGTGATGCTGGCATTGTATGCAGCCTTCAAAATGGAATTGGAAACGCAGAAATTTTAGCTAAATACTTCGACGAAGTTGTTATGGGTGTGACGAGTTACGCAGCTAATCTTGTTGAATACGGACATGTCATGTTT